>JBPEYE010000453.1:0-21853 GCA_052030825.1 Gammaproteobacteria bacterium | reverse complement strand
CATCGAGCACAGCAGGATACCCAGCGGGCCGAACCAGACGCCGACCTCGAACGGGATCTGCAGCGCACGCGCCGCGATCGTACCGGTCGCGTTGATCTGCGCGGTCACGTAAGTGAACGATGCCACCGCCAGCACGACGACGCCGAAAAAGCGCGGCAACTTGCCGCCGTAGCGCGTACCGATGAAGTCCGGCACCGTGTAGCAGCCGAATTTCCGCAGGTACGGCGCCATCAGCGACGCGACCAGGATGTAACCCCCGGTCCAGCCGACGACGAACGCGAGATAGCCGTGGCCACCGAAGTAGATGCCACCCGCCATCGCGACGAACGACGCGCCCGACATCCAGTCCGCGGCGGTCGCCATGCCGTTGAACACGGCTGGCACCTGGCGCCCGGCGACGTAGTACGCATCGACCGCCATCGTCCGCGACAGTACGCCGATACCGGCGTAAATCACGATCGTGAAAGCGACGAACAGGATGCCGATGGTGTCGGCACCGACGCCCATTTGCTCGAGGATCGCCATGAGCAGCACGAATACCAGGAAGCCCCCGGTATACATGCCATAGATCTTCGGCAGGTTTTCGATGAAAGCCCCGCCTCCGTATTTCTTAAACATGGTCTACTCCTCCTCTGCGAAACCGCAATCGGTGTCGATCTTGTGCTGGGCGCGCGCGAACCAGAACAGGGTGATGACGAATACGATTTCGGAGCCTTGCGCGGCCATGTAGAAGCCGAGCGGCCAGCCGAAAAATTCCACCGAGTTCAACGAACTTGCGAACCAATGCACGACAAAGGAGAAGATAAACCAAATGGTGAGAGTCACGATCATCAGCGACTTGGTACGACGCCAATGCTCCTCTCGTCTGGAGTTATCGTTCATTAATTCCCCCTGGTTTTGTGGTTACAACGTCAGGTTTTCTGCTTACGCGTAAGATTTATCGTTTTAACGCGAATTTAATATGCCCAGATTTTTTGGCATTTACTAGCCAAAAACCCTAGTATTAGCGCCCGGTTAGGCGCCAAAGGTGCAAGTTTTTCTAATTTTTCGTCGCGAATGTTACGTTTCGTAACAAATAGGCGCAGGAATTCGTGAAACCGCTCGAAATCATCAGCAACTGGGTCAACCCGGTCTTCACCCGCGAATACTGGCAAAACCTTGCCGAGTATCTCGGTATCGGTCGCCGCCGTCGCGAACAACCGGTCGAGGACGCCGAGGCGCTCGCCGACTTCATCGCGACGCGCGCGAGCCACGTCGCGCAGGCGTCGCTGTACGGTTACCTGCGCACGCGCGCCGGCACCCGCTTCCCGCAAATGTTCGAAAATCCCGACCTGCTGACGTCGATCAACATCGCCAAGTGGCACGTCTGGCTTGCCTGCGTATCGGACCTGTGCGTCTACAGCGGCCAGCACCTGGCGCAGTCGGACGCCTTCGATGCCGAGCGCGTCGCCGCGGTGCTGCCGCAAACGCTGCGACGGGTGCTCGACGAGGCCGGTGAGCCCGACGAGGCCGGCCCCGATTTCGCCGCCGCGCGCGCCAAGGTGCTGCAGCGCATCGACGCCTGCGACTGGCGCCTCGAGCGCGACGACGACACCGTCTTCAGCGCCAGCCCCGAGGCGCTATTTTACTGGTCGCCGATCGCCGAGGAACTCAAGGAACGCGACGAACCGATCGTCAAGAACTCGGTGCGCTATCGCTGGATCGAGGTCCGCCGCAGCGTCCGCAGTCAATTCGACCCCGCCGCGCTGGCGCGGGCGCTCGATCAGGACGACGCCTGACGCAACGGCGCGAGTGCCGCCCGCATTTGCGCCGACAACGAACTGCGCTGCTTCCCGTCAGCATCGAAATTCGCCGCATCGAGCCAGGCTTCGAAGGCCGCATTCGCCGCGGACCATTCACGATCGAGGATCGAATACCACGCGGTGTCGCGGTTACGCTGCTTGTAGATCGTCGCCTGGCGAAAAATCCCCTCGAACAGAAAACCAAGACGCTCGGCCGCGGCGCACGACCGCGCGTTCAACGCGTCACATTTCCACTCGTAGCGCCGGTAGCCCCAGACCTCGAACACCTGGCGCATCATCAGGTACATCGCTTCGGTCGATATCGGTTTGCGCTGCATCAGCGGCGAGAAATGGATGTGCCCGACTTCGATCACGCCGACGGCGGGCTCGATCCGCAGGTAACTCGCCATGCCGACGGCCTTTCCCGCGAACAGATCGATTACCGCGAAAAAACACGGATCGTCACCGAGGCAGCTCGACGACAGCCAGCTGCGAAAATCCGCCTCGGTGGTGAACGGCCCGTACGGCAGGTAAGTCCAGTTGCGCGCGTCGCTATCCTCGGCAAAGGCCGCGAACAGATCGCCTGCGTGCCGCTCGAAATCGAGCGGCTCGAGTCGACACAGGCGCCCTTCCATGGTGGCGCCGCGGGGGTGCGGGCAAGCCTTCCAGTCGTCCAGCGGAAAACCGATCGGCTGGCCCAGTTTGTTGGTGATCTGGCTCATAACACGATGCTCGCCTCCGCCATTGTTAATAATCGCCCGATTTCAGTACACTCGGACGACAACCCAGTCTATAACCGCCAGCGCAGCCGGGGAACCCGCCAATGTTGATGCTCGACGCCGACCAGATGCTCGATCGACTGTCGTTTGCGGCGATGGTCGATGCGCTCGCCGCGATGCACCGCGAACCGATCGGGCTGGTCGACGAACTGATGATGGACTCGACCGATGCCGACGGCAACCTCAGCCACTTCTTCATTCGCACCGGCTGGCAGCCCGAGAAAGCGGTCGGCGCGAAGGTCATCACGGTGTTTCCGCGCAACAACATCGAGGCCGCGTGGCCGTCAATCCAGGCGATTTACGTGCTGTTCGAGGGCAAGCACGGCACGCCGCTCGCATGCCTCGACGGCACCGCGCTGACCTGGATCAAGACCGCGACCGACTCGGCGCTCGGCAGCAAGCTGCTGGCGCGCGAGGACATCGCGACCCTGCTGATGATCGGCGCCGGGCAGATGGCGCCGCACCTGGTCGCCGCACATCTGGAGGTGCGCCCGTCGATCGAACGGGTCGACATCTGGAACCGCACGGCCGACAAGGCCGAGGAACTCTGCGCGCTGCTGGCCGGTCGATTCCCGCAGGTCGATTTTGCGCGGGTCGACACCATCGAGGCCACGGCACCCGAAGCCGACCTGATCTGTTCGGCGATCGGGCGCAAGGAACCGATTCTGCGCGGTGAATGGCTCAAGCCCGGTGCGCACGTCGATCTGATCGGCGCATTCACGCCCGAAATGCGCGAAGCCGACGACGAATGCCTGCGTCGCGGCAGCCTCTTCGTCGACGCCCGTGAAACCACGATTCACCACATCGGCGAACTGATGATCCCGCTCGCCGCCGGCGTCATCGCCGAGTCCGACGTGCTCGCGTCGCTGTCGGATCTCTGCCAGGGAACCCACCCCGGACGAACCGCCGACGACGAAATCACGCTGTTCAAGAATGGCGGTGGCGGGCATCTCGACCTGATGTGCGCGCGCATTCTCCATCAGCGGCACCAGGCGCAATGACCACCGCGATCGAGCTCGACGACATTGTCGCCGCGCGCGAACGGATCGCGCCGCATATCCAGCCGTTGCGCATCACGCCGTCGGCGTCGCTGTCGCGACGCTTCGGCGCCGAGATTCTGCTCGCGCACGAATACCTGCAAACGACCGGCGCGTTCAAGCTGCGCGGCGCGACCAACGCGGTGCTGCAGCTGCCCGCGGGTACCACCGGCGTGGTCGCGGTGTCGACCGGCAACCACGGCCGCGCGCTGGCCTACGCCGCACGCGAACAGGGCGTGCCCTGCGTGATCTGCATGTCGGAACTGGTTCCGCAGAACAAACTCGACGCGATCCGCGAACTCGGCGCCGAGATCCGGATCCACGGCAAATCGCAGGACGAAGCGGAGCTCGAGGCGAAACGGCTGGTGGCCGACGACGGCTTCACGATGATTCCGCCGTTCGATCACACCGATGTGATCGCCGGCCAGGGAACGCTCGGGCTGGAGATGCTCGAACTGGTGCCGGATCTCGACACGGTGCTGGTGCAACTGTCCGGCGGCGGCCTGATTTCCGGCATCGCGCTCGCGATCAAAAAGCAAAAACCAGAAGTTCGCATCGTCGGGATTTCGATGCAGCGCGGCGCCGCAATGATCGAATCGCTGCGCGCCGGACGACCGATCGAAGTCGAAGAATTGCCGACACTGGCGGATTCGCTCGGCGGCGGCATCGGCCTCGACAATCGCTATACCTTCGCGATCGTGCGCGAGCTGGTCGACGACTGCGTGACGCTGACCGAGAACGAGATCGCCGACGGCATCCGCCATGCCTACTTCGACGAAAAAATCGTGCTCGAGGGCGGTGGCGCGGTCGGCCTCGGCGCCTTGCTCGCCGGCAAAATCGAACCGGGCGACAAGACCGTGGTTTTGCTTAGCGGCCAGAATATCGACATGCAGCTGCATCGCCGCATCGTCAACGGCGAGGAACCTGGCTGATGCCCGATATCCGCATCCTCACCGAAGCCGAATTGCGCAGCCTCGTGCAGCTCGATCTGGATGCGATCGCCTGCGTCGAGGACGCCTTCCACGCGCTCGCGACCAAGGCGGTCGTGATGCCGCCGATCATGCGCCTCGACATCCTCGAACACAACGGCGAGATCGACGTCAAGACCGCCTACATTCCCGGCGTCGACAGCCTCGCGATCAAGATCAGCCCGGGTTTCTTCGACAACCCGAGCCTCGGCCTGCCGAGCGTCAACGGTCTGATGGTGCTGTTCAGTACGCGCACCGGGCTGGTCGAGGCGCTGCTGCTCGATAACGGTTATCTGACCGACGTACGCACCGCCGCCGCCGGCGCGGTCGCGGCCAAGTATCTCGCGCGTGCCGACAGCCGTCGCGCGGCAATCCTCGGCGCCGGCGTGCAGGCCGGCTTGCAGCTCGAGGCGCTGACGCTGGTGCGCGATATCGAGTCGGCGGCGCTGTGGGCGCGCGACCCGGACAAGGCCACCGCGCGTGCCGCCGAGCTGGCGGCGAAACTCGGCATCCCGGTAGAAGCCCGCGCCGACGTCGCCGCCGCGACTGCCGACGCCGATATCATCGTCACGACGACGCCGGCGGACAAGCCGATCCTGCTCGCCGCGCACTTGCGTCCGGGGCAGCACGTCACCGCGATGGGCTCGGACGCCGGGCACAAGAACGAGATAGACCCCGCGATAATCGCCGCCGGCGCCAGTTATTTTTGTGACCGCCTTGCGCAGGTTGAGGTGCTCGGCGAATTACACCACGCCATCGAGCGTGGACTCGTCGAAGCCGGCGCGCCCCATCCCGAGCTCGGCCAGGTCATCTCGCAGCAATCCGCCGCGCGCGCAACGCGCGACGAAATCACGCTTTGCGACCTGACCGGCACCGGTATTCAGGACACCGCGATCGCAACGCTTGCGTTTCACCGCAGCCGCCAACGGCAGGCCGGCACCAGCATCGTTACCTAGGAATAACCCCATGCCCAAAGACGCCAAACTGAATTTCGACCTCGATGAATATGCCGCGCGCCTCGAGCGGACGCGACAATCGATGGCGGATAAAAACCTCGACTGCCTGGTTGTCGTCGACCCGTCCAATATGGCCTGGCTGACCGGCTACGACGGCTGGTCGTTCTACGTGCACCAGTGCGTCCTCGTCCTGCACGACCGTGAACCGGTCTGGTGGGGCCGCGGTATCGATGCGCCCGGCGCACTGCGCACGACCTGGCTGGACGCCGATAATATCCTCGCCTATCCGGACCACTACGTGCAGTCCACCGAGCGCCACCCGATGGATCACCTCGCCGGGATCATCGCCGACCTCGGGCTCGAGCGCGCAACGATCGGCGTCGAAATGGAGAATTACTATTTTTCGGCGGCGGCATTCGGCGCGCTCGAGCGGCACCTGCCGAAGGCCACGCTCGCCGACGCGACGGCACTGGTCAACTGGCAGCGGCTGGTCAAGTCGCCGCGCGAGATAGAATACATGCGCGCCGCCGCGCGCATCGTCGAAGCGATGCACGCGCACATCTACGACATCATCGAACCGGGATTGCAGAAAAATATTCTTGCCGCCGAAATTTTCCGTACCGGCATCGCCGGCACCGGTGAGCACTGGGGCGACTACCCGGCGATCATGCCGCTGCTGCCGACCGGCATCGACGCGACCGCGGCGCACCTGACCTGGGACGACTCGAAGCTCGAACCCGGCGACATTACGTTCTTCGAGATCGCCGGCTGCCACAAGCGCTACCACTGCCCGCTGTCGCGCACGATTTCGCTCGGGACTCCGCCGCAGAAATACCGCGATGCCGAAAAGGCGGTGCTCGACGCGATGCACGCCGGACTCGACAACGCCCGCCCCGGCAAAACCTGCGAGGACGTCGCGATCGCGTTCTTCGACACGCTCGAAACCCACGGCTTCAAGAAAGACAACCGCACCGGTTACTCGATCGGTCTGTCCTACCCGCCCGACTGGGGCGAGCGCACGATCAGCCTGCGCCGGGGCGACACCACCGAACTGATGCCGAACATGACGCTGCATTTCATGCCGGCGCTGTGGCTCGACGACGGCGGGCTCGAGATCACCGAGGCGATCGTCATCACCGACGACGGTTACGAACGCCTCGCCGAAGTCGAACAGCGCCTGCTGGTGAAGTAGCCATGGCCAACCCGATTTCGGCGACCATCGATTTCGAACGCGACGGCGTTCAGCACGGCTTCCTTAAAATTCCGCACTCGCGCAACGACTCCGCGTGGGGCTCGATCATGTTGCCGATCGCCTACGCGAAAAACGGCGACGGCCCCGGCGCGGTACTGACCGGCGCCAATCACGGCGACGAGTACGAGGGCCCGGTCGCGCTGCATGCGCTTGCCAACTCGCTCGACGCCGAACGCATTCATGGTCGCGTCGTCGTCGTGCCGATGATGAACTACCCGGCGTTCCAGGCGGCGACGCGCGTGTCGCCGATCGACGGGCTCAACATGAACCGGATCTTTCCGGGCGACCCGAAGGGCAGCGTCACGCGGCTGATCGCCGATTACTTCACTACCCAGCTGTTGCCGATGTGCGACTTCGTGCTCGACGTTCATTCCGGCGGCAAGACGCTCGAGTTCCTGCCGTTCGCCGCCTACCACGAACTCGACGACCAGCATCAGCAGGACGCCTGCGAGGCCGCGACGCGCGCATTTGCGGCGCCCTATTACATCAGCCTGGTCGAAATCGATTCCGGCGGCATGTACGACAGCCAGGCCGAAAGCATGGGCAAGGTGTTCGTCTCGACCGAACTCGGCGGCGGCGGCAGCACGACGCCGGCGACGATCGAGATCGGCAAGCGCGGCGTACACAACTTCCTCGTCCACGCCGGCATTCTCGACGCCGCGCCGATCCTGCCCGAGTCTCCCGGCGTCAAGCTCGACATGCAGCATGCCGACGCTTACGTGTTCGCCGAGCACAACGGCCTGTTCGAACCCTGCGTCGGCCTCGGCGACGCGGTTAGCGCGGGACAATTGCTCGGACGTGTATATAATACCGAACGCACCGGTGTCTCCCCGGTCGAATACCGGGCTCGCAGTGACGGCATCATCCTGGGCCGCCACTTCCCGTCGCTGATCAAGATCGGTGACTTCATGAACGTAATTGCGCGAATCCTCCAGGATTAATCAAACCACGGAAAACCCAATGAAACTGAAAATGACGATGCTCATCGCACTGGCGCTGGCACTCGCGGCGTGTGAGCAGAAGCCGGCCGGGCAAGCCGCGACCGAGGTCAAGCTCGAAACCGACGAGCACCGCTACAGCTACGGACTCGGCATGCTGATCGGCGAGCGCGTGCTCAAGCAATACGACGCCGTCGACTACGACCTGCTGATCGCCGGCATGAAGGCGCAGCACCAGAACCAGGAAACCCAGATTACGCTGCAGCAGGCGACCGAAGCCCTCAACAAGCACATGGAGCAAATGTTCTCCGAGCAGGCCGAGGCCAACAAGACGCGTGGCGAGGACTTCCTCGCCGATAACGCGAAAAAAGAGGGCGTCAGCGTCACCGAATCCGGCTTGCAGTATTCGGTCATCACCGCGGGTGACGGGCCGAAGCCCGAGGCCACCGACCAGGTTACCGTGCACTACCGCGGCACGCTCATCGACGGTACCGAGTTCGACAGCTCGTACTCGCGCGGTGAACCGACGAGCTTCAAGCTGAACGAAGTCATCCCGGGCTGGACCGAGGGCGTGCAGCTGATGAACGTCGGCAGTAAGTACCGCTTCGTGATTCCCTACGATCTCGCTTACGGCGAGCGCGGCGCCGGTGGCGCCATCGGTCCGTACGAGGCGCTGATATTCGAGGTCGAACTGCTTAAAATCGGTTCCTGAATGCGCCGCCACGCGTCGGCCTGCTACCAACCCCGAACTTGAGCGGCGGCGCGCTCGCGATCCGCGCGGCGCCGCTGTTGTTCGTCGCGCTGTGGAGTACTGGCTTCATCGCCGCGAAGTACAGCATGCACAGCGCCGACCCGTTCGTGTTCCTGTGCCTGCGGTTCGCGCTGGCCGCCGCGGTGCTGGTGCCGATCGTGCTGCTCGCCGGCGCGACCTTGCCGCGCAACCTCCGATCCTATCGCCACGATATGGTCACCGGCGTACTGGTGCACTGCGGTTATCTCGGTTTCGTCTTCTGGCCGATCAAGAACGATGTGCCGGCCGGCATCGTCGCGATCATCATCGGCGTGCAACCGATTCTGACGACCGCGCTGGCGACGCTGTACATCGGCGAAGTGCTGAGCGGGCGCAAGGTCGCCGGCCTGCTGGTCGGCTTTGTTGGCATCAGCATCGTCATCGTCGGCAAGTACGGCGTCACTCTCGGGTTGTCTGGCGGACTCCCGCCACTGGACCTGCTGATGTGTATCGTGAGCCTGCTGTCGATTTCGGTCGGCGTTTTCTATCAGAAAAAGTTTTGCGACCAATCCAGGCTGTTGCCGGGAACGTTGATGCAATATCTTGCCGCAACCTTCGCGACCGCCGGCTGCGCGCTGTTGTTCGGCGAGGCCTGGCGCATCGACTGGAACCCGGCCTTCGCCGTCGCGCTGGTCTGGCAGGTGCTGGGGTTGTCGATCGGCGCGGTGGTGTTGCTGATGTATCTGATCCGGCGCGGCGAAGCGAGCCGGGTGTCGAGCATGTTTTACCTGATCCCGCCGCTGGTCGTCGTCGAGGCGTATCTACTCTTCGGCGAAACCCTTGGCTCGGTGTCGATCGCCGGCATGCTGCTCGCCGTTGCCGGTGTCTACCTCGTCAATCGCCCGGGGCGCGCCGCCGAAGTTCCGGAATAAGCCGAATTTTGCCCCGCTGCTATACTCGGGAGTCATGTCCCGATTAAAGACATTTCTGGTCACGCTGGCGCTGTCGGCCCTGCTCACGAGTCCAGCCGGTTTCGCCCAACTCTACAAATGGGTCGACGATCAGGGCAAGGTCCACTACGGCGACAGCCCGCCGGAAGGCGCCGCGTTGAAACAGATTCGCGGCAACGTGTCGAGCTTCACCTCGGTCACGGTCGAGCCGTTCGAACTCGACGAGTCGTTGTTGACGACTCCCAGCAAAACCAGGACGGTCATCATGTATTCGACGAGCTGGTGCGGCTATTGCAAAAAAGCCGCGAAACATTTCCGCAAGCACGGCATTCCGTTCAAGGAATACGACATCGAAAAGTCGCAAAAAGGCGCGCGCGACTACAAAAAGCTCAATGGCCGCGGCGTGCCGATCATCCTCGTCGGCAAACAGCGCATGAACGGATTCAGCGCCGAGGCATTCGACCGGATGTATTTCGGCAAATCCTGATTGAGCCGAGGCCGCTTTTTCCCTAGAATACGCCCCCTTGCATCGGGGTGTAGCTCAGCCTGGTAGAGCGCTGCCTTCGGGAGGCAGAGGTCGTTGGTTCGAATCCAGTCACCCCGACCAATTCTCAAATGAAATTTTTCGCCTTCGCCTCCCGTGAGGCGAAAAATTTCATTTGGAAATTGGGCGCTGGATCTGGAGCCAACCTCTTGGTTTGAATAAATCGCCGGGAGCGATTTTTCGGCGCGCGCAGCGCGCGGCCCGAAGGGCCGAGCACAGGGACGTGCGAGCCAATCCAGTCACCCCGACCAGTCCTGAACAACAAAAGCCGCCTTCACCTTAAGTGAGGCGGCTTTTGTTTTTCTGGCACGGGCGCCGGCCAGGGACGGCCGGCGCAATCCAGTCACCCTTTCCCACACCGCCGCTGGCGATCCACTGCGCGGTCACTCGGGTTCGTCGGGCACAGGTTCGGCCGGCGCTTGTTCGTCGCTGTCGCATGGGAACGCATCGATGAACGCGTTCAATGCGGTGCCGGTCGCCGGATATTGCAGGTCCTCGGGGTGCTCGACCGCGTAGCTCGCGAACACCTGGCGCAGGTTGACGATATTGACGCCCGAGCCGATGCAAAACTGCTGCTCGATGTCGCCCCATTGGTGATGCGTGTCGGAGGCATCGAGCGCCCCGGCGAGGTAAAACACGCACGCGAGCTGGTGGGTTACCTCGTCGCTTGCACACTTGGCAAGCAGCTGTTCGCCGGTGAAAAATCCGGACTTCGCCGGCGACGCAAGCACTCCGGTTAGAAAAACGATTGCCAGTATTCTGCACGCCATGGGCCTTGTCTCCCGGGATCGTTCGGCACATTGTAGCGTCATCGATCTCGAAACGAGTAATGTGGCAGTGACGTTAACGCATCGGCGTGACACTATAATCGATATCTGAGATCTCGATGATCGCCGCTCGGTCCTGTCGTTATGCACCGATTCTTCGCGAAGCTGTTGCTGGCCTCGATGCTCGCGGGTTGCGCAGCCACGCCCTACCCGCTGCCGATCGATACCACGCATCGGTTGCAGGTGCATCGCACCTACGGGCCGCTGTCCAATTTTTCGCAGGTTTATTTTCAAAACGGCGCCCGCATCGACGAGGACGATGTCGACAAGTGGACGACCTACTGCGCGCTTCGCGTTTTCGATTCGACGCGCGGCGCCGATTACCAATCCAGGGTCGAACCCGGCGATTTCTCGATTTCGCGGGTGCAAATCCGCTACCACTCGTCGGAAGGCCCGCTCTATTTTCCGACACTGGGCCTGAGCTTCGGTCTCGGCCGCGATCCCGACGACATCGGCCCGCCCGACTACTACCTTTACGCGGTGATCATGCGACTGGCCTCGCCCGACCAGCCCGACGTGAAGTCGCTCGTTTGCCAGCGCAAGTGGGCCGTGCGCGGCAATTTCTTCCCGACACTCGCCGACATGCGCGCCGCGCTCGGCGACGCGATGACGCTCGAGGGTCCCGCCGGGTGAGCCCGGCATCACAATCCAGTTTTCGTTCGTCAAACTCGGCGCGCTAATGCACAATACCGGCCAAAGCGACTAAGGGCGAAGTCAGCGTGCAATTCTGTGTTCAATTGTCGGCGTACTACCCCGACAAATCTTACGGCGGCGAGCGGGTCTACGGCGACATGCTCGAGCAGGCGCGCGTCGCCGACCGCTGCGGTTACGAATCGATCGCGATCACCGAGCACCACCTGATCAACATCCTGATGATGCCGGCACCGCTGCAGTTTGCGGTCAAGCTCGCGGCCGAGACGCAGCAGCTCAAGATCGTCACCGCGGTCTCGGTATTGCCGCTGCACGACATGCGTATTCTCGCCGGCGAAATCGTCTGCGCCGACATCTTCACCGACCACCGGCTCGTGCTCGGGGTCGGCCGTGGCGCGTTCGCATTCGAAATGAATCGGCTCGGCGTGCCGCTCGAAATCAGCCGTGAAAAGTTCGACGAGTCGCTCGACGTACTGCAGGCGCTGCTGGCGCGAGAGGAAGTCGCGTGGGACGGAAAGTATTATCGCTTCGAACCCCTGACGATCATGCCGCGACCGACGAGCGAGATTCCGCTGGCGCTCGCGGTGATGGACCCGAAAGCGATATACCATTGCGCGCGGCGCGGCCTGCATATCCTGACAACGCCGTTGTCGGGCGATCACCGGTTGATGCGCGACCAGGTCGATGCCTTTGCTCGCGGCAAGGCCGAGCGCGGCACCGACGGCAGCGGCCAGACCCTGTCGCTGTCCCGCGTCGCATTCCTCGCGCGCGACGATTCCGACCGCCGGCGCAAGATCGAAATGGCGCACGATTACTACAGCCGTTTCGACAACGTCTTTACCGGGCCCGGCCTCGTCGACGCCGGAATGATTCGGCCGCTGCCGCGCTCGATGACGCTCGACCAAACCGCCGACAACCTGACCATCGAGACCCCGAGCGCGATGATCGACAAGCTCGGGCCCTATGCCGAGGCCGGCGTCGATCGATTCATCATGAACGTCAATTTCGGGGTCGAACAAGCCGAGGTGCTCGAAGCGCTCGAGCGCTTCGCCGCCGAGGTCATGCCGCATTTCGCCGCCGCGCCGATCGCGCGCGCCGAAGGGTCCGGCTGACTTGACCGCGATCGACGTCAGCTACCGGGTCGAAGGTTCCGGTCCTCCGCTCTACTTCGTCCACGGCATCGGCGCGCGCAAGACGACCTGGGACGAATTGATCGCGGGACTCCGCGATGATTTCACCTGCGTCAGCTACGACCTGCGCGGTCACGGCGACAGCCCCGTCCTGCCGCCACCCTATACGCTCGACGATCTCGTCGACGACCTCGAGGCGCTGCGGGAAACGCTCGCGCACGCGCGAATTCATATCGCCGGACACTCGCTCGGCGGTATGATCGGCCCGGCTTACGCCCGCGCGTACCCGGACCGCGCGGCGAGCGTCGCTCTGCTCAGCACCGCGGCCGGTCGAAACGATGAAGACCGGGCAAAACTGCGCGCGGTCGGCGAGGCGATGGAGACAAACGGGATCGCCGAAACGCTGCCGACCCTCGTCGACCGCTGGTTTACCGACGACTTCATCGCCAATCACCGAGAACGCGTCGACGCGCGCCTGCAGCAGGTCATCGACACGCCGGCGAACGTGTTCATGAGCGTTTTCTGGATTTACGCAACGACCGAAATGGCGCCGTGGCTGCACGAGGTGTCCTGCCCGTGCCTGGTGCTGACCGGCGAACTCGACGGCGGCTGCAACCCGCGACTCAATCGCTTCATGCACGGAACCCTGCCGGATTCCCGGCTCGTCATCCTCGACGGTTACAAGCATTCGCTGCTGCTCGAAGCCAGCGACAAGGTCCTGCCGCACCTGCGCTCATTTCTTTTCGACCAAATTTAATCGGGGACAGCATACCAATTTCCTTATTCGAATTTTCTAGGCTCGGCGAGTTCGCTGGAGAAACAGGTATACTGTCCCTCTATTTCCCGCATGGAATTTAATAATCTGAAGGCCGCGCTACTCGTGATGCTGGCAATGACGATGATCACGACCAACGACGCGATCGTCAAACACATCACCCAGGTATTCGACGTCGGCCAGATCATGTTCCTGCGCGGCGCGCTGATTTGCATCATCTTCGCGATTGTCATGCGCCTGCGCGGCCAGCCGGTGTTCAATCGCGCGACGCTGCACCGCTGGAATCTCGCACGCGCCGGCTTCGAGCTCGGCGCGACGCTGTTTTTCTTAAGCGGGCTCGCGCTGCTGCCGATCGCGGTCGCGTCGACGCTCGGTTTCGCGTCACCGATCTTCCTCGCCGTGCTCGCGGCGATCCTGCTGCGCGAGCGCGTCGGCATCGTGCGCTGGCTGATCGTGCTCGCCGGTTTCGGCGGCGTGCTGCTGATCACCAACCCGTTCGCCGAGGCGGCCTCCTGGGCGGTGATTCTGCCGCTGGTTTGCGCCGTGTTCGTCGCCCTGCGCGACGTCGCGATCCGCTACGTGCCGAACGATATTCCGTCTTCGCAGGTGGCATTCACCAACGCGTGGGTCGTCATGCTCGGTGGCGGCGCCTACTCGCTGTACCAGGGCTGGGGTCTGCCCGAATGGCACTGGTATTTGTGGTTTTTCGCGCTTGCCGCGGTGCTCTACACCGGCTACCTGTGCCTGATCGTCGGCAGCCGCCTGGGCGAGCTGTCGTTCATCGGGCCGTTCAAGTACGTCAGCATCATCATCGCGATCGGCTACGGCTATTTCATCTGGGGTGACGTCCCGACGTCCAACATGCTTGCCGGCGCCGCGATCATCGTGCTTTCGGGTATCATTCTGATCTCGACCGAACGGAGGAAGCCGCGCGCCGCGCCCGGCGGCGTCGCCAGCATGCGCCACTGATGACGACTCAATTATCCAAGCGGACGCCGGAATGGCGTTTTCAGCAAGTCATCGACTGGATCTTTACCGAGGGTCGGCACCTCCGCGACAGCAACCGTTTCGTGCACGAATTCGCGCAACAGCTGGTCGCCGCGAACGCGCCGGTCGAGCGACTGATGGTTTCGATGCGCACCCTGCATCCCCAGCTGATCGCAACCTCCGAAACCTGGCATGTCGACACTAACGCAACCCGGCATATCGAAACCATCCACGAGATCCGGATCACCGATCGCTACATCGGCAGCCCGATGCAGGCCATCTACGAAGGCATGAAACCCGTCCGGCAGCGCCTCGACAAGCTTCCCGAGGACGCCCACGCCGCCTTCACCGAACTCGCCGAGGAACATTTCACAGACTACCTCGGACTGCCGATCATGATCGCGGACGATCCGGCCGGGGTCTTCATCGTCGCGACTCGCCGGGCGCACGGTTACTGCGAGCAGGACGTCCGCCAGCTCGAAACGCTGCGCGACTACGTCACGCCGCTGCTCGAGGCGCACGCGTTGCGCCAGCTATCGCGCTCGCTGATGGATACCTACGTCGGCAAGCGTACCGGCGCCAAGGTGCTTGCCGGCATGATCAAGCGCGGCGACGCCGAGGTCATCGACGCGGCGCTGTGGTTCAGCGACCTGCGCGATTTCACTCACCTGAGCGAGACCCTGGCGCCGGACCAGGTGCTCAAAATGCTCAACGATTACTTCGAGTTCATCGCCGCGGCGGTAAACGCGCGCGGCGGCGAAATCCTGCGCTTCATCGGCGACGCGATGCTGATCGTGTTCCCGATCGACGCGCGCCACGACTCGGCCGCGGCCTGCCGCGCCGCGCTCGACGCCGCGCTCGACGCGCGCGGCACGCTCGGCGCGCTCAATCACCTGCGCCGCCGCCACGGCGAGCCGCCGATCGAGTTCGGCGTCGGTTTGAACCTCGGCGAGGTCATCTACGGTAACGTCGGCGCGCCCGACCGGCTCGACTTCACCGTCATGGGCCCGGCGGTCAACCGCACCGCGCGGCTCGAGTCGCTGACCAAGACGCTCGACCGCAGTATCTTGTTCTCACGCGAATTCGCCGATTGCATCCAGCAACCGGTGGTCGCGCTCGGCGAGCACGAAATGAAAGGCGTCGCCGGGCCGCAGGCGGTGTACGGGCTCGAATCGGAAAACTGTTAGCCGGTATCCGCCGGCGGCCACAACCGCGGGAAGAAATCGCCGTCGATCGCGTCACCGTTGCGATAGCCGGCGGCCTCGAAAATCGCGCGCTCGGCGGCGGCCCAGTCGCCACGGTAGCGGATGATGCCGTCCTCGGCGGACATCCGCAAAGTGAAACGCTGCGAGGTTTGCCGCGGCGTGTGTTCGCGCCGCGCGCCGTGCAGCGTGCGCATGTCGAAGAAAATGCAGTCGCCCGGCGCGCAGTCGAAATCGATGAGGTCGTAATCCCCGGGATGCGCCTCGATGTCGGGCGGGGCTTCGTACGCGAGTCCATTGACGACGCCGGGCGCGCCGCGGGTGCTGTGGTCCTTGAAGAAAACCCGCTGAAACAGCTTGCCCCACCGGTGCGAACCACGCACGAACGCGATGCCCTCCTCCGCCGGCGTCGCCTCGAGCGGCAGCCACAGGACGCACATGCTGCCGTCGAAGTCGAAATAGGCGATGTCGTGATGCCACGGAGCACGCGAGCGCGCTCCGGCCTCGCGCCGGAACCAGTTGTCCATGACGAGGTTGACCCGCCGCGCGCCGAGCAGCCCGGCGGCAATGGGTGCGGCCGGCGATTCGAAGACGAAGCGGCGAAACTCCGGAATCTCGTTCCAGACCCAGAAACTCTCGAAATAGCGCGCCGCGCTGTCGGCGCTCGTGCGCGCTTCGAGACGCGGCGTCGGGGCGGCCAGATCGCGCTCGATCCCGGCGGCGAGCACGTCGAGCCACTCGCCGGCAAACGCGCGCGGCAAATGCACGACGCCGTCGCGGCGGAAAGTTTCGATTTGCGCCGCGGTTGGCAGCTGGCCGGTGTCGTCGATCATGCGACGGACGTGGCACCCGTTGCGGTAGACATCCACACAATCTATTCCCGATCAAAGCGATTTACAAATTCTCCGGCTCGGGTAGGCTATTCCGGGTCACGCTCACGTAACGGGAATTCGCGATCATGTTCGAACCCCTGACCGAGGCCGAAATGCGGCAAATCGAACGCGGCTACCACGCCGATCCGGCGCAATCGCGCTCGCTGTGCGCCGACGCCTACACCGAGCAGCGCTGGTACGACGTCGACCAGGCCGCGATCATCCGCAAGAGCTGGCAATGGGTTTGCCACGGCGAGAAGCTGCGCGCGCCGGGCGCCTACGTCGCCGCCGAGGTCGGCGGTCAGCCGATCCTGCTGGTGCGCGGCCGCGACGGCCAGCTGCGTGGCTTCTACAACGTCTGCAAACACCGCGCGATGCGGCTCTACGAGGGCGAAGGCCGCACCAGCAAGATCATGTGTCCCTACCATGCCTGGACCTACGATCTCGAGGGCCGGCTCAAGCGCGCCCCCGAAACCGACAACCTGGTCGATTTCGACATCGGCGACATCTGCCTCGAGCCGGTGCAGGTCGAAGAATTCTGCGGATTCGTGTTTGCCAACCTCGATTTGTCGGCGCCGCCGCTGGCCGAGCAGAGCGGCGCGCTCGGCGACGAAATCCGCCGGTGGGCCCCCGACGTCGAGCGGCTAACCTTCGCCAAACGCCTTCACTATGACATTCGCTCGAACTGGAAGAACGTCATCGATAATTTTCTCGAGTGCTATCACTGCCCGATCGCACACAAGGATTTCGTCAGCCTGGTCGACATGGACACCTACTGCGTGACCACGCACGGCATTTACTCGAGCCACATGGCCGAGGCCGGAAAGGCCGGCAACACCGCCTACTCGATCGACCATGCGACCGTCACCGACCATGCCGTCTGGTGGCTGTGGCCGAATACCTGCATCATGCGTTATCCCGGCCGCGGCAATATGATTATCCTGCAGGTCATCCCCGCGGGTCCCGACCGCACGCTGGAGACCTACGATTTTTTTCTCGAGTCCGCCGAACCGATTACCGCAGAACTCGAATCGATCGAGTATCTCGACAAGGTTTTGCAGCAGGAAGACATCTGGCTGGTCGAAAACGTCCAGCGCGGCATGGCAACGCCGGCGTTCACCCAGGGCCGCATCGTCCACGACCCAAAAGGCTCGGGCAAGTCGGAGCACGCGGTGCATCATTTCCACGGGCTCGTACTCGACGCCTACCGCAAGCTGATCGCTGCATGAGCGCGATGCTCGCCGGCAAAACCGCGTTCGTTACCGGCGGCTCCGGCGGCATCGGCCGCGCGATCTGCGCCCGATTCGCCCGCGAGGGCGCCGCGGTGATCGCCGCCGACCTCGATCCGCGGGGCGAAACGGCCGACGACGTCGAGTTCCTGCGCTACGACGTCACCGACGAAAACGGTTGCCAGGAGACTTTCGCCGCCCTCGCCGCGCGCTGGGACAGGCTCGACATTCTCGTCAACGCAGCCGGCATCGAGATCGAGAAAACCATCGAGGAAACCTCGCTCGACGACTGGAACCGGATCTTCGCGATCAACGTCACCGGCACCTTCCTGACGTCGAAGTTCGCGCTGCCGCTGCTGCGCAAATCGAGCGCCGCAAGCGTGATCAACTTCGGTTCCTATGACGGTTTTATCGCCGACCCCGGGCTTGCCGCCTACTGCGCGACCAAGGGCGCGGTGCACGCGCTGACCCGCGCGATGGCCTGCGATCACGGTCCCGAGGGTATCCGCGTCAACGCGGTCTGCCCGGGCTACGTCGATACGCCGATGCTGCAGAGCTTCTTCGGCGACTCGGGCGACATCGAGTCGCTCCGGCAGGCGGTGCGCGACGTCCATCCGCTGCGCACCTACGGGCAGCCCGATGACGTCGCCAATCTCGTCAACTGGCTGGCATCGGACGAAGCGCGCTACGCGTCCGGCCAGCTGTGGGTTATCGACGGGGGACTCTCCGCGCAAGTTCAGCAGATGCGATTATGAACCGGCTCGCCAACAAGACCGCGCTCGTGACCGGCGGTCGCCAGGGGATCGGCCGCGGTATCGTCGAGCGGTTCCTCGACGAGGGTGCGCGGGTGATGACCTGTGGTCGCGGCGACCGCCCCGCGGACCTGACCGAAGCGGTGTTCTGGGAAGCCTGTGACGTATCCGCGCGCGCCGACGTCGATCGGCTCACCGACCGCGTCGTTGCCGAGTTCGGCGAGCTCGACATCCTCGTCAACAATGCCGGCGTGCAAATCGAGAAAACGATCGTCGAAACCACCGACGCCGACTGGGACAAGCTGATGGGGGTCAACGCCAGGGGCGTGTTCCTGCTCTGCCGCGACTGCATTCCGATCATGGCCGCCGGCGGGTCGATCATCAACATCGGCTCGATTTCGGCGACCCACGCCGACCCGGGTCTCGCTCTCTACAACGCATCGAAGGCTTTCGTGCAGGGATTGACGCGCGCGATCGCGGTCGACCACGGGCCGGCAATCCGCTGCAACGCGATCAGCCCGGGCTGGATCATGACCGGCATGGCCGACGCCGCGTTCGCGGTGGCCGGCAATCCCGACGCGGCGAAGGCCGATGCGCTCGCGCGCCACCCCGCCGGGCGCTTCGGCGAGCCCGCCGATATCGCCAGCCTCGCGGTCTGGCTGGCCTCCGACGAGTCGGCGTTTGCGACCGGCCAGTGCTTCACCCTCGATGGCGGCCTGACCGCCGCGTCGCCGCTCAATCCAGCCCTCTCCTAGTACGCGCCGGAAACGACGCTTGCGGCCAATTTCCCCGGTATCTGTGACCGCTTGAGCTATATTCGGGGGTTACGACAACCGAGCTTGTTCGCGCAAGCGGTGCTATGGGGTTCCCGCACGCATGTCCATCGATACCGACGAAATCGCCCTAATCCTGTCCGGGGTCAAGATCCTGCAGGACCTCGACGTCGGCATCATTCGCGATATCGCCGAAAACATGCAGGTCGAGACCTTCGCCAAAGGCGACATGGTCGTCCGGGCCGGTGAAATCGGCCGCCGCATCTATTTCATTTCCGAAGGCAAGGTCGAGGTCCGGATTCCGGACCGGAGCGGCGAGATCAAGAGTCGCATCCTGTTGAAGAAGGGCGAGGTCGTCGGCGAGATTTCGCTGTTGATCAATTCGACCTACTCGGCCGACATCGAGGCGATGTCGGAGACGACCACCTTCTATCTCGATCAACCGCGTTTCAAGGCATTGATCGAACGCCACAAGGAATTCGCCGAGGTCATGTCGCAGCTGATGACCAGCCGCATGGCGCAAAACGGCGGCATCAACCGCGTCGGCAAATACGAGCTGCGCGGCAAGCTCGGTGAAGGCATGATGGCAACCGTGTTCAACGCCTACGACCCCGAACTCGAGCGCGAGGTCGCGGTCAAGATGCTGAAGTACAAGCTCGCTTACGACGAGAGATTCCTCGATCGCTTCGAGCAGGAAGCCAAGACCATTGCGAGCCTGAACCATCCCAATATCGTCAACGTGTTCGAAGTCATCGACGACCTGTCGACCCGCTTTATCGTCATGGAAAAACTGCACGGTCACGATCTGTCCGCGCTGCTCAGGGAAAAGGGAGCATTCGACCTCGACGAGACGCGCGCGATTCTGACGCAGGTCGCGAGTGCGTTGCAGTACGCCCACAATCATGGCGAGCGGGGCATCGTTCACCGCGATATCAAACCGTCGAACATCGTCGTCGACGCCTACGGCAACGTCAAGCTGACCGATTTCGGCATCGCCGGCCCGCCGCAGGACAAGGAAGTCAATATCGAGGGTACGCCCTCCTATCTCGCCCCCGAAATCATCAGCGGCGACAAGCTTGACGGTCGCGCCGACATCTACGCGCTCGGCGTCATGGCTTTCCACATGTTGACCAATTCACCGCCGTTCTCGGCGTCGACTCTGGCCAAGCTGCTGCGCATGCAGGTGGAGCAGGATCCGCCGAACATTCGCAAGGCCTGCCCCGAAATCGACGACGAGCTCGCCGGCTTCATCGACAGCGCGCTGTCGAAAGACGTCGACGATCGCATCTCGGATTGGGACGAAATCCGCCGCATTCTGCGTCCCGAAGGACAGTTCCAGCTCGAGCTCGACCCCGACGAACTCGCGGTCATCATCCGCTTCCGCGACACCGCCTACCATCACTCGGCAAGCTTCATCAATGCGATCCAGAAGCTCATGCAGGAAGAAGGCATCAATCACCAGATCGAAATGCATCGCGGCGCCAACGTCGGGCCCGACCTCACCGATGACGAAGACGTGACCTTGCCGATCCGCGAAATCGGCAGCTAGCGGCATTTCGAACCGGAGCAAATAAAGGTTTAGCCAATCCCCCGGCGATCTGCGCTCAGGCCGGATTTTGCCCGGTCACCTCGACCTCGGGTCAATCCCAGGTGTTGGCCTTTTCGTCAAAGCCCTGGCGGCGCGAGCGGACGATGCAGAAGCGATGGCCGCTCGGCGCCTGCATGACGGTCCAGCGTTCCATCACCTCGACCACCGCGGCGCCGAGACGCTCGAGGCGCACGACCTCGGCCGCGATATCGTCGGTCTCGATATCGATATGCACGCGGCTCGGATGCTCGACGCGCTGCAGGATGACGCGCGGCTCGGCCGGATCGCCCCTGACGTCGACGTAGCGTTCTTCGCGGTCGTGCGCCACCGCGGTGCCGCCGAGCGCCGCGCTCCAGAAACGGGCCGCGGCCTCGAGGTCGTCGGTCTCGCAATCGATGACCAGGGCTCCGAGTCGGCTCTTGTGCATGCCTATTCTCCGCTGAGTTGCCGCTCGTAATCGTCGGCATCGAAATGGCCGCAGGATTCGGCGACGAGTCCCGCCGGGTCGTAACGCCAGTATTCGAAACCGCTGATTTGCACGTGCCGGCCGGTGCCTTCCGGCCCGGTGTTGTGGCCTTCGAGCGTCCAGCGATAAACGGCATGGGTACCGGTCGAGCGAATATCGTCCATGCGCAAGACGAGGTCCGGAAACGCAAGCATGAAGCCGCGCGCCATTTCGGCGATTTCGTCACGCCCCCGGCACGGCTCGCCATCGTTGATCGTAATCCGTCCGTCCGGCGCGAAAAACGCGGCGACCGCGTCAGGGTTCTGCGAGCACCAGGCGGCGGTATAGCCGCGGGCGCGCGCTTCGGCCTCGGTTTGACTGATGCCCATGACTCCCCTCCGATTTTCGTGTCACCGTACTCCCGCGTTCCAGGCGGGTCAACCGCGCAACGAATTCGGGTAACATGGCCGCCTTGTTGGACGCATTCCGGGAAATCGAAATCGACGCCGCGTATCGCCCGGCGCGGCACGGGCTCGCCGGGCTTCTGATTTTGTTGATGATCGCGATCACCATCGCGCACGGTCTCGGCTGGCTGCGGCTCGGCTTCAATCCGCTGTGGATCGCCGGCGCCGGCGCCTGGCTCGCGGCGCTGCTGCTGGTCGTCGACACGACGCGAATACTCAAGAT
>JBPEYE010000452.1:0-3963 GCA_052030825.1 Gammaproteobacteria bacterium | reverse complement strand
GCCGCGATGTCGGCGTCCGACTCCAGCGACGTGTCGATCAGTTCCTCGGTCAGTGCGCCGATGATGCCGTTCATTCCGGCATAGACCTTGCCGATGCGCTCGCCATTCGCGCGGCAGGTTTCGATGACGCCGCAGGCGCTGGCGTTGATGACCGACGTGACGCCGCCGGACTGGGCGTAGAAGGCGTTTTTGCTGCTCATGTTCTGGATCCGTTCGGTTGCCGCTTTGACGGGTTGGTGGCTGCGCAGAATAACCCAATTGCGGCCCGATTTCAGGCGCTGCCGGGCAAAAAAAAGGGCGGTGCAAGCACCGCCCCGTGAATCGTTGGTCGATCAGCCGAGCAGCGGCGCGATGACCAGGCTGACGATTGCCATGACGTTGATCAGGATGTTCATCGACGGCCCCGAGGTGTCCTTGAACGGGTCGCCGACGGTATCGCCGACCACGGTCGCCGCGTGCACGTCGGTGCCCTTGCCGCCGAAGTTGCCTTTCTCGACGAACTTCTTGGCGTTGTCCCAGGCGCCGCCGGCGTTGGCCATCATCAGCGCCATCAGCACGCACGACAGCAGCGCACCGGCGAGCATACCGCCAAGCGCCTCGGCGCTGATCATGAAGCCGACCAGCGGCGGCATCGAAACGGCGATCGTGCCCGGCAGGATCATTTTCTTGAGCGCCGCGGTGGTCGCGATGTCGACGCACTGCGCGGTATCGGGTTCGGCCTTGCCGTCGAGCAGGCCGTCGATTTCCTTGAACTGGCGGCGGATCTCCTTGATCATCTCGAAGGCCGCGTCGCCGACCGCGGTCATCGTGATCGACGCGATCACGAGCGGGATGACGCCGCCGATGAACAGGCCGATCAGCACGTCGGGGTTGCTCAGCTCGAGTTCGAAGTTGTCGACATTGATGGCCACCGTCTCGATGTAGGCGGTGATGATCGCCAGCGCCGCGAGCGCGGCGGCGCCGATCGCGAAACCCTTGCCGATCGCCGCGGTGGTGTTGCCGAGTTCGTCGAGCGAGTCGGTGATTTCGCGCGTCTTCTTGCCGAGACCGGCCATCTCGGCGATGCCGCCGGCGTTGTCGGCCACCGGGCCGTAGGCGTCGATCGCCATCGTGATGCCGACCGTCGCGAGCATGCCGACCGCGGCGATGCCGACGCCGTAGAGGCCGGCGAAGCTGCTTGCGATGCCGATGATGCAGGCAATCGTCAGGATCGGGATCGCGACCGACTGCATGCCGGTGGCGAGCCCCGCGATCATCACCGTCGCCGGGCCGGTTTCGCCGGACTGGGCGATGTGCTCGATCGGCTTGCCGGCGGTGTAATACTCGGTCACGAGGCCGATGATGATGCCGCCGACCGCGCCGGCGAGGATCGCGACCCAGACGCCGATGTCGAGGCCGAGCACCAGCACGATGAGCAACGCCAGCACGATGAACAGCACCGAGGTACCGATCGTGCCGATGCGCAGGGCTTTCTCCGGCGATCTCTCCGAATTGCGCTTGACGAGGAGAATCCCGCCGATCGAGCTCAGCAGGCCGAGCGACGCCAGCGCCAGCGGCAGAAACATCATCGCCTTCTGCCCGCCGAGCGCATCGGCCGCGACCACCGTCATCGTCGACGCGATCGCGATCGACGCGATCATCGAGTTGCAGTAAGACTCGAAGATGTCGGAGCCCATGCCGGCGACGTCGCCGACGTTGTCGCCGACGTTGTCGGCGATGACGCCCGGGTTGCGCGGATCGTCCTCGGGAATGCCGGCCTCGATCTTGCCGACGAGGTCGGCGCCGACGTCGGCGCTCTTGGTGTAAATGCCGCCGCCGACGCGCGAGAACAGCGCGACGACCGATGCGCCCATCGCGAAGCCGTGAATTGCGTGCAGCGATTCGATGTCGCCGGCGAAGATGAAATAGACGATGCCGAGGCCGAGCAGACCGAGCGACGCGACCGCGAGACCCATGATCGAACCGCCGAAGAAGGCCACCGTCAGCGCCGCCGCCGCGCCGTCCTTGTGCGCCGCGGTCGTCGTGCGCAGGTTCGCGCGCGTCGCCGTGTTCATGCCGATGTATCCGGCGGTGCCCGACGCCAGCGCGCCGAGCAGGAAGCAGAACGCGGTTGCGCCGTCGAGAAATATGAAGAGCAGCACCAGCAAGATGGCGGCAAACACGACGAGCATCTTGTACTCGCGCTTCATGAAGACCATCGCGCCGAGGTGAATCTGATCGCCGATCGCGACAACCTTGCCCTCGCCTTCCGGATACGCCTTGACCGCGGCGAAGACCTTGTAGGCCGCGAATAGCCCGAGCGCGCCGATAATCGGCGGCAACAGGTTGACTAGCTCCATACTATTTCCCCAAAAATGAAAGCTGGAATCATTGGTTCCGACGCCCTGCTGGAACGCGGGGTCGTGAAAATCGCGCGCATGATACCGGTTTTTCCGGCCGGTTTGAAACTTCTTTGCATTATTTCGACGCTTTTTTGGTCTATTTTCTGGTATTGTCCGCAGATCCGCGGGCGTGCGGGGAGACCCCTCCAGGGACCAAATCCGTTTCCATGTCGAAGCGCGAGCAGCTAAAAGACGATTATCTGGAAAATCGGCTGATTCGACGCCGCCTTGTCCTGTCCGCGATTTTCACCGCGGTGCTGCTCGGGGTCGTGCTCGGCCGGTTCTACCAGTTGCAGGTTGTCGAACACGAGTATTTCCAGACCCTGTCCGACAGTAACCGCGTGCGGATCAAGGCGCTGCCGCCGACGCGCGGATTGATCTTCGACCGCCATGGCGTCGTGATGGCGAATAATTTGCCGGCCTATCGGCTCGAGCTGGTACTCGAACAGGTCGGCAATCTCGAGCAGACGCTCGCGGAGCTCAAGGATTACGTCGACTACAGCGACCAGGACCTCAAACGTTTCGAGCAGGCGGCGCGACGCCGGCGGCCGTTCGAAAGCGTACCGCTCCGTCTCAATCTCGACGACCAGGAGGTCGCGCGGCTCGCGGTCAACCTGCACCGGTTCGAGGGCGTCGAGATCAACGCCCGCCTGACCCGTCACTATCCGCAGGGCGCGCACGCGGTGCATGCGCTCGGCTATGTCGGCCGCATCGACGAGCGCGATCTCGCCGAGGTCGACGAGATCGATTACGCCGGCAGCACGCACATCGGCAAGCTCGGCCTGGAAAAGTTTTACGAGGACGAACTGCACGGCACCGTCGGCGTGCAGCAGGTCGAAGTCAACGCGCGCGGCCGCACCCTGCGGGTGCTGACCGAAACCCCGCCGATCCAGGGCAACAACCTGCACCTGACGATCGACAGCCGGCTGCAGCGCATCGCCGAGGAGTCCTTCGTCGGCCAGAACGGCGCCGCGGTCGCGATCGATCCGACCAACGGTGAAATTCTCGCGCTGGTGTCGATGCCGGTATTCGACCCGAACGAGTTCGTCAACGGGATCAGCGTCGAGGATTACGGGCAGCTGCGCGATTCGCGGGATCGGCCGCTGTTCAATCGGGCACTGTCGGGACAATATCCGCCGGGTTCGACGACCAAGCCGTTCTACGGTCTCGGCGGGCTCGAGGGTGCGGTTGCGCAGAAGGATCGTCATACCTGGTGCGGTGGCTATTACCAGTTGCCGAACGAGGAGCGCAGGTATCGCGACTGGAAAAGAGAGGGTCACGGCCTGATGGACCTGAACAGCGCGATCGTGCAATCCTGCGACGTCTACTTTTACGATCTCGCCTACCGCATGGGCATCGACCGGATGTCGACTTTCCTCGCGCAGTTTGGATTCGGCGTCAAGACCGGCGTCGACAGCACCGGCGAGCGTGACGGACTGTTGCCGACCCGCGAGTGGAAGCGACGGACCGAGAACATGCCGTGGTTTCCGGGCGAAACGCTGATCACCGGCATCGGCCAGGGCGCGCT
Organism: Gammaproteobacteria bacterium; assembly: GCA_052030825.1. Lineage (GTDB taxonomy): Bacteria > Pseudomonadota > Gammaproteobacteria. The sequence continues at coordinate 54 of JBPEYE010000452.1, read as the reverse complement.
GCTGGTGACGCCACTGCAACTCGCCAACTCGACCGCGGCCTTCGCGCTACGCGG
>JBPEYE010000451.1:0-1888 GCA_052030825.1 Gammaproteobacteria bacterium | reverse complement strand
TTTGCGTGCCGATCTCGCGGCTCGCCGACTGCGTCGCCGAAACCCAGGCCGACATCGCCGCATCGGGCCTGTTCGCGCCGATCATCGGCCACGTCGGTGACGGTAATTTCCACGCAACGATCTTCATCGACCCGGAAGACGAGGCGCAGTTCGAGACGGCGCTCGAACTCGACCGCCGCATGGTCGAGCGGGCGCTCGCGATGGGCGGCACCTGCACCGGCGAGCACGGCATCGGTATCGGCAAGCTCAAGCACATGCGCCGCGAGCACGGCGACGGCGCGGTCGAGTTGATGCGGACGATCAAGCGCGCGCTCGACCCGCAAAACATCATGAATCCCGGCAAGATCGTCGACTGCTGACCAATTTAGGGGCCACGAAAAATAGGGGGACAGTATACCTATTTCCCGAACGCTTCTGCGCGGCCCGGTGAATTGGCCGAAATAGGTATACTGTCCCCCTAATTGCGTTCGATGGCAAGGTTGGCGACGTAAAGCCTGAGCTCGGGGTAAAACTCGAGAAAGCCGTCACGGATTGCGCGGTGCTGGCGTTCGAGGTCCTCGATCGCGTCGTAGAACTGGTGCCGGAAGCGGATCCGCCCGGCAACCCGGTCGAGCGCGCTAGCGACCGCGTCGACGTCACGGTAAGAACCGAACCAGTCGTGCTCGACCATGCGCCGCGTCACGCGACGCATCCGCTCACTCGGCATCAGCGGCCGCCCGCTGCGCATCCGCGCGTACATCGCCGCAATCGCCGCGTCGACGTCGCCGCCCTCCAGTTGGCGCCAGTGGGTGACGAGCAGGTGATCGAAGTAAATATCGAGCGCGACGCCGGCGAAGCGACGGCGGCGGCGGCTGAAAAGCCGTTTCATTTCTTTCACCAGCGGATGCGCATCGGTGTAGCGGTCGACCGCGCGATGATTGTCGAGCCCCGCGCGAACCGCCGGCGGCAGCAAGGCAAGATCGACGCCGCGGGCGAAGTCGCCGAGCAGGTTGCCGACCGTCGATTCGACCGTCGGCCGCGCCAGCGCGAGATGGGCGAAGTGATTCATGCGGCTACTATAAATCAACCGTGCCGATGCCCGCGATCGCAAAAATCGATTTGCCCGCGCGCGGGCGCTGCGGTTTAATTTCGGTTCGACCCCGGCCCGGAGCAAAGCCATGTCGATATCCGTCATCGAAAGCGATACGCCGACGCCCGACACCGATCCGCATTACGACGCGCGCGTCGATCTCGCCGCGGTCCTGCGCTGGAGTGCGCGCCTCGGTCTGCACGAAGGCGTCGCCAACCATTTCAGCTACGCGGTCGACGCTTCGGGCAGCCAGTTCCTGATCAATCCGTTCGGACGGCATTTTTCGACGATCCGCGCGAGCGAACTGCTGCTGCTCGACGCCCACGACGACGATACGATGAACCGCCCCGGCGCGCCCGACCCGAGCGCCTGGGCAATCCATGGCGCGATGCACCGCAATCTGCCGCAGGCGCGCTGCGTGCTGCACCTGCATCCGAAATATGCGACCGTGCTGGCATCGCTCGACGCCGACGGCCTGCCGCCGATCGACCAGAACACGATGCGTTTCTTCGACCGCGTCGCGCTCGACGACGGTTTCGGCGGCATGGGTCTCGGCGACGAGGCCGAGCGGCTGACGACGCGCCTCGGCGACAAGCGCGTGCTGCTGATGGGCAATCACGGCGTGATGACGGTCGGCGAGTCGGTCGCGCGCGCGTTCGACGAACTCTATTATTTCGAACGCGCCTGCGAGACCTACGTTACCGCGCTCGCCACCGGCAAGCCGCTGCGCGTGGTCAGCGACGCGGTCGCCGAGACCACCGCGCGGCAATGGGAAGACTACATGGATCGGGTCGGGCTCGGCGCTGCGCACCTCGTCGA
>JBPEYE010000450.1:0-5991 GCA_052030825.1 Gammaproteobacteria bacterium | reverse complement strand
AGGTCACGCGGTGGCCGTCGTCGGCCGAGCTCATGCCGCCGAGATGGGTGAGACTCACGAGCGCATTGCGGTGGATGCGGTAAAAGCGCTCGCCGAACTCGGATTCGAGATTCTTCAGCGGATCCTCGATCAGCACCTCACCGCCGGCATGGCGCACGGTGACGTACTTCTGCTCGGCGTGGAAGTAATAGATGTCGTCGATCGGCACCAGCACCAGGCTGCCACGCACGCGCGCGCAGATGTGCTGGCGCGGCTCGAGATTGGACAGCAGCTCGCCACTGCGCGCGGCCTGTGCGCGCGTCGGCCGCACCGCCGCCGCCATCGCCGCCTCGAGGCGCTCGCGCTTGACCGGTTTCAACAGGTAGTCGACCGCGTGGGTTTCGAAGGCTTCGAGCGCATGATCGGAATAAGCGGTGGCGAAGATCACCGCCGGCGGCTCGTCGAGCTTCGAAATATGGCGCGCGGCCTCGATGCCGTCCATGCCCGGCATGCGGATATCCATCAGCACGATGTCGGGCTCGAGGCTTTGCGCCAGACCGAGCGCCTCGACGCCGTTGACCGCCTCGCCGACGAGTTCATGGCCGTCGAGATTGTTGATCATGCGCGCGAGGCGATCGCGCGCCGGCTTCTCGTCGTCGACAATCAGGATCTTCACGCCGCCTCCGCGGTTGGCAGGAATAACTTGACAGTATAGCGCGAGTCGGACTCCGACAGCTCCATCTCGGCGGCGCCGCCGAAGGCGAGCGCGAGACGTTCGCGGATGTTTTCGATCGCCATGCGATTGCCGGTGCGGCGCGCGTCGTTGGTCAGCGGCGAAACCGGGTTCGAGATCGAGATTTCGATGCGGCCGCCGTTGGCCTGGATCGCGAGATCGATCGCGCCGCCCTCGGGCAGTGGCTCGACGCCGTGGTAGATCGCGTTTTCGACCAGCGGTTGCAGCGTCAGCGCCGGCAGGTTCAGCGCCGGCTCCTCGTCGGGCAGCTCCCAGTTGATCGCGAGCCGCTCGCCGAGGCGCAGCGCCTCGAGCGCGATGTAGCTGCGCGTCAGCTCGAGCTCCTGGGTGAGCGTGATACTCGACTCGGCGGCGAGGCTCGCGCGAAACAGGTCGGACAGGTTCTCGATCGCCTGCTCGGCGAGATCGGGCTGGTCGTGGGTCAGGCTCGCGATCGTGTTCATGCTGTTGAACAGGAAATGCGGGCGGATGCGCGCCTGCAGCGCCTGCAGCCGCGCCTGCGCCTGGATCTTGAGCCGCTGGTCGGATTCGTGGTGGAGGTAAAAATAACGCAGCGCGAGGCCGGTCAGAATCGCCGCAATCGACAGGTTGCGGGCGAAGGTGTAGACCGCGTCCTGTGCGGTCGGGCCATAGTGCAGCGTGGTGCCGACGACCAGTGACAGGCCGCTCGCGATCAGCGTCATCGCGAGCACCACACCGAGCGCGACCCAGGTCGTGCGCGCGACCTCGCCGAGCCAGCCGAACCGGCGCAGGCCACACAGGCAGGCGGCCGAGCTCAGACCGACCCACAGCATTACGACCGAGATCAGCGCGATGTGCACGAACAGGTTACCGCCGCCGTAACTGACGAGCGCGAAGGCGATCGCGATCAGCTCGACGACCAGCAGCAGGCGCAAAAAAACGTCGCCGTTGCAGAAATCGGGCAGGTAGGAGGAATTTTCGGCGCCGGTCAGCGAAATATCCGAATAATCGGGCATAAGGTATTGATTTGTCGGGCCTGCACTGCAAGCATACAACAATATTTGCGGTTTTGTGGGGCAATTGACGCACCGCCGCAATTCACCATCGACCGGTTACCGATGAGCAACAAAGACACCCGCATGTGGGGCGGGCGATTCAACGAACCCACCGACGAATTCGTGCAGCGCTTCACCGCGTCGGTGGGCTTCGACCGGCGCCTCGCGCACGCCGATATCGCCGGCTCGCTGGCGCACGCGGCGATGCTCGCGAAGATCGGCGTGCTCACGGCCGACGAGCTCGCGGCGATCGAAAAGGGCCTCGAACAGATTCGCGGCGAAATCGACGCCGGCAGCTTCCATTGGTCGGATGCGCTCGAGGACGTGCACATGAACATCGAGGCGCGGCTGACCGAACTCATCGGCGACGCCGGCAAGAAACTGCACACCGGGCGTTCGCGCAACGACCAGGTCGCGACCGATATCCGCCTCTACCTGCGCGCCGAGATCGCCGATTGTCGGGCCGGCATCCGCGCGTTGCAGGCCGGCCTGCTCGATCTCGCCGAGCGCGAGGCCGATACCATCATGCCGGGCTTCACGCACCTGCAAGTTGCGCAGCCGGTAACGCTCGGCCACCACCTGCTCGCCTGGTTCGAGATGCTCGAGCGCGATCACGCGCGCCTCGGCGACGGTCTCGCACGAATGAATCAGCTGCCGCTCGGCGCCGCCGCGCTCGCCGGCACGAGCTATCCGATCGACCGCGATTTCACCGCCGAACGGCTCGGTTTCGACGCGCCGTGCCGTAACTCGATCGACGCGGTGTCGGATCGCGACTTCGCGATCGAGTTCTGCGCCGCCGCGGCGCTGTGCATGACCCACCTGTCACGCATGGCCGAGGAACTGGTGCTGTGGTCGAGCGCGCAGTTCGACTTCGTGCACCTGCCCGATCGCTACTGCACCGGCTCGTCGATCATGCCGCAGAAGAAGAACCCCGACGTGCCCGAACTGGTGCGTGGCAAGAGCGGCCGCGTCAACGGCCATCTCGTCAGCCTGCTGACGCTGATGAAATCGCAGCCGCTGGCCTATAACAAGGACAACCAGGAAGACAAGGAGCCGCTGTTCGATACGCTCGACACGCTCAAGGGCTCGCTGCGCGCGTTCGCCGACATGGCGCCGGCGATCGAGCCCAATCGCGAGCGCCTGCGCGAGGCCGCGCGCGCCGGCTTTGCCACCGCGACCGATCTCGCCGATTACCTGGTGAAAAAAGGAATGCCGTTTCGCGACGCGCACGAAGCGGTCGGCAGCGCCGTCGCGTTCGCGATCGCGCAAGACAAGGACCTGTCCGAACTGAGCCTGGAGGAGTTACGCCAGTTCGACGCGCGCATCGACGATGACGTGTTCGCCGTGCTGACGCTCGACGGTTCGGTCGCGGCGCGCGACCATTTCGGCGGCACCGCGCCGGCGCAGGTGCGCAAGCAGGTCAAGGCGGCGCGCAAGCTGATCGCCGGGTAGCACGCCGCCGCGCAAAAACTCAGCTTCCGTGACGGGCAGCGGGATGGTGTCCGGCTCAAGGCCGGAATGACGCGAGCCCGTTTCATTGCGGCCGCCGAGCCGCAATCCAACATTCAAACCGGGACGCTCGCCCGCCAAACCGCGATCAGGATAAAACCTTTTCGAACCATTCGGCGAGATCGACGATTTCCTGCTGCGAAACGCTGTGCGGCATGTTCTGGTATTCATGCCACTCGACGCTGTAACCCGCCGTTTCCAGCGCCTGCTTCGAGCGCCGGCCGAGGTCGATCGGCACGACCGGGTCGGCCGAACCGTGGGCGAGAAAAATCGGGATGTCGGCATTGGCGACGGTCATGTCGTCGGCCAGCGACTCGGCCAGCGGCAGAAAAGTCGACAACGCGACGATGCCGGCGAGCCGCTTGTAATAGCTTAACCCCGCATGCAGTGCGATCGCGCCACCCTGCGAGAAACCGGCGACGACGATCCGCTCGGCGGCGATGCCGGCGCCGATCTCGGCGTCGACCAGTTCGCTCAAAAATTCGGCCGAGGCGCGGATGCCCTTCTCGTCCGGCTCGGCGCCGATGTCGGCGGTGCGGATATCGAACCACGCGCGCATGACGAAACCCTGGTTGATCGTCACCGGCATCATCGGCGCGTGCGGGAAGACGAAGCGGATGTTGAGCCCGGGATCGAGGCGCAGCTCCGGCACGATCGGCTCGAAATCGTGGCCGTCGGCGCCGAGGCCGTGCAGCCAGATCACGCTGGCGTCGGGCGCGTGCACGCCGGTTTCGATGACGACGGAGTCTTCAGCCATGGCGGGTTCTTTCTCGCGATATACGACGGCGGGGATTATAGCCGCGCTTCGGCGCGGCATCATCTCCGAATTCCGCGTACCCCCGAATTCAGTCAAGCTGGCATATTATCGAGGGGACTCCGGACAGCGACCCCTGGCCGGTTCAAAACGTGGGTATAGATCATCGTCGTCGAAACGTTCGCGTGACCCAGCAACTCCTGAACAGTTCTGATGTCATAACCGTTTTCGAGCAGGTGGGTCGCGAACGAGTGGCGCAATGCATGGCAATTGACTTTCTTGTCGATTCCGGCGGCAAAGGCCGCCTTCCTGACTTGCTTTTGTAAACTGCTTTCATGCACGTGATGACGTCGCAGCTCACCCGATCGCGGATCGGCCGCTACCCGCGACGCCGGAAAAACATACTGCCAGCGAAACTCTGATTGAGCGGCGGGATACTTGCGCAGCAGGGCATCAGGCAGGAACACGTTACCGTATCCCCGCTTGGTGTCCTCCGCGTGCAACTCACGATCTGCATCGATTTGTCGCTTCAAAGCTTCATGGATTGCATCTGGTATAGGTACGACCCGGTCCTTTCGACTCTTGGTGTCACGTATCAGGATCTGGCGATAGCCAAAATCCACGTCCAGGACCCGCAGGCGCACGCATTCCATCAACCGCAGCCCACAACCGTAAAGCAAGCTCGCCATAAGCCATTGCGTTGGGCTGTTGATCTGCTCGAGTAGCGCTTTGATTTCCGCGGGTGTAAGGACGACAGGAAGTCGCCGTTTTTTTCGCGAGCGAACAAATTCGATGCGATCGCTCAGCTCTCGCCCGAGGACACCGCGATAAAAGAAAATCATCGAGTTCAACGCCTGACCTTGCGTTGCCGCGGACACATTTCGGCTCGTCACCAGATACTCAATGAACGCCGCAATATGCGTCTCGTCGAGATCGGCCGGATCCAGCATCTCGTGAAATGCGACGTAACGATTAAACCAGCCGAGGTAGGTCTTCTCGGTTCGAGTCGAGTATTGTCGCACCCGAATTTGCGCCTTTATCGCTTCCACGTGATGAGGAAACCGCTGAGCGATTCGCACCGCTAACCGACTTTCAGAAGCATGTTCGACGGCCGATTCGTCGTGCTTGAGCGTGGGTAGCGGATGGTAGCTCCGATCCAGTGTTGCGTGGTCGTCGGGCAAGATGTCAACCGTCGCAGCCCAATCCTGCCAGGCGTAGGTTCGGGCCCAATCCAGCTTGGCTATCTCGACCAACAATATTTCGATCGCCTGCACGATTTGCAGAAACTGCCAACGCTCCACATTCGGATTTCTGCCTTTCTCCCTCAAGTAATTGTCGACATGGGCGGCCGTGTGTTCTGCAAGCGGTATACCCCCACAGAAAGAGAGATACTTTTCCGCATGCCGCACATACCAGCGCAACGCCGAGGCACGCACTTTGTAACGCTTTGATATTGCGATATATTCGTCCCAGATTCGGGACCCGAGATTGCTACCCATGTCGCTACTCCTTTAGCTTGATTGTACTGCCAGCTCATCCCAGAGCTTTGAAAATTATGCTCAATCAGCACCCAAAACTCAAACAGCATATACGGATTCGGTCTATCCTCACAAAATACGGATTCCGCCTATATCACTGTTAGGCGATGAAAACTAAGCTAGTAATTTTAAATGCAGTCATATTCCCACTTTTAACCAGCTGTGCATCTAGTTGGGTAAAACTAGACAATTCTCCAGCCACTTCTGCAGAAATTAAGAAAGCAAAGGAAATTTGCGGTGATGTTGACGCGAAACTCGAAAAACTGGACCGAGAGAAAGAAGAATACATAGAATTTATTGCGACTCAGAACCCCGAGGTCGTTATCGATCATGTATTAGGCACTACAGAAAATCAGAGCTTTGTAAATTTTGCTGTAAAACAAAATGAAGCCCGGAGAGAAATTAAGCAGTGCATGGGGCGCTCTGGTCTTAAACGTAAAG
>JBPEYE010000045.1:0-2533 GCA_052030825.1 Gammaproteobacteria bacterium | reverse complement strand
CGACACCTTCGTAAAGCTGTCGGAAGTCATTGCGGATCATGGTGGCGTGGCCCACGAGATCCGCGGCGATGCGCTCGTCGCCGAGTTCGACAAGCCGTCTGATGCGCTGCTGGCGTCGATGAGTTTCCAGGAGCAAAGCGATAATTCGATCGCCGGGCTGCGAGACGACATCAAGCCGCATCTGCGCATCGGCATCGGCCTCGGCGAGGTCATCGTTGCGGACAATACGATCACCGGCGCCGGCGTCGTCATCGCGCAGCGACTGGAGCAGCTGGCCGATCCTGGCGGGGTAGTGGTCCAGGGGTCGATTTCGGAGATCGTGCCGAACCGGTTTGCGTTCGAATTCGATGCGCTCGGGGAGCAGTCGATCAAGGGCTTCGATCAGCCGGTCCGGGCGTTCGCGGTCAGGGCGCCGCGGACGAATGATCGGGGCGACGATACGCCGACCGCCGACGCAGATGCCGCCGCCGAGGTCGGGCTGGGTCGCGTCGAAAAGCCGTCGATCGCGGTGCTGCCGTTCACCAATATGAGCAACGATCCGGAACAGGAATATTTCAGCGACGGGATTTCCGAGGACATCATTACCGAACTGTCCAAGGTTTCGGCGCTGACGGTGATTGCCCGGAACTCGACGTTCATTTACAAAAACCAGGCGGTCGACGTCCGGGAAGTGGGCAAGAATCTCGGCGTGCACTACGTGCTCGAGGGCAGCGTTCGCACGGCCGGACAGCGCGTGCGGGTGACCGCGCAGCTCGTCGACGCCACCGACGGCCGGCACCTGTGGGCGGAGCGTTACGATCGCGAGATCGAGGACGTCTTTGCGTTGCAAGACGAAATCATGCGCGAGATCGTGTCCGCCCTCGACGTCGAAATTTTGTCCGGCGAGCAGGCGCGCTTGTGGTCCGAAGGCACCACCAATATCCGGGCCTGGGAGTGCCTGCGCCGGGCCCGCGATTTGTTCAACTACTACCGCAGCAAGAACCATCGCGAAATCCTTCGGCTTTGTAACAAGGCGATTGAGCATGATCCGGAATGCAGCGCGGCCTGGCACCTGTTGGCGAACTGCTATTTCCATATCGAGGACGACACCCGCTATTCCGATGCCGAACGAAAGGAGGCTGCGAAGCGATCGCGGGAACACCTCGAAAAAGCGATCGACTGCGATCCGTCCAATCCCGGCGCGCTGGCATTGCGCGCGATGCACAACCTGGCGGAAAGGCGATTCGACGAGGCCGTGACCTGTACCAACGCCGCGGTCGCCGCGGCGCCGGGTTATGCCCATATCCTCGCCACCTCGGCGATGATCATGAACAAATGCGGCCATCCCGAGATTGGCTTGCAGCGGATACAAAGGGCGATGAAGCTGTGCCCTGTTTTCCCGATGTGGTACCTGATGTCGCTGGGCCAGGTCAATCGGTTGCTGGGTCGGACCGACGAGGCGATCGCAACTTATCGAGAGATGGTGCGGCGCGACCCGGATCACATCGAAGGCCATATCGGTCTCGCCGAAGTGCTGGCCGAAACCGGCAGTCTCGAACTGGCGCAGGAATCGGCGCGCGAAGTGCTGCGCATCCATCCGGCGTTCTCGATCGAGCGATACCTGGGCAATGTCACGTATCGCGACCCGTCGATACTGCCGGATCTGGAAAAGGCATTGCGGGCGGCGGGCCTGCCGGAATAATCCCGAATGGGGATCTGCCGCGCTTACCGATCGCGGCAATTTACGGCCTTCGAATTTGACTCACTCTTATGTTGACTCGGTGCACGCGACGAATGTGAGATGCAAGGCCCAAATCTTGTGGGGGTTATTGGACCTTTAGTTGTCGTAAACCTGGTTTGTTCTGATCCGCTTTCCGACAATAATTCGGGCTTCGCGATAGCTCTCGTCTTTTCCGTCAATCATGAACGAATCGATAAATGCCACGTCGGCATCGTCTTCGTAAAAGACGGTGTAGCCTGCGTCGGCAAAATATTCCTTTGCCTTGGCCGCCCCGGCGGCGTCGTCCTTGGGCACGATCTTGATGGCAATCAAATTAATTGTCGAACGGCTCATTATTCAGATTCGCGATAAGGGTATTCATGCATCTCGGGGACTTACAGCAATCTCGAGAAAAGGGGGCGGCGGGATTATGGTTGAGTCCCGCCGTCCCCATTTTTGCTTTACGTTGCGTTAGCTGTGGCGTTACGCCTGCTGCTTCAGCAAATCCCGGATCTCGCCGAGCAGAACTTCTTCGGTGCTGGGCTCGGGTTCCGGCGCGGGTTCCGGCTCCGGTGCTGCTTCGGGCTTTTTCGCCGCGTTCATCGCCTTGATGACCATAAAGATCGCAAACGCAATGATGACGAAGTCGATCACGGTCTGAATGAACGACCCGTAGCGAATCGACACCGCCGCCGTTTCGCCGACCGCATCCTTCAGCACGAATGCCAGGTCACGAAAATCGACGTTGCCCAGCAGCAGGCCGATCGGCGGCATCAATACGTCGCTGACGAACGAAGACACGATTTTGCCGAAGGCGGCGCCGATGACGATACC
>JBPEYE010000449.1:0-20096 GCA_052030825.1 Gammaproteobacteria bacterium | reverse complement strand
CGGAAACATGTCAGTGCCCTCGCTTCTCGGCCAAAAGCTCGGTCGAGCGCGCCGCCTCGCGCTGCAGGAAGCCGGTCCATTCTGCCTGCGGGAACGCGCGCGCGATGTTGAAGATGTCCTTGTCGCCGCGGCCGCTGAGATTGATGACGATGTGCTGGTCGGGACGCATGCCGGGCGCGCGCTTGAAGCCGCCGGCGAGCCCGTGCGCCGATTCGAGCGCCGGGATGATGCCCTCGACCTTCATCAGCAGGCTGAAGGCCTCGGTAACCTCGCTGTCGGTCGCCGACTCGGGCACGATTCGGCCCTGCTGCGACAGGTACGCGAGAATTGGCGACACGCCGACGTAATCGAGCCCGGCGGCAATGCTGTGGGTGTCGCCGAGCTGGCCGTCCTCGTTTTGCAGGAACAGCGTCTTGTAGCCCTGCGCGATGCCGGTTTCGCCGGTGTCGTGCGACAGCCGCACCGAGTGCTTGCCGTCCTCGAAGCTGAGGCCGCCGGCCTCGACGCCGACCAGCGTCACGTCGGTATCGTCGAGGAACGCGGCAAATGCGCCCATCGCGTTCGAGCCGCCGCCGACGCAGGCAACGATCTCGTCGGGCAGGCGGCCGATCTGTGCCATTGCCTGCTCCCTGATTTCCGCACTGATGACGCTCTGGAAGTAGCTCACCATTTCCGGGAACGGCGCCGGGCCGCAGGCGGTGCCGAGCACGTAGTGGGTATCCTCGACCGTTGCCGCCCAGTCACGCAAGGCTTCGTCGAGGGCTTCCTTCAGCGTCTGCGCGCCGGTCTCGACCGGCACCACGTCGGCGCCGAGCTGGCGCATCCAGAAGACGTTCGAGTATTGCCGCTCGATGTCGAGCGCGCCCATGTAGATCGTGCACTCGAGGCCGAGCCGCGCGGCCATGATCGCGGTCGCGAGGCCATGCTGGCCGGCGCCGGTCTCGGCGATCACGCGGCGCTTGCCCATGCGCTGCACCAGCAGGCCCTGGCCGAGCACGTTGTTGACCTTGTGCGCGCCCGAGTGATTGAGATCTTCGCGCTTGAGCCACAGCTGCGCGCCGCCGAGCTGTTCGGAAAGGCGCCTGAGCGGCGTCAGCGGTGTCGGCCGGCCGCTGAATTCCTGGCACAGGGTCACGTATTCCTGCCAGAAAGCCGGATCTTCGCGCAGGCCGAAGAACATGTCCTCGAGCTGGGTCAGCGCGGGCAGCAGGATTTCGGGGACGAAGCGTCCACCGAATTCGCCGAAATAACCATTATCGCTGCGAATCATCGGGAGGTCCTCGCGGGTTTTCGTGTCGATTGGATGACTTTAACTAAACGGTTTAGTATAGTTTGCATAATTCCGGATTCGAATCAAGCGCCCGATGCCGCAAAGATCGAAAAAGAGCCACATCATCGAGTCGGCCTTGCCGCTGTTCCTCGAGTACGGTTTCAAGGGCACGTCGATCGACATGGTCGTCAAGGCCAGCGGCGTGTCGAAGCCGACGGTCTATAACCACTTTCCCGACAAGGCCACGCTGATGCACGCGGTGCTCGCCGGCTGGGTCGACGCCAACAAGCCGATGATCCGGCCGCTGCGCGACCGGCGCGCGTTCGAGGAACTCATCGAGCGCAGCTGGCTGTCCGACGTGGCGGTACGCCTGTACGCGATCGTTATCGGCGAGGGCTGGCGCTTTCCCGATGCGCGGCGGCTGTTCTGGGAACAATTCGACGCGCTCTGGCGCAAGGCGCTGCAATACGCCGCGGCGCACATCGACGGCGCCGGCGACACGCCGGTCGATCCGTATCTCGACCAACGACTGGTCCGGCGGCTACGGCTGCTATGACGGGCAGCCGTTAGTCATAGCGCGCGGATCATGGGAGAAATCGGAAACCACCTGCTCACGATCGCGCTCGGCCCGCTACTGCTGGCGCAGGGGTGGCGCGTTCGGCGCGTGACCCCGGTGTTGCCCGAGCCCCCGGGCGCGCGCCAGGGCATGTGCGGGGACGGCCGCCGGCTCGGACTGCTGGTGGTCGGCGACTCGGCAGCGGCCGGCGTCGGCACGGCGCACCAGGACGAGGCGCTGCTGGGCAACCTGCTCGATCAGCTCGCCCGGGATCGGCGCGTCGACTGGCGGTTACACGCGCAAACCGGGGCGACCACCGAATCGACGCTCGCGTCGCTGCGCGACGCCGAGCCGGCGAACTGCGACCTCGTGATTACGTCGCTCGGCGTCAACGACGTAACTTCGGGTATTGGCGGCGCGCGCTGGCGGCGCCAGCAGGCGGCCTTGCGCGATTTGCTGCGCGATCGTTTTGCCGCGCGACTGATCATCAACTCGGGTTTGCCGCCGATGCACGGTTTTCCGGCGCTGCCGCAGCCGCTGCGCTGGTACCTCGGTCGCCGTGCCACCGCCTTCGACCGCGTGCTCGCGCGCGACGTCGGCGACGAACCCGGCGCCGCCTTCCTGAGCCTGCGCTTCAGCGACGACGTATCGGCTATGGCAAGCGACGGCTTTCATCCGGGCCCGGCAATCTATGCCGAGTGGGCGTCGCGCGCCGCGGCGCTGGCCCGCAACTATCTGGATCGAACAGCATGAGTACGGCATTCGACATCGAACGCGCCCGCGCCGACACGCCGGCCTGCGAGCAGGTCATACATTTCAACAACGCCGGCGCGGCATTGATGCCGCTGCCGGTGAGCCGGGCGCAGCAACAGTATCTCGCGCGCGAGGCCGAAATCGGCGGTTACGAGACCGTCGCCGAGTACGCCGCCGATCTCGACGAGGGCCTGTATGCATCCGCCGCGCGTCTGCTCAATTGCACCGCCGGCGAGATTGCTTTCGTCGAGAACGCGACGCGCGCGTGGGACATGGCGTTCTACTCGCTCGCGTTCGAGCCCGGCGACCGTATCCTGACTACGGTTTCCGAATACGGCAGCAACGTGATTGCCTACCTGCAGCGCGCGCGCCGTGACGGCGTTCGCGTCGAGTTCGTGCCCGACGACGCGCGCGGTCAGCTCGATGTCGCCGCGCTCGAAGGTCTGCTCGACGAGCGCGTCAAGTTGATTTCGATCTCGCACATCCCGACCGGTGGCGGGCTCGTCAACCCGGCCGCCGAAGTCGGTCGCATTGCCAATGCCGCCGGCATTCCCTACCTGCTCGACGCCTGCCAGAGCGTCGGCCAGATCCCGGTCGACGTCGAGGCGATCGGTTGCGACCTGCTGAGCCTGACCGGGCGCAAGTTCCTGCGCGGGCCGCGCGCGACCGGCCTTCTGTATGCCCGCCGTGCGTTCGCCGAAACGCTCGAACCGGTGTTCCTCGACCAGCATGCGGCCGACCTGGTGACGCCCGACGCCTACCGCGTGCGCGACGACGCGAAAAAATTCGAAAACTGGGAACAGAACTTCGCCGGCAAGTACGCGCTCAAGACCGCGATCGACTATGCGCTCGACTGGGGGCTCGACGCAATCCGCGATCGCGTCTACGACCTCGGCGCGATGCTGCGCGCGGAGCTCACGACGATCGACGGCGTGACCATCACCGACCAGGGCGCCGAGCGTTGCGGCATCGTGACCTTCGACGCCGATCGGCGCGACGCCTACAAGATCAGCGACGCCCTCAAGGCGCGCGGCATGCACACGTCGGTGTCCGACGGGTCGGGAACGCTGGTGTCGTTCGAACGCCGCGGTCTGGTCGCGGTCGTGCGCGCGTCGCTGCATTACTACAACAGCGGCGACGAAATCGAGCGCTTCGTCGCGGCCCTGCGCGAGATTCTGTAATCCCGGCACGGCCCGATGCTGTACCTGATTCTGGTCGCGCTGGTTCTCTACTACTGGTGGGAAAGTGGTGTTTACAAGGGCCGCGCACGCCGACTCGCCGGCGCGCATTGCCGGGCGCTGGGATTGCAGCTGCTCGACGACGGTATGGTCATCATCGGCATTCGCCCGGCGCGTAATGCGGCCGGGCGCCTGGTCCTGCGCCGCAGCTATCGATTCGAGTTTGCGTCGACCGGCGACCGTCGCTACCAGGGCATGATCGTGCTCGACGGCATGCAGCAGCGGTCGATCGAACTGGAACCCTACAAGCTACCCGGCGATCGCATAGAAGATTGATCCGGGGTACCGGCCGACGTCCGGTTTCAGGAATTTTTGGGCTTGTGCCCGCGCAAGTGGGTCGGACACAGCTGGCCCTGGTCGACGGCGACGATCAACTTGTCCCAGACCTCGATCTCGTGCTCGAGGAATTCCTTGCCGACCGCGTCGGCAAGATGATCGTAGAGTTCGACCGCGAGGCGTTCGCGCTCGGCGCGCGCCTGTTCGCGATACCACTCGTTGCGGTCGACGATGCGAATCTCGTGAAAGCCGGCCTCGAGCAACGCGTCGCGATAGCGCGCCGCCGAGGCAAGACCGAAGTCGAGTCCCTCGGCGACGAGGTAGGCGCGCATCTCCGGCGACGGCTGGCCCTCGTAGCCGGCCAGCCAGTCGCTCGCGACGAACCAGCCGCCGGGCTTGAGCACGCGGAAGATATCGACCGCGAGCGCGTGCTTGTCGGCGATGTGGATGATCGAATCCTTGCTCGTGACGACGTCGAAGCTGGCGTCGTCGAACGGCAGCGGCCCGGGTTCGACATCGACGAATTCAATCTCGGCGGCGAGGCCGTAATTCTCGGCGAGCGCGCGGGCGCGCTCGAGCAGGGCCGGCTCGACATCGATGCCGACGACCCGCGCGGCGCCGTGCGCGCGCACCAGGTGCAGATCGACGCCGCCGAGCCCGCAGCCGATATCGAGCACCCGCTTGCCGGTCAGGTCGACGCCGTTGAGGTAGCGGTCGACCTCGGCGGTGCCGCCGGGCGACATGAAGCCTTCGCCCCAGACGGCCTCGAGCAGCGCCATCAGTTGCGCATCGTATTCCTGGTTCATGTCAGCGTCGTTCATCGCGGGCGGGCCGTCGCGTTCGTCGACTCGAATTATACGGGCAATGCGGAAGCCTGCGACGAAAAATGCTGGGCCGCGCCCGGGTAATCCCTATACTGACGCCAAACGTCCTCCGGAGGAACGTCATGGGCGAAACGGGCGAGGTTCGCAGCAAGCTCGAACTCGACGCCGCGCGCGTCACGCTCGACGTCGACGCGGTCACGGCGCTGGTTGCCGGTATCTTCGAGAATCTCGGCTGCGCGCCGTCGATCGCGCGCGAGGTTGCCGAACACCTCGCCGATTCGAACCTCTGCGGTATGGAATCGCACGGCCTGATGCGGACGCTGCAGTACGCGCAACAATTCGAGTCCGGCTACCTGCGCGCCGCTGCCGCGCCGGAAATCCGCGTCACCGAGCGGGGCGCGACGCTCGTCGACGGTCACGGCGGCATCGGTATCCCGGCGATGCGGCTCGCGGTCGCGGAGGGATGCCGGCAGGCCGCCGAGCAAGGCGTGTCGGCACTCGCGATCGTCGACGTCGGCCATACCGGGCGCCTCGGCGCGTTTACCGAGTGGGCGGCTTACCGCGGCTTCCTGTCGATCTGCTTCGGCGGCGGCGGGCGCGAAAGATGGCGCCAGGTCGCGCCCCATGGCGGCCGCCGGGCGCTGTTGCCGACCAATCCCTACAGTATCGCCGTGCCGGGCGGTGACCGCGGCCCGGTGATGTTCGACTTCGCGACGTCGAAGATCGCCGGTGGCTGGATTTACGCCGCGCGCAGCGCCGGTGCGCGCCTGCCCGACGGCGTGCTGATGGACCCGGACGGCAACATCTCGCGCGATCCCGAGGACTACTTCCGCGGCGGCGCGATCCTGCCGGCCGGCGAGCACAAGGGCTACGCGCTCGCGCTCGCCGCCGAGATCGTCGCCGAGGCGATGCTCGGGCCGACCACGACCGAGGGCAGCTGGCTGCTGTTGACGCTCGACACGACGCGCTATCGCGAAACATCGGCGATGACGCGCGTCGCCGAGGAAATCCTCGCCGAGCTGCGCGATTGCCCACCGGCACCCGGCTTCGAGCGCGTCGAGATTCCCGGTGAACGCGAACGTGAATACCGCGAGCGCACCCGCGCCGCGGGCATCGCGCTGCCGCGCAGAACCTGGGAACAGATTAAGCGATTATCCGAAAGACTGGCGGAGCCGCGCCAACAATGACGTCGCGGTTCGCACGTCATTGCGAGGAGGCGCAGCCGACGAAGCAATCTCCGGGGTCTTGCCCGATCCCGGGAAGATTGCTTCGCTGCGCTCGCAATGACGATACATCTCCGGAATGTCGGGGACACCATATTCGATTACCCAACTCGAGCCCGGCGTCGATAAAGATTGATCAGGTATTGTGTCCCCGAAACCGGGGGTTGCCGGCAGTTGGTTCGGGCTAGTCGACCGCCTCGGCTGCGGGCTCGGGATTAGTCGCGGGGTGCCGACGCACGATCTCGAGCAGCGCGTCGCCGTACCGCTCGAGCTTGCGCGCGCCGATGCCGGGAACCTGCGCGAGCGCCTCGCGATCGTTCGGCCGGTGAGTGCAGATCGCGCGCAGGGTCTTGTCGTGCAGGATCACGTAGGGCGGCACCGCCTGCTGCTCGGCCCACGCGCGGCGCTGTTCGCGCAGCGCCTCGAACAGGGGTGCATCGGCGGCGGCGAGGTCGGCCGGCGCGGCGACCTTGGCCGTCTTCGCCGCGTGCCTGCGCTGGTCGAAGCGGCGCAGTTCGAGGCGTTCCTTGCCCGCGAGCAGCGGTTTGCTCGCCGGCGACAGCGACAGCCCGCCGTGGCGTTCGTCGCTGATCAGGTAGCCGCGCGCGAGCAATTGGCGGAACAGGCTGCGCCACTCGTTGGCGTCGAGCTCGCCGATGCCAAAGGTCGAGAGTTCGTGGTGGCGGTTTTGCAGAATCCGGTCGCGCTCGTTGCCCAGCAGCACGTCGATGACGTAGGCGGCGCCGAAGCGCTGGCCGGTGCGGTAGACGCACGACAGCGCCATCTGCGCGGCCTCGGTCGCATCCCAGGTCGGCGGCGGTTCGACGCAGTTGTCGCAGTGGCCGCAGGGCTCCGCCAGGGACTCGCCGAAATAGCCGAGCAGCGCCTGGCGCCGGCAACCGGTCTGCTCGCAGAGGCCGAGCAGCGCCTCCATTTTTTGTTGCAGGACGCGCTTGTAGGCGTCGTCGGCGTCGCTTTGCTGCATCATCTGGCGCAGCTTGACGATGTCCTGCAGGCCGTAGACCAGCCACGCGTCGGCGGGCTCGCCGTCGCGCCCGGCGCGGCCGGTTTCCTGGTAGTAGGATTCGATGTTCTTCGGCAGTCCGAGGTGCGCGACGAAGCGCACGTCGGGCTTGTCGATGCCCATGCCGAAGGCGATCGTCGCGACGATGATGACGCCGTCCTCGCGCAGAAAGCGGCGCTGGTGTTCGGCGCGCGTCGCCTTGTCGAGCCCGGCATGGTAAGGCAGCGCCACGCGCCCGCGCGCGGCGAGAAACTCGGCGACGGCCTCGGTGTTCTTGCGCGACAGGCAGTAGACGATGCCGGCGTCGCGCGGGTGCCGCTCGGCGATGAAATCCCACAGCCGCTGGCGGCCGCCGTCGCCCTGCGCGATGCGGTAGAAAATATTCGGCCGGTCGAAGCTGTGGATGAAATGCGCGGCATCCTCGAGCTCGAGCTGTTGCTCGATCTCGCGCAGCGTGCGCGCGTCGGCGGTCGCGGTCAGCGCGATCCGTGGCACCTCGGGAAAGCGCTCGTGGAGGCGGTAGAGTTCGCGGTAGTCGGGGCGGAAATCGTGACCCCACTGCGACACGCAGTGGGCCTCGTCGATCGCGATCAGCGCAAGCTTGGCGCGCGCGAGCAGCTCGAGAAACTCGTCGCCGACGGCGCGCTCGGGGGCGACATAGAGCAACTCGAGTTCGCCCGCGAGCAGCCGGCGGCGAACGGCCTGCTGCGCGTCGAGGTCCTGGGTCGAGTTGAGAAAAGCCGCGGCCACGCCGTTTTGCGCAAGCGCGTCGACCTGGTCCTGCATCAGCGCGATCAGCGGCGAGATCACGATGCCGGTGCCGGCGCGCAGGATCGCCGGAATCTGGTAGCACACGGACTTGCCGCCGCCGGTCGGCATCAGTACCAGCGCGTCGCCGCCGGCCGTGAGCGTGTCGACGATGGCTTGCTGCTGCAGGCGGAAGCGGTCATAGCCGAAGCGGCTTTGCAGGATTTCGAGTGCTGAAGTCATGGTGTAAAGTCGTCCTGATGGATGTCGAGTCGAACTGTCCCTGTGGCTCGGGCCGATCCTACGGCCGGTGTTGCGGACCCTTTATATCACAGACCGCGGTGGCCGAGAATGCGGCCCAGTTGATGCGTTCGCGCTACAGCGCCTACGTGGCCTGCGACGCTGCCTATCTCGCCGCGAGCTGGCACCCGGATTTCCGTCCGGCGGAGGTCGCGCCGGATCCGTCGCTGCGCTGGCTCGGCCTCGAAATTCTGGGCGGCGACACGCGCGGCGACCGGGCCAGCGTCGAGTTCGAGGCGCGACTGTTGTCCGGGGGCCGCGTCGACGCGCTGCACGAGCGCAGCGAGTTCGTGCGCGAGCACGGACGCTGGTATTACACCCGCGGGGAGATGCTACCGCCGACCTTCACGCCGTGGAAACCGGGCCGCAACGAGGCGTGCCCCTGCGGCAGCGGGCGCAAGTTCAAGCGTTGCTGCGCGCAGGGCGCGTGATTCGGGGTTCGATTCGAACTCAGGCCGCCGGCGCCGTCGCCGGGTGGGCGGGATGATCCCAGGGCCTGAACAAATAGCGTCGCACGATGGCCCAGTAACCCGGGTAAACGTAATTGCCGTTGCGCGCGAGCGTCGCCGCGCGCTCGCGCCGGTAGGCCGCCGGAATCCGGTACCACGCGAGACCGGGGTGATCGTGGTGCACCGCGTGGAAATTATTGTTCAGGAACAGCAATTGCGTCAGCGCGCAGCCTTCGACGACGACGGTGCGCTGCTCGCGCTTCGGGCGATAGCGGTGCTCGAGAAACGAACGCATCATCATCAGGCTGCTGCCGGGCCAGACGAACGCGAGCAGGTAAACGTAAAACGGCATCTCGCATACCGCCAGCACCCAGTAAAGCACCAGCGCACAACTCAGGCCGTGGCGCACGAGAATCCCGAGGTGACTGAAATCGCCGCGCAGCAATCGTTCCGCTTCGGCGCGCCAGAGCCGGTAGCTCGCGAGCCACGGGCCGATCAGCATGCGCCCGGCAAAAGTGTGATTGAACAGCAGGGCGCGCCGTTGCCAGGCGCCGAGGCGCCGCCAGCGTGCGGGCGCGATGTAAAACGATTCGGGGTCGAGGTCCGGGTCGGTCAGTTCGCTGTCATGGTGCCGGGTATGGTGTTCGGCGTAAAACTCGAGCGGATACCACAGCATCAGCTGAGGCCAGACGAGCGCCAGATTGAGTCGCCGGTTGCGCGTCGGGTGGCCGTGGATCGCTTCGTGCTGCAGCGAGCTGTGCAGGGTCACGAGGTAGCCCCCGGGCAGCCACAGCAACCAGCCGGGAACATGGGTCCAGAACAGCGTCAACAGGATCCAGCCACCATAGGCGCCGCCCAGCACGAGCCAGGTCGGCCATTCGACGTTCGCGAACTCGAAATACCCAGCGCGAGCGGTGGCAGGTTGCATCGACGTTAAATCACCTTTTTTATTGTGGTCTTGATATTTAGCGGCTCTGGCGGCGTTTTGTCGACGTTTTTATACGAAGCATAAAAGCAAATATGCTATTTTTAAAAAACAAATGTGGTATATATTCAACAAATACTTCGACTAGGTCATGAAAAGGCAGGAAATCGTCGCGACCTTTCGCTTGCGCCTGTCCGAAGCAATGCGAGATCGCGGCCAGAATCAGTCCGAGTTGTCGCGCGCGACCGGCATCGACCGCTCGACGTTATCGCAGTTGCTCGCGCAGGATAACCTGCGCGTGCCGCGCGCCGATACCGTGGCCGCGCTCGCCGGCGAACTGCAGGTCAGCGCCGACTGGCTGCTCGGATTGAGCCAGGACAGTCGTCACGGTGCCGAAATCCTGCGCCAGTCGTTCGAGGTCGCGCCGCACGAGCCGAGCCCCGCCGACAGCAATTTGCGGCGCTGGTACGACGAAGCGGCCGGGCTCAAGATCCGCTACGTGCCGGCGCAGCTGCCCGACGTCGTCAAGACCGATCGCGTGCTCGAATACGAGTACCACGAGGTCGTCGAGCGCCCGGTCAGCCGCGCCAAGGAACAGGCGCAATACCATCGCGACTTCATTCGCGGGCCGGATAACGATCTCGAAATTTGCCTGCCGCGGCAGACGATCGAAAGCTTCGCCCGCGGCGAGGGTCTGTGGCGCGAACTCGACGCCGGGGCGCGTGCCGAGCAGGTCGAGGTCATGATCGCGACCCTCGACGAACTCTACCCGAGCGTGCGCCTGTACCTGTTCGATGCCCGCCGGCGCTACTCGGTGCCGTATACCATCTTCGGCGCGCGCCGCGCTGCGCTTTACGTCGGGCAGATGTATTTCGCCTTCACGACCACCGAGTATGTGCGCATCCTCGTCCGCCACTTCGACAACCTCGTGCGCCACGCCGAGGTGCCGGCGCACGCGGCGGTCGAGTATTTACAAACGCATTGCCGAATCGGAAACTAACCGGCAAAAGGGGACCAGGTTACCGACCGATGGCGGCATTGAACGCAGCGCAGCTGAACTTTTACCGCGAACACGGTTATCTGCTGCTCGAGCGCGTACTCGGCGATGCCTTGCTGGCCGAACTGCGTCGCGTCATCGTCGGCTATCTCGACGACGCGCGCGGCGTGGCGCGAAGCAACTCGATCTACGATCTCGACCCCGCACACACGGCCGAGCGTCCCCTGGTGCGACGACTCAAGAACCCGCACCGCCTCGACCCGGTATTCTGGAAGCTGGCGAGTGGCGAGGCGATCGTCGAGCCGGTCGCGCAGCTGCTCGGCGGCACCGTGCGTTTCGATCATTCCAAGCTGAATTTCAAATATCCCGGCGCGCATGCCGAGATTCACTGGCACCAGGACTGGGCGTTCTATCCGTACACCAACGATGACCTGCTCGCGGTGGGCGTGTTGATCGAGGATTGTTCGGCGGCCGATGGTCCGCTGATGGTGATTCCCGGCTCGCACCGCGGGCCGGTATACGACCATCATCACGATGGCGTGTTTGCCGGCGCGGCACACCGCGACGACATCGCCCACCTGCTCGACAGCGCGGTCGAGCTGACCGCGCCGGCCGGTTCGCTGACCCTGCATCATGTGCGCACGCTGCACGCATCGGCAGACAGTCGCGGCGGGTCGATCCGGCCGTTGCTGCTGTTCGGTTACGCCGCGGTCGACGCGTTTCCGATTTTCGACAGCTACGATCTGGCCGAATTCGACGCGCGCATTCTGCGCGGCGAACCGGTGCGCGCGGGTCGCATGGAGGCGTTACCGTTTCGCATCCATTTGCCGCAACGCGCCGGCACCGATTCGATCTACGAAAATCAGGAAGGGATGAAGCGCTGAGCGACCGACAGGCGTGAATCAGGCGTCGCGCGCGTTGTTGCGGTTGAGGAAATCGATCGCGCGGTCCTCGGCTTCGCCACCGAACAGGAACAGGCTGGCGTGGCCGCGCCAGCGGTGGACGAACAGTTCGGCGTCGACACCCTGGCGACGTAGCTCGGCGTAGTAATCGCGCGCCTGGTCGGGCGTCACGAGGCGATCGAGCGCGCCGTGGTAGAGAAACACCGGCGGGTCATCGGGCGAGACGTGCACCACCGGCGAGGCATCGGCGTAGACTGCCGGCAGCGCATCGCGACTGCCGCCGATAAAGCGCTCGACGACCGGGCTGTCGTCGTATTTGCGCAGGTCGGACGGAATGCCGCCGGCGACGACGGCCCGCACCGACGGGCCGGGATAATCACCGCCGTTGGCGTTGTGCGCGGCGACCAGCGCGGCGAGGTGCGCGCCGGAGGAGAATCCCCAGGTATTGATCCGGGCGCGATCGAGCGCGTAACGATCGGCATTGCGATCGAGCCAGCGCAGCGCTTCGCGCAGGTCGTCGAGTTGTGCGGGATAGGTATGGCGCGGCGCCAGGCGGTAACTGACGTTCAGCACCGCGTACCCGTGGCGCGCGAGCTTGGTGGCGAGCGAAGTCATGTCGTCGCGATCGCGGTTGGCCCAGCTACCGCCATGGACCGTCACGACGACCGGATGCGGACCGCGCTTGCGCGGCAGCAGCAAATCGGCGCGCAGCTCGGCCGGCCAGAGCGGACGGGTAAACACGATACCCTCGATGCGGCGATCGAGTTCGAATCGCGACGGCGGGCTGTCGGTTTCGCCGGCGCCGAGATGCGTGTAACAGGCCGCGAGCAACGGCAATGTCGCGCAGCCGGCGAGGACCGATCGTAAGATTGGGCGACGGATGCCCGGTTGGCGCTCGACAGACATGTCGTAGTTACGTCGATCGGCGCGCCGCGGATCAAGCCGATCCGCGAAACTGTGATGCTGGTCGACTAGCCGCGGCGCGCGGCCACGCGCTCGCGCCAGGCGGTGATCACGCCGGCGCCGCCGATCAAGGCCATGCCGGCGAATGCTTGCGGCGTCGGCCACTGGTCGAAGATGACGCGGCTCCACAGCGCGGCGAAGATCAGGTAACTGAAATCCATCGGCGCGAGCCAGCTCGCGTCGGCGGTCTGGTAAGCGCGCGAAAGGCAGATATTGCCGGTCAGGTTCAGTACCGACGCGAACAACGCGAAAGCGGCGACCAGCAGGGTCAGTTCGGGCCAGCCGACGGCGACGAACGGCATCGCTTCGCGCAGGCCGTCGTCGAGCGGAAATACGGTAAGTAGCGCGATGCCGAGGCTGCCGGAAACGACGAAGGCCATGCCGACCGCGAACGCGAGCGCCAGCGGGCTTTCGTTACGGCACGCGCGGCGCAGCGTGAGGATGTTGCAGGCGTAGAAAAAGCCGGCGATCACCGGCAATACCTGTACCGCCGAGAAGTCCGCGCGCCACGGCGCGAGCACGATCGCCGCGCCGGTCGCGCCGGCGAGGAGCGCGCCGATGCGCCACGGGCCGACGCGCTCGCCGAGAATCGGAGCGGCCAGCAGCGACACGAACAGCGGGTAGGTGTAGAGCCCGGCGGCCATTTGCGCGACGGTCAGGAACGGCGCGCCGGCAAAAAAGAAGAACATGCAGACGGTCAGGAATGCAGCGCGCAGGTAAACCGGGCGCCAGTTGCGCGGCAGCATCAGGCCGAGACTGCCGCTGGCGAGCGCGAGGACGACGATGAAGGACAGATTGCCGAGCGAGCGTAAGGTCTGGAACTGCCAGAACGAGGTGTCGCCGGACATCAGCTTGACCAGCGAATCCTGCAGCGCCAGCACGAATACGCCGGTTAGCAGCAAAGACAGGGCGGCCAGAGGCCGGTCGCCGCTCGGATGATCGAACAGATCCGTTTTCAACTGGGGGCGTGGCCGGGTCGAGCCCGGCGTCGATAGCGCGCGGATGTCGGCAGCGTCGGTCGAATCCGGATTTTGCCGCCAGCCCGGCGCCGCGAAACGACGGCAACTCGTGTCACTCGAGTGATCAACGCAGCTCGCGGCCGATGCGCAGCACGCTCGCGAGTAGTCCCTCGACGTGCTCGGCGCGGGTCGCGTGGTTGAGGATGCAAACGCGCAGCACCGGCCGGCCGCGCACGCGCGTCGCCGACATCAGGAAGTCGCCGTCGAGCTGGACGCGCTCGCGGATGGCTTGATTGAGCGCGTCGACGTCGTCATCGTCGACGCCGTCGGGCCGGTAACGGAAACACAGGATCGACAGTTGCGGCGCAACCACGAGCTCGAGCTCGTCCTCGGCCTCGATCAGCGCGGCGAGATACTCGGCGCATTCGACGTTGTGCAGCACGTTACGGCCAAGCCGGTCGAAGCCGTAGACGCGAAACGCGAGATAAAACGGCAGGCCGCGGAAGCGCCGTGACAACTCGGGCGCGATGTGAAAGAACATGTACTGCTCGGGTGCGCGCGGATCGCCGGCACTGAGATAATCGGGGCTGTCGTAGAACAAGGCGCGCGCCGGTTCGGCGTCGCGGTAGAGCAGCAGGCTGCCGGCGAGCGACTGGAAAAACCATTTGTGCAAGTCCATCACCACCGAGTCGGCGTGCTCGATACCGGCGTAGCGCGGACGCAGCGTCGGCGACATCAGCCCGCCGCCGCCGAGCGCCGTGTCGACGTGCAGCCAGACCTCACGGCGGCGGCACAAATCGGCAATTTCGGGCAATGGATCGATCGCGCCGGTGTTGGTCGTGCCGGCGGTCGCGACGACGCAGACGACGTTCGGGTGCTGCGCGAGCGCCGCTTCGAGGCGGTCCGGACGCAGGCGAAACGCGTCGTCGGTTTCGAGCGCGACGACGTTGTCGCTGCCGAGCCCGAGCAGAATTGCGGCGCGCTGGATCGAGAAATGCGCCGCCGCCGAGCAAATGACGACCGGACTCGCATCGGTATCGAAAGCGCCGAAACCGCGTTCGCGGAAGGCGGGTCCGGCGGCGCGCGCCAGCGCCGCGGCGAGGCCGCACAGGTTGGCCATCGAACCGCCGCTCAGGATCACGCCTTCCGACGATTCGGGGAACCCGGCCAGCTCGGCGAGCCAGCGAATCACGGTTTTCTCGATCGTCGTGCCAACCGGCGACGACCAGTAGCCGCCGACGTTGGCATTGATCGCCGCGACTATCGCGTGCGCCAACGGGTCGGTCGGCAGACCCGATGGCGCCACCCAGCCGAAGAAACCGGGGTGGGTGTTGCGCCGCGGATAGGCGTCGAAGGCGCGCTCGAGCTGCGCGAGCAGTCCGTCCAGCGGTTCGCCGGCGTCGGGCCGGCGGGTATCGATCAGCGCGCGCACGTCCGACTCGAGCGACGGGCGGATGATCGGTGAGCGGTCACGTTGGGCGAACAGAGGCGCCAGCACCGCGTCGAAGTCGATGTCGACCGTCGCGGTCAGGTCGTCGGCGGGATCGAGCGCCGGGCGCTGGGGTGACATCGTCGCGAATCCTCGTGGCTGGCGGATCGCGCGATAGCGCGATCACCGGTGCAGTATAACGGCTGCCGCGCTTTCGCCGAAGGGCGACGCTCGCCTGTCAGGCCGCGAAGCTGGCCTCGATCATGTAGTTGACGCGCAGGCTGTCGGACAGCGAAAAACCACGCGTGACTGGATTCACGCGCACGCCGCGGCGATCGGTGATGCGTATCGAGTCGCGCGCGAGCAGGCTTTCGAGTTCGTCGGGCCGGACCAGTTTGCGGTACTGGTGCGTGCCCTTCGGCAACCAGCCGAGCACGTACTCGGCGCCGAAAATTGCGGTGAACCAGGCCAGCGGATTGCGGTTGATTGTCGCGATAAACAGGATGCCGTTGCGATCGACGAGGCGGGTGCAGGCAGCGAGGAATGACGGCAGGTCGGCGACGTGCTCGACCACTTCCATGTTGAGCACGATATCGTACTGCGCGCCGCGCGCGGCCAGGTCCTCGACGCTGACGAGCTCGTAGTCGACCGGCAGGCCGCTGGTCGCGTTGTGCCGTTTCGCGACCTCGATGTTTTTCGCGGCGACGTCGATCGCATGCACCTGCGCGCCGAGCGCGGCGATCGACTCGGCGAGAATGCCACCGCCGCAGCCGATGTCGAGCGCGCGCAGGCCCGCGAGCGGTTGTCGCTCGACCTCGGCACGGCCGAAGTGCGCGCAGATGCGCTGACGCAGGTAGTCGACGCGCAGCCGGTTGAGCCGGTGAATCGGCCAGAACTTGCCGTGCGGGTCCCACCACTGGTTGGCGAGGCGGTCGTAGTAGGCGACTTCCTTCGGGTCGATGCTGTTAGCCTGCAGGCTCATTTGGCGAGGAACTCCGCGCGCGTCTTGTGACTGTCCTTGAACAGCCCGCCGAGCGCAGTGGTCTGGGTGCGCGAGTTCGCGTCCATGACGCCGCGCGCCTTGACACAGTAATGGGTCGCGTCAATCGTGACCGCGACGTCGTCGGTGCCGAGTAGCGTCTGCAGCGCGACCAGCACCTGCTGCGTCAATCGCTCCTGCACCTGCGGGCGGCGCGCGAAGAAGCGCACGATGCGGTTGATCTTCGACAGGCCGATGATCTTGTTACGCGGAATATAAGCAACGGTCGCGGTACCGTCGATCGTGACGAAGTGATGCTCGCAGGTGCTCGTCAGGCTGATGTCGCTGACCTTGACCATTTCCTCGACGCCCATCTTGTTATCGATCACGGTGACCTTGGGAAAGTTCAGGTAATCGAGTCCGGCAAACACTTCGTCGACGTACATCTTCGCGATCCGGTGCGGGGTCTCGCTCAGGCTGTCGTCGCCGAGGTCGAGACCGAGCGTTTGCGCGATGTCGGTGAAGGCCTTGCGGATGCGCCGATACTTTTCGTCGCGCTCGTACTGGTGCGGCAGCAGCGGCGTCTCGAGACCGCGTTCGATCAGAGCCTGTCTGACCAGGTCTGCCGCTTCCGAATAGGGCGACGGCAGGTCGAGCGTTTGGTGCGCGAGGTTGGTATGCATGCGGGTTCCTTAGTTTTTTATGGATGGGGATTCGAAGCCGGACCCGGCCTCAGCTCGCGAGCGCCAGCGGCCGGCCGCCATCGAGCGCGATCGATTTGCCGGTCAGGTAGCGGCTGTCGAGCAGGTAGCGGATCGCGGCGACGCCTTCGCCCTCGCCGGGGGCGACCTCGAGCAGCGCCTTGCGCTGTGCACGCTCGCGGTACCTGGCGTCGTCGTCGGCGTTGAACATCAGCAACGACGGGGCGATCGCGTTGACCTTGACCAATGGCGCGAGCGCGGACGCGAACGACAGCGTCAGGTTGTCGAGCGCTGCCTTGCTCGCGGCATAGGCGATGTGCTTGCGACTGCCGGTGCTGGTGACGAAATCGCCGAGGTGAATGATGTCGGCATAACCGTGCTGCTCGCCGTGACGGCGTAACAGTTCGCCGCAACTCCGGTTGATCAGATAGGGCGCAGCGACGTGTACGCGAAGCATTCGGTCCAGCAGTTCGTCGTCGGCGTAGTCGCCATCCTCGGCGAGCCATTCGGAAGCATTGTGAATGATTGCGCGCAGCGAAGCGTAGCGCTGGCGCAGGGCGGCGCAAAAATCGTCGATACCGTCGGCGGCATTGAAATCGGCGCGGATGGTCGTGATCCCGGCATCGCGCAGTTCAGTGAGCAGCGGTCGTTCGCGACGGTAAGTGATGACGACCGGGCTGGCGGGGCCGTGCAGCGCGCGCGCCGCGGCGAGACCGAGTCGCTGGGCTCCGCCGGTAATCACGATGGGCGACACGTCCGCGGTCACGACCGTTCGTCCTCGCGCGTGGCCGCGAGCGTGACCGCGACCGAGTCGGCGAAACGCAGCGCGTGCGGTTTGTCGACGCGCACTTCGGCGCGGCTGACGCGCGGCGATTCGATCGCAATGGCGAGCAGGTCCGAGGCGAGTTTTTCGAGCAGCTGGAAGCGGCCGGTTTCGACGTGCTGGATCATGCGCTTGGTGATGACCTTGTAATCGAGCGCGTCGGCGGCCTCGTCGCTGGCGGAGGCGCGGTCGGCGTGGTAATGGATCGTCGCGTTGATGACGATGTCCTGCAGCTTGGTCTTCTCGTCGGGATTGAAGCCGATATAGGTGCGAAGTCGCAGGTTTTCGATGTCGATGCGGGCCGGCCCGATAATCGCGGGCGCGGGCTGGGCGTGCATCTGGCGAAGCGTTTTCATGAGCAGTCGTGGCGATGGCGTCAGCGTGGTTACGACGCGACCTCCGGCGCGGATCACCGCGCCGGCCTTACAGTGCGTATTGGACCGTGAACATCGACGCGCTGGCGACGACGGTCAAATGCAGTCGCAGGCGGCGGTAGGCCGGGCTCGGCGGCGGCAACAGGCGGCTGTCCAGTTCGGCGAAGTAGAGCGCGATGAGCAGGACCGCCGCGACCAGCGGCCACCAGGTGGGCAGGAACACGAACACGCCGACCGCGGCGAGGAAGTAGAGATTGCTCATCACCAGCGCGCGCCAGCGGCCGGATTCGAGCGCCATGCCCCACCAGCTGCCGGTCAAAAAGCAGACGATACCGAAAGCGTAGGCGTTGACGAGCCAGAGCAGGCTACCGAGTGGTCCGACGCCGGCGACGATGAGGATGGCCGGCACGACGAACGGAACGAGACCGCCGTAGCCGAGCAGGCGAAAGGTCAGGGTCGAATCGGCCACGCTTCAGTCGCCGAGCGCCGCGGCGATGTCGCGCTCGAGCAGGCTGTCGAGGGGTTTGACCGTCGAGTCGTAGTGCTTGACCTGCTCGCCGTCACGCTGGATCAGGTATTTGTTGAAGTTCCAGCGCGGCGGGTTGCCGCTGCGTGCGGCCAGTTCGCGGAACAGCGGATTGGCCTCGGCGCCGCGCACCGGCCCGGGCGCGACCATCGTAAAGCTGACGCCGTAATTCAGGTAGCACATGTCGGCGGTCTTGCCTTCGTCGGCGTACTCCTGGAAAAAATCGTTCGACGGGAAGCCGACGATCTCGAGACCCCGGTCGCGATATTTGCCGTAGAGCTGCTCGAGACCGCTGAACTGCGGCGTAAAGCCGCACTGGCTTGCGGTGTTGACGACCAGCAGTAGTTTGCCGGCGTAGGCCTGGCAAAAATTGACGGTTTGCTCGGAGCGCAGTTTGCGGGTTTCGAAATCGAGCAGCGGCGGACAGTTGGCAAAGGCCGCCGGCGCGCCGAGCGCGAGCAGGATAAAGGCGAGCGATCTTGCGTGTTTCATCGGGTCTCCGTTGACAGTTACCAGGGCAGTTCAGTGCCGTCCCAGGCCCAGAATCGACCGCTGTCGGCCGGTCCGAGCGTGGCGAGCAGGCGGATGAAGGCGCCGGCCGTGTCGGCCGGATCGAACAGCTGTTCGGGGGCGACGTTGCGTTGAAACGGCCGCGACAGCGCGGTGTCGTTGGTGCCCGGGTGCAGCGCCGCGACGCAGCCGCGCGGGTGGCTGTGTTTCCATTCGATGCTGAGCGTTTTCAACGCCATGTTCAGCGCCGCCTTGGAGATGCGATAACTGTACCAGCCGCCGAGGCGATTGTCTTCGATGCTGCCGACGCGCGCGGAAATCGCGGCCAGCAGCGGCGCCGGGCTGCGCTTGAGCGCGGCGCCGAAGTGCTTTGCCAGTAACAGCGTCGGCAACGCGTTGACTTGCACGCAGTGGAGCAAAAACGTCGGATCGACCATGCCGATATTCTTTTCCGGACCGCGGTCATCGCCGTGCAGAAAGCCGGCGCAGTTGACAATCCAGTCGATGCGCTCGCAGTCGGCGGCCCACCCGGCAATCGCGTCCTCGTCGCGCAGGTCGAGTCGATGCCAGGCGATGCGCGGATCGGCGAAGGGCGGCTCGCGACGATGGTGGCTGGCGTCGATATGCGCGTCGGGATAAGCCGCCAGCAGCGCGCGCGCGAGCGCCGCACCGATTCCGCCGCTGCCGCCGGGCAGCAGGATACGCTCGGGCGTTTCAGCCATGCGCGGAGGTGTCGAGTTGCGGGACCATGCGCCGGTATACGGGTTGCCGGCAGGCGCGGATCAGTGCGCCGGGGCGGCGGCGAGCATGCCAAAATTCCAGCAGCGAATGATTTTGCGACCGCCGAGCGCGCGGGTTTCGACCGTGAGATCGGGCAGCGTCAGGATCATGCAGCTGTGATTGAACGCCGAACTGCCCGGGTTGACGACCAGCACGCCGCCGAGCGTTTCGGCGTAGACCTGGTGGGTGTGGCCGACGATCAGCACGTCGTACGTGAGGTCGGCGAGCGCGGCGTCCCACAACGCCCGGCGATCGGGCTTGATCCTGCCGTCGGGGTCGAGCAGGCGAATACCGCCGGTCTGTTGCGCCGGTGGTTCTGCATGGACGACGAGCAGGCGTTTGCCGTCGCATTGGAGTTCCAGTGTCGGCGGCAGACCGGCGAGATAGTCGCGAACGATCGGGTCACCATCTTTGCCGGACTCGTCGAGCCAGGTTTGATCGTGGTTGCCGGCGATCGACCGGCAGCCGTAGTCGATCAACAGGTCGACGGTCGGCCGCAGCGTGTCGTGGTAGCCGGCAATGTCGCCGGCGCAAACGATCTCGTCGATGCCCTCGCGGCGGAACATTT
>JBPEYE010000448.1:0-8664 GCA_052030825.1 Gammaproteobacteria bacterium | reverse complement strand
CGCGACGAATACTACGCGCGGCCGAGTCGCGACGCGCACTGGTGGGACGACGCGCCGATCTTCGCCGGGCGCGACCTCGAGGCCGGCGGTACCTGGCTCGGTGTCGACCGCGGCGGCCGCTTCGCCGCGGTGACCAACGTGCGCGAGCCGGGCGGGATGCAGCCCGGGGCACGCTCGCGCGGCGAGCTGCCGCGCGATTATCTCGCCGGCGACCGCGAGGCCGCAGCCTACCTCGACGCCGTTGCCGCGCGCGCGCAGGAATACTCCGGATTCAACCTGCTGCTCGGCAACGCCGACACGCTGTGGTTCTATTCCAACCGCGACCCGGGCCGGCGGCGCATCGAGCCCGGCGTCCACGGCGTCAGCAACGGCGTCTTCGACGAGCCCTGGCCCAAGCTGGCGAGCGGCAAGGCCGAGCTCGAGCAGGCGCTCGCCGGCAAGGTCGAGGCCGACGCGCTGAGCGAGATCCTCACCGATCACCGCATCGCCGACGATCACGAGTTGCCGCGCACCGGCGTGCCGCTCGATGTCGAGCGCATGCTGTCGAGCCGCTTCATCCGCTCTCCCGGCTACGGCACGCGTGCCTGCACGGTGTTGTTGATCGGCGCCGACGGCACGGTTTTCTTTCGCGAAGACAATTTTATCGATGCCGAACACGCCGGCGCCCGCGTCGAGGAAAGCTTCAGGCTCGGTTGAGCCGCGCGATATTCCGCTTCGCGCCGGCGACAATCGCGGTAAACTCGACACACCGCCCCGCCGAGATGCGCCGCGAAGATGAAGCACGAGACCGTCAACCTGCAGTCGGCCGAGATCGTCGACGGCCAGGTCGAACTGGCCTGGCGCGATGGCGGTCGCAGTCGTTTTCACCCGTTGTGGTTGCGCGACAACTGCCGCTGCGACGCCTGCGGCGACCCCGCGATCGGTTACCGCCGCCTGCGCCTGACCGCGATCGACCCGGCGATTCGGCCGGTCCGCATCGACGCGCGCGGCGACCAGGTCGACGTCATCTGGCCCGACGGCCATTGTTCGAACTACGCCGCCGACTGGTTGCGCGCGCATGCCTGCGACGACACCGCGCGACGTGCGCGCGCCTGGCGCCCGCGGTTGTGGGACGACGCCCTCAGGCAGGCGCCGCCGATTCACGACTATGCCGCCATCGCCGCCGACGATCGCGGTTTGCTGACGCTGCTCGAACAGCTGCGCGATCTGGGATTTTGCTTCCTGCGCGGCGCACCGGCCGAATCCGGCATCGCCGAGACCGTCGCGCGCCGCATCGGTTACCCGCAGGAATCCAATTTCGGCCGCGTCCAGGACCTGCTGTTCGACCCGGGCAAGCGCAGCATCGCGTTCGACGTCAAGGCGCTGAAGCCGCATACCGACGAACCTTACCGCGCGTCGCCGCCCGGGATCCTGATTTTTCACTGTATCCGCAACGATCAGACCGGCGCCGGCGCCTCGCTGTTCATGGACGGCTTCGAACTCGCCGAGCGGCTGCGCGCGGCCGATCCCGACGGCTTCGCCGCGCTCGCGCGCAACGCGCAGGCGTTTCGCCGGCACTACGCCGACGAGGTCGACCTGATCGCCGAGTTTCCGGTCATCAGCGTCGACGAATTCGGCGCGGTCTGCGGGGTGCGCATCAACGACCGCGTCGCCGCGCCGCTGTCGATAGCGCCCGGCGAAATCGACGTCTATTACCGTGGCCTGCGCCGCCTGCTCGAACTCGCCGAGGACGACAGTCTGATGCTGAAGCTGACGCTCGCGCCCGGCGACGTCGCGCTGTTCGACAATCACCGCGTGCTGCATGGCCGCACCGACCTGACACTCGACGGACAGCGCTGGCTGCAGTGGGTGCAAATCGAGCGCGGCGATTTTCATTCGAGTCTGCGCATCGTCGCCGACCGGCTCGGCGTCGCGCGCGATGCGAACCCGCTGCTGCGCGGCGCCTACGGCTCCACCGCCCGGGGAGAAAACTGACATGAAGGTATTGCTCGTCACCGGCAGCAGCCGCGGCATCGGCGCCGAAATTTGCCGCCGCGCCGCGGCCGACGGCTGGAAAGTCTGCGTCAACTACGCCAGCTCGGAGGACGAGGCCGACCGGGTCGTCGCCGACATTCGTGCCGCCGGCGGGATCGCGATTGCGCTCGGCGCCGACGTTGCCGACGAGGCGGCGGTCATCAAGATGTTCGAACGCATCGATCTCGAGCTCGGTCCGGTCACCGCGCTGGTCAATAATGCCGGCATCAACGGCGGCGGCACCCGGGTCGACGATCTGGATGCCGCGCACGCGCGGCGCGTGTTCGACGTCAACGCGCTGGGCGCGTTTCTCTGCGCCAAGCACGCAATCCGGCGGATGGCGAAACGCCACGGCGGCGACGGCGGCGTGATCGTCAACGTGTCGTCGGCGGCTTCGCGCCACGGCGGCCCGTTCAGCTACGTCGACTATGCCGCGAGCAAGGCCGCGCTCGATACCTTCACGATCGGCCTGGCGAAGGAACAGGCCGAGGACGGCATCCGCGTCAATTGCCTGCGGCCCGGGCTGACGATGACCGAGATCAGCGTCGACTACGCCGACGCGCACCCGGAGTACCTGCCGTGGGTCATGCAACAGGTGCCGCTCGGGCGGCCGGCCGAGGTGGGCGAGATCGCCAGTGCCGCGATGTTTCTGTTGTCGGAGCAGTCGTCGTACGCGACCGGCGCAATACTGGATGTGAGCGGGGGATGGGTGAGTCCGTAGTGATTAATAACGCGATGGCTGGCGGCGGATCAGGGGGACAGAGCAAAATTTCCGCTTCTCGAAATTGCGGCTGTCACGATACTAAGCGAAAATTTTGGTCTGTCCCCGTTGCTGCACGAACATGGCTCCGAGCACCCGGCAAGAAATCGGGTTAAATCACTCCTTCGAAGCCACGTTCGGGCACGATCGGGGACAGACCAAAAATTGCCGCTCTTACCCAAACCTGGCCGTGTAGTGACGCAATTGTTGCTCTGTCATCATGACCTGCCGCCAGCCATCCTCTCGAAGCTCATAATCCGAATAGCTGCTCGGCGTTGCGGTTCAGGACAGCGGCGAGGGTTGGCGGATCGGTCTGGCGCAATTCGGCCATGACCGCGAGGTGTTCGACGATGAAGGCCGGCTCGTTCAGTTCGCCGCGATGCGCGCCACCCGGCTGGTCGGGCGCGTCGGATTCGAGCAGCAACGCGTCGTCGGGCATCGCCGCAACCACCGCCCGCAGCTTGCGTGCGCGCTCGAAGCCGACCGTCGCGGCGATACCGAGCCTGAAGCCGAGATCGTGCAATTGCCGCGCCTGCTGCTCGCTGCCGGCGAAGCTATGGACGACACCGCCGCGCGTCGGTGTCTGCCGGCGCAGTAGCGCGAGCGTCTCGTCCATCGCCTTGCGCGAATGCACGATTACCGGCAGGCCGTGATTCGCGGCGAGCGCCAGCTGTTCGGTGAACAATTGCTTTTGCCAGGCCGCGTCGCGGCGCGACGTATAGAAGTCGAGCCCGCATTCGCCGAGCGCAACCGGCCGTTCGCGCTCGAGCCATTCGTCGAGTTCGCGCAGGTGCGCGGCCTGGTGCTGCTCGACGAACCACGGATGCAGGCCGTAGGCGGGATAGAAACCATTGTCGCCGGCGCACAGCGCGCGGATCTTGTCCCAGCGATTGGCGGTCGTCGCCGGCACGACGATACGCTCGACGCCGACCGCGGCCGCGCGCGCAATCACCGCGTCGCGATCGGCATCGAAGCGGTCGTCGTCGAGGTGACAATGGCTGTCGATCAGGCGCATCGCGGGCGAAGTCGCGCGTTTATGCCTCGTGCCGCCGCGCCATCAGGTCGGCGATGATCGGCATCAGGATGATTTCCATCGCCATCCCCATCTTGCCGCCGGGCACGACGATGGTGTTGCGGCGCGACATGAAAGCGCCGCTGATCATCGTCAGCAAGTTGGTGAAATCGGTATTGCGAATGTCCGGTTTCTTGAAGCGGATGACGACGAAACTCTCGTCCTGGGTCGGGATATCGCGGGCGATGAACGGGTTCGACGTGTCGACCGTCGCGACGCGCTGGAAGTTGATATCGGTCTCGGAGAACTGCGGCGTGATGTATTTGACGTAGTCGGGCATGCGCCTGAGGATATTGTCGACGACCTCGTCTTTGGTATAGCCGCGCAGCTCGCTGTCGCGGTGAATCTTCTGGATCCACTCGAGATTGACGACCGGCGCGACCCCGACCTTGAGATCGACGTAGCGCGTCAGGTCGACGTCGCCGCTCTTGACCAGGCCGTGCAGGCCCTCGTAGAACAACAGGTCGGTGCCGGGCTCGATGGCTTCCCACGGCGTGAAGCGTCCGGCCCTGAAGGTCTCGCCGAGGCGTTCCCCGTGGACGCGCGCCTCGTTGTCGTCGTGCAGGTAATATCGAATCCGGCCCTCGCCGGTTTCACCGTAGCCGCGAAAAAGCTGCTCGAGTTCGGCGAATAAATTGGCTTCCTCGCCGAAGTGGCTGAAGTTGACGCCGGTCTCGCGCGCCTGCTCCATGCGCGCGCGCATCTCGTCACGATCGTAGCGGTGAAAGCTGTCGCCTTCGACGACGACCGGGCGGATTTTCTGGCGGAAGAAAATCGACTCGAGCGCCTTTTTGACGGTCGTCGTGCCGGCACCGGACGAACCGGTGACGACGATGACGGGATGCTTGCACGACATGCGGGACCACCTCGATCGATCGAGTCCCGATTCTAACGGGTTTTGGCGGTCACGGCGACGCCGGGCGTGGCGACGCCCGCCGTTTTGTCACCCCGGTAATATTGTGTACACTATTTTGGATATACCTGTCTCGTCTAGCCGGCGTTACCATTGGCGGCGCCGCTTGATTCAAACGGTTTTAGGCATAACGAATTAGATACCCGGGCGCGATGAGGATTCCGCCCCGGGGCTCGCCAGTTGAGGGCCCGAGTCGCAGTTGAGCAGATTTTCCCGCATCCTGAGAGTCAGGCTACGGCGCGTCAGGTTGCGCCGTCAACGCAGTATCAAGTGGATAGCCGGGATCATCTTTGCTTTCGCCGGCTCGCACGTGATCGGGCTCGCACCGAGCGTCGAAATCGGCTGGGTCACGGCCTTCCTGGTGCTGACGATTTACCTCTTCGTTTTCGAAATCGTCAACGTCGATGAAACCGCGATCACGATCATGGTACTGCTCGGCCTGTCGTCGCTGTTCGCACCGCTCATGGGACTCGAGCAGGGGCTGGTCGATACCGCGCACCTGTTCGACGGTTTTGCGTCGAACGCGGTGATCGCGATCATCGCGGTCATGATCATCGGCGCCGGGCTCGACAAGACCGGCATCATGAGCAAGGTCGCCGGCGTGATTCTCAATGTCGGCGGCAGCGCCGAGAGCCGTATCATTCCGATCGTCGCCGGCACCGTCGGCGTCATCTCGTCGTTCATGCAGAACATCGGCGCCGCGGCGCTGTTCCTGCCGGTGGTCAGCCGGATCTCGGCGCGCTCCGGTCTGCCGATGTCGCGGCTGCTGATGCCGATGGGGTTTACCGCGATCCTCGGCGGCACGATGACGATGGTCGGCTCGTCGCCGCTGATCCTGTTGAACGACCTGATCCTGACGTCGAACCGCGCGTTGCCGGCGGAAAGCCAGATGGAGACCTGGAGCCTGTTTTCGGTCACGCCGATCGGGCTCGCGCTGGTCTCGACCGGCATCCTCTACTTCGTCGTCGCCGGTCGCTACGTGTTGCCGAGCGTATCGACCGAAGCGACCGGTACCACCCCCGGCAGCAGCAAGTACCTGCAGGAAGTCTACGGCGTCGACTATTCGCTGTTCGAAGTCATCGTTCCCGAGGACAGCCCGCTGGTCGGACAGGTGCTCGACGACATCGAGACCGCCAACAAGATTCGCGTGATCGCGGTCAAACCGTTCGGCGCGAGCATGCGCGCGAGCCGCGGCGACCTGTCGCGTGACGTCGACATCGGACCGAATTCGGCGCTCGGTATTCTCTGCTCGCCGGCGCATCTGCGCGATTTCGTCGACAAGTACGAGCTCAAGATTCAAAAGGGCCTGAAGGTGTTCTCCGAAGTGCTGTCGTCGGCTCAGGCCGGTATTGCCGAGGTCGTCATCCCGCCCGGCTCGTCGCTGATCGGCAAGTCGGCGCGCGACGTCTGGATGCGCAAGACCTACGGTCTCGCGATGGTCGCGCTGCATCGCGACGGCGAAACCCTGATGGAGGGCGACAATATCCGCGACATGCCGTTCGAGGCCGGCGACACGATCCTCGCACACACGACCTGGCGCGCGCTGGCGCACCT
This sequence comes from Gammaproteobacteria bacterium, assembly GCA_052030825.1. Classification (GTDB taxonomy): domain Bacteria; phylum Pseudomonadota; class Gammaproteobacteria. The sequence goes on along the minus strand of JBPEYE010000448.1, from coordinate 2,352 downwards.
CGAGCGCGACCGGAATTTCGTCATCGTGACCTCGGAGTACCCGCGCGAGGAAATCCGCCCCAACAAGGTGTCCTGGGCGGCGTTTTTCTTCGGCCTGACGCTGTTCATGGTGCTGTTTACCGATCTGCGGCTGTCGGTCGCGCTGATGGCCGGCGCGATCGGCATGGTCGTCTCCGGCGTGCTCAAAATCGAGGAAGCCTACCAGTCGGTATCCTGGAGCACGGTATTCCTGCTTGCGAGCCTGATCCCGCTGGGTCTCGCGGTCGAGACCAGCGGCACCGCCAAGTGGATCGCCGAGGAAACGCTCGCGGTCGTCGGCGACATGCCGATCTGGGTCATCCAGTCGGCGCTCGCGGTACTCGCGACCTTCTTCACCCTGGTCATGTCGAATGTCGGCGCGACCGTGCTGCTGGTGCCACTGGCGGTCAACATCGCGATCGGCGCCGGCGCCAACCCGGCGCTGTTCGCGTTGACCGTGGCGCTGGCCTGTTCGAATTCCTTTCTGTTGCCGACCCACCAGGTCAACGCGCTGATCAAGGGCCCTGGCGGTTACGGCGTGCCGGATTTCATGCGCGCCGGCTTCTTCATGAGCGTGTTATTCGTCGTCGTCATGATCGTCATGATGAACCTGGTTTTTTGACGAATACGAGGTCCCGGACTTCGTGACCGAGACGCCGCCCGCGCGCCTCGAAGCGCGTCGGCGGTCGGTAATCCGGGCGCTTGGCGAAGCCTGCCGCGTCGCCGCGATTGGCGAAGCGCGCGTCGGCGAGAAACTGCGCGGCGATGTCCTCGGCATAGTCCTGCCAGTCGGTGGCGACATGAATTTCGCCGCCCGGCGCGAGTGCGGCGTACGCGAGATCGCGAAAACGCGCGTTGACGAGGCGCCGCTTGTGGTGGCGTTTCTTGGGCCAGGGATCCGGAAAGAACAACAGGATACGATCGATCGTGGCCGGCGGAATCATGTGTTCGAGCACCTCGACGGCGTCGTGTCGAATCAGGCGCACGTTGTCGAGTCCGCGCCGCTCGATCTGGTTGAGACAACGGCCGATGCCGGGCGCGTGCACGTCGACGCCGAGATACAGACAGGCCGGCTCCGCCGCGGCCATCGCCAGCAGCGCGTCGCCGTTACCGATGCCGATCTCGAGCCGGATCGACCGGTAACCCGGTGGCCAGCACAGCGGTGTCGCGGCGAAGTCGATGCCGTAACTCGGCCAGTGGGTCTCGAGCGCGCGTTGCTGTCCGGGCGTCATGCGCCCGGTACGCAGAACGTAGCTCCGGATCGATCTTTTGCGCGGTTCGTCGGGGACCATAATGTGACGCGTTTCTCAAGCTGCAAGTCGTTGATTCGGCGGAAATAAGTGGCGATGTACCGTTTATCGGTGCTTTTTCCTACCTCATCTCCTTTCGGCAGATATTTTTTTTACTTGGATTAGGATACACGACATGAAAAAGAATTTTGGCATGACGCTACTCGAGCTGCTGGTTACGCTGGCGGTGGTCGGGATCCTGGTCGCAATCGGCGTCCCGTCGATGACGACCTTCATCAAGAACGATCGGATCACGACGCAGATTAACACGCTCGTAGGCCATCTGGCACTCGCGCGCAGCGAAGCGGTCAAGCGCGCGGCGCCGGTCTCGGTTTGCGTCAGCAGCAATACCACGGTCTGCACCGGCGGCACCAACTGGGAGCAGGGCTGGATCGTTTACGTCGATACCAACGGCAACGGCACGCGCGACGGCGGCGAAGAGATTCTCCGCGCGCAGCAACTGCTCGAGGGCGGCGTTACGCTTACCCCGCAAATCATCGCCAGCCAGGTGGCTTACGATTACCGCGGCTTCGCCGATGCCGCGTCGGTCGGCAGCTTTTCGCTGTGCGACGAACGCGGCGCGAATTACGGCCGCGCGATCGCGATTTCGAACACCGGCCGGGTCAGAAAAGAGGCTAACGTCATATGTCCGTAAACCGACAAGCAACCCAGCGGGGCGTGACCCTGGTCGAGTCCATGATCGCCCTGCTCGTCATCTCGATCGGCTTGCTCGGCATCGCCGCGCTGCAGATCACCGCGATGAGCCAGAACGCAAGCGCGCTGAATCACAGCCAGGCGGTCTGGATTGCGTACAACATGACGGACCGAATTCGCGCCAACATGGGTGAGTTCGACAACTATGCCGGCATCGACACCAGCATTGGCTATGCCGGGGACTGCATGGCCAATACGTGCTCGCCCGCGCAAATGCTGACCGCCGACGCCGCCGAGTGGACCGACCTCGTCGAGAACCTGCCCGCCGGCCGCGGCATGGTGGCCGTCGACCCCGACGGCCTCCGCGTGACGGTCATGTGGGACGACGAGG
>JBPEYE010000447.1:0-10368 GCA_052030825.1 Gammaproteobacteria bacterium | reverse complement strand
TCGGCGAGCACCACGCCGATTCCCTGCGTACCTTGCAGCAGCTTGATGACCAGCGGCGCGCCGCCGACCATCGTGATCATGTCCTTGATGTCGTCGGGCTTGTTGGCGTAGCCGGTCAGCGGCAGACCGATACCCTTGCGCGACAGCAGTTGCAGTGAGCGCAGCTTGTCGCGCGAGCGCGTAATCGCGACCGATTCGTTGAGCGACACAACACCCATCATCTCGAACTGGCGCAGTACCGCGGTGCCGTAACTGGTCACCGACGCGCCGATGCGCGGGATCACCGCATTGAAGCCCTCGAGCGGCGCGCCCTTGTAGTGGATCGACGGCTTGTGCGACGCAATGTTCATGTAGGCGCGCAGCACGTCGATGACGACGACTTCGTGCCCCCGCTCTTCGGCAGCTTCGATCAGCCGGCGCGAGGAGTACAGCCTGCGATTGCGAGAGAGGAGTGCGATTTTCATGGTACTGGTTTCCTGATTGTGGTTTAGCCCGATTTCCGCGGTCCCAGGTCATAGAGCTTGCGGGGTCGCAGCTTGCCGTTGGCGTACGACGCCGCAGGGTCGACGACGAAGCGCCCCGCCATCGCCGTGCGCCCGAGCAGCATGCGAAACTGCATCGTATCACGATTCGTCAGGGTCAGTTCGATGGTCCAGCGATTGCTGCCGATTTCGACGACACTCTCGATCACGTAGCGCTCCTCGCGGTGGCCGCCCGAATCGGTGACCTGGCGCTGGTCGAGCACCGCCGCGTGGCACTCGACCGAAAAATCGAAATCGCGCTGGATCGGGTGGATCAGGAAACAGATCATGTCGCGGCCGTCCTTGACGTACGGATCGATCTGGTAGGCGTGCAGCGCCGAGGTACGCGCGCCGGTATCGACTTTGGCCTTGATCGCCGGCAGGCCGAGGTCGGGCAGCGCGACCCATTCGCGCCAGCCGATGATACCGGACCCCGATCCTGAACTCATCGATAATTCCGGGCGTGGTTGCGATTAGGTGAATTCTGACCGCTCGCGCGCCCGATGTACAAGGTTTTCGAGCAGCCGGTCGCAGGCCGCGAGCTGTTCGCGACTGACGAATTCGTCGGGTTTGTGCGCCTGCTCGATGCTACCGGGGCCGCAAACCACACAATCGATGCCGATACCGTCGAACAGCCCGGCCTCGGTGCCGAAGCTGACATTGTCACCGAAAGCGTCGACCGGGTTGATCGCGCGGGTGTAATCGATCACCGCCGCGTCGCGCGGCGTGTGCAGGCCGGGGTAGTGCGAGATCTCGTCGAAGCGGATCGCGCTGTCGGGATGGCGCGCCTGCATTTCGGGCAGCAGCACGTCGTCGGCGTAGTGGCGAACGTCGTGCGCGAGCGCTTCGAGATCGTCCTGCGGCAGGTTGCGGATCTCGAACTCGAAGCTGCATGCGCTCGGTACGATGTTGAGCGCGGTGCCGCCGCGAATGTTGCCGACGTGAAAGGTCGAATGCGGCACCGAGTAACTGGCGTCGACCTGGTCGCGCGCCTGCACGCGCTGGTTCATGCCGCGAATGAACGCGATCAGTTCGGCGGCATACTCGACCGCGTTGACGCCGCTGGTGATATAGGCCGAGTGGCAGGACAGCCCGGTGAAGGTTACCCGGTAGGACAACTTGCCCTTGTGCCCGGTGACCATCTGCATGCGCGTCGGCTCGCCGATGATCCCGACTTTCGGCCTGACTTCGAAACCGGCGAGCGCGTCGGCCAGGCGGCGCGCGCCGACGCAGCCGATTTCCTCGTCGTAGGAAAAGGCCAGATGGACCGGGGTTTGCAGCCGCTGCGCGGTCAATTGCGGCAGCGCCGCCAGCGTGCAGGCGATGAATCCCTTCATGTCGCAACTGCCGCGGCCGTAGAGCCGTTCGTCGTCGCCGCGCAGGCGATACGGATCGCCGGACCAGTCCTGGCCCGCGGTCGGCACGACGTCGGTATGGCCGGACAGCATCACGCCGCCGCGGTCGTCGGGTCCGACGGTTGCGTAGAGGTTGGCGCGCGCGCGGTCCTCGCTTTCTACCAGCTGCGAGGCGATGCCGTGATCGTCGAGCAGGTTGCGGACGAAGTCGATCAGGTCGAGATTCGACGTGGTGCTGGTCGTATCGTATGCGATCAGCCGCTCGAGTATCTGGATGCTGTTCATTTACGGGTCTCCGGGCACGCCGTAGGAAGGCGCGTCGTCGGGATCGTAGGCGCGGGTCACGTAGTCGTCGATCTGCGGTTCGTAAACCTGCCAGCCGGCGCGCATCTTGCCGATCGGGTCGTCGTCCCAGTCGATGCGCAGCTCGGCCAGCGGCCACGACGGTTCGCCGCCGAGCAGCAGGCCGGCCGAGTGCACCGGCCCCGCTTCGCCACCGGCCTCGATGCCGGCGATGAGCGCGCCGAGCACGCGAGTGCCGAAGCTTCCGTCGCCGCGCTCGAGGGCGTCGACCATCGCTTGCGGCACCGCGTCGTTGGCGAGCAGGTTTCCGGCGGCGACGCAATGCCGGCCCTCGGCCGACGCGAAGCGGCCGAGCACGCCGTCGCCGGTATAGCGGCCGGTGTTGCCGCGATTGTCGATCAGCGCCAGCTGGCGATAGCGGATGTGCGGCGTGCTCGCGACCGCGGCACCGATGGCGGCTTCGACGTCGACGCCGTCGGCGAGCAGCGCGAGCATGCGCGGACCGAGTCGCGGATCGGTAATGTTTTGTGAGAGCGCGATGCCGATCCCGCTGCGCCAGTGCAGGCAGCGGCTCGCGACGCTGATGCTCGACGAGGCCACCGCGGCGCCGAGCTGGCCCGTGGCGTCGTCCCAGGCGGCGATCGAAAGGGTCATTGGCGTCTCCTCCGGTGACCGGTTCGGGGTGGTTGCGGTGCGCGTCAGGTCGGCGATCCGCGACGGCTTGCCGCCATCTCCCGATCGGCGAAGGATAACACGCCGCGGGTCGAAGTCATCGTCGATCGCGGCTGGCCCGGGTTTTCATGGATCGAACCGGTTGCGCCGAAATTAGTAATTTACACGCGGCACAAACCGGACCAAACTGGCGTTTTGGTCAATCGAAGCCGGGGATGTCGACGCGCGGGAGCGACCGGCGGCCGGCGACGCCGATGCGCGTCGCGGCGCCGCGGGCGATCGATACACGCCCCGCCGAGCGAGAGGATGAAATGCCGACGCATAAACGCATCCGCATGTTCAACACGCGGGATACTTATCCGAATCAGCAACTCGACAACGATCTCTGCCAGGCGGTCGTCGCCGGCAATACGGTCTATCTTCGCGGCCAGGTCGGTACCGATTTCGAAGGCCGGCTGGTGGGTCTCGGCGACCCGCGCGCGCAGGCCGAGCAGGCGATGAAGAACGTCAAGCAGCTGCTCGACGAAGCCGGCAGCGATCTGTCGCATATCGTCAAGACGACGACCTACATCACCGACCCGCGCTACCGCGAACCGGTCTACCGGGAAGTCGGCAAGTGGCTCAAGGGGGTATTCCCGATCTCGACCGGGCTGGTCGTTGCCGGCCTCGGCCAGCCCGAATGGCTGATGGAAATCGACGTCATCGCGGTCATCCCCGAGGCCTGATGCCGACGGTGTGGTTCACGCTCGGCCAGCACGCCGCCGTCGTCGCCGGTGCGCGGATCGACCGCGTCTCGCGCGCGATCGCAGTTATCCCGGAATCGCGGTCGTCGATACCACCCGCGGTCGTACCGGTCGCAGGCTCGTCGCGACTGCAGCCGCAGATTCGCCGTACTGCCGCGAGCCTGACCCGGCGCTGATCGAGGGATAACGCAAATGGCGCGAGACCCACGCTACGACATCCTGTTCGAACCGGTCGCGATCGGGCCGGTCACGGCGAAGAATCGCTTCTACCAGGTGCCGCACTGCAACGGCGGCGGTTACCGCGACCCGTCGGCCGCGGCGGCGATGCGCCGGGTCAAGGCCGAGGGCGGCTGGGGCGTGATCTTCACCGAGCAGACCGAAATGCACCACAGCTCGGAGATCGCGCCGTACATCGAGTTGCGCCTGTGGGACGACGCCGATGTGCCGATCCTCGCCAAAATGGCCGACGCGGCGCACGAATATGGCGCGCTCGCCGGCACCGAGCTGACCTATGCCGGAATCAACGGCCCCAACCTGTATTCCCGCGAAGTCCCGCTCGCGCCGACCGCGCTGCCGATCCGCAGCTATACCTCCGACCCGGTCAGCGCGCGCGCGATGACGCGCCGCGACATCCGCGACCTGCGTCGCTGGCACCGCACGGCCTGCCAGCGCGCGCAACGCGCGGGCTACGACCTGATCTGCCTCTACGCCGCGCACGGCCACGGGGTTTTCCAGCATTTTCTGTCGTCGGCAACCAACCAGCGCAGCGACGAGTACGGCGGCAGCCTCGAAAACCGTGCGCGCCTGCTGCGCGAAGTGCTCGACGAATGCAAGGACGCGGTCGGCGATCGTTGCGGCATCACGCTGCGGCTGTCGCTGGTCGAGGCGATCGGTGCGCTCGGCTTCAGCAACGCCGAGATTCGCGACCTGATCGAGATGCATGCCGAGCTGCCGGACCTGTGGGATCTCGCCCACGGCACCTGGGCGGAGTGCTCCGGGCCGTCGCGTTTCGTCGACGAAGGCGCGCAGCAAACGCTGATCGAGGGCATCAAGTCGCTGACGCCGAAACCGGTGGTTGGCGTCGGCCGCTTCACGTCACCCGACGTCATGGCGAAACAGGTCAAATCCGGCATCCTCGACTTCATCGGCTGTGCGCGGCCGTCGATCGCCGACCCGTTTTTGCCGCGCAAGATCGACGAGGGTCGGGTCGAGGACATCCGCGAATGCATCGGTTGCAACATCTGCATTTCGGGTGACATGACGATGTCGATCTCGCGCTGCACCCAAAACCCGACCTTCATGGAGGAATGGCGCAAGGGCTGGCACCCGGAGCGGATCGAACCGAAAGGCGAAAGCGAGTCGGTGCTTGTCGTCGGCGCCGGGCCCGCCGGGCTCGAAGCGGCGCGCGCCCTCGGCGAGCGCGGCTATCGGGTGGTCCTCGCCGAGGCCGGGAAACGTCTCGGCGGCCGCGTCGCTCGCGAACGTGCGCTTCCCGGACTCGCGGCCTGGGGGCGGGTCGCCGACTACCGCGAGTACCAGCTCGGCCAGATGGCCAACGTCGAAATCTATCTCGACAGCGAGCTGGCTGCCGACGATATCCTCGAGTTCGGCTCCGAGCACGTCTGCCTGGCAACGGGTTCGAGCTGGCGCGCCGACGGCGTCGCCCGCTACCACGTCGTGCCGATGGCCGACGACGGCTCGCTGCCGGTGTTCACGCCCGACGACCTGATGGACGGTCGTCTGCCGGCTGGGCGCATCGTCGTCTTCGACGACGACCACTACTACATGGGCGGGGTCGTGGCGGAGCTGCTGGCGGCACGCGACTGCGCGGTGACGCTGGTGACACCGGCGGCCCAGGTGTCGGCCTGGACCGTGAACACGCTCGAGCAGCCGAGCATCCACGCGCGCCTGATCGAGCTCGGCGTCGAAATCGAACTCAACCGCGCGGTCGGCGCGATCGCGGCCGGCGAGATTCGCACCGACTGCGTGTACACCGGCGCCACGCGGATGCTCGCCGCCGACGCGATCGTCACGGTGGCGTCGCGCACCGGCAACGACGCGCTCTGGCAGGAGCTCGCCGCGCGCGAAGACGAATGGGCCGATCGGGGGATCAGGTCGATCCGCCTGATCGGCGATGCCGAGGCGCCGGCGCCGATCGCATGGGCCACCTACGCGGGGCATCGCTACGCGCGCGAACTCGATACCCCGGAGCGCGGCGATGCGCTACCATTTCGACGCGAAATCACGCAATTACAGGACTAACCAATCGGGAGCAAGCGTTGAAACCTGTCGCCGACGGCGAGCGCATCGTCGCCAATATTTTCGATGCGGATTACGAACCCTTCGTCAACGACCGGGGCGAAAACGACGGCTATGCCCTGCAGCTCGATCGCAGCAAACAACTGGGCACCGGCTTCCACGTCTACAAGATGGAGCCGGGTGCGACGACGATTGCGCACGAACATACCGGCAACGAAGAGTTTCTCGTCATCAGCGGGGACCTGACCGACAACGACGGCACGGTCTACCGTGAGGGCGACCTGGTGTTGATGAAGGCGGGCACGCAGCATTACTCGCACAGCGAGGGCGGCTGCCTGCTCGCGGTCTACATCGAAACGCCGGAGAAAACGCTCCAGCCCGGATAATTCACGAAGGCGGTACAAACCGTCGAGAATTAGTGGGAGTATCAGAAGCCCAAGGCGAATTTACCGGAAAAATTTCCGAGTGCAGTTTGTACCTGAACGAAACCAGGACCAATCCGCAGGATGCGGATTGGCGATGCGAAGCTACCCCGAAGGGGTGTGCGCCAGGGATGGTGCACATCGACAATCCGTCTGCCAATCTCGAGTGACCCCCCTTGAGCCATAGCTGCGGCTATGGCTCGGCGGGCGATCCTCCGACCTTGTTTGCCGGGACGCCGCACCGCAGATTTTCCCTGCGTTTCGTTCCCTTCATGAACTGTCCGGGCTAGGCTACCGCGTCGGCTTCCCGGATCATGCGGTAAAGCTCGTCCTTGAGGTACACGCGGCGGAGCTTGCGGCTCTCGAGATACTCGTCCGACGTGTTCTCGATGCCTTCCTCGATCAGGTGCACTTCGTGGTCGATTTCCTCGTATTCGTTGTACAGCTTGGCAAAATGCTCGTCGTTTTGCCGTAAATGGTGGATGGTTTTATAGTGCTCCGGAAATTCGTGCACCAGGTCGTGGTCTTCGATCAGCATGTTTCCCCCTAGTTTTCTATTTTTTCGGCACAGTCGACGCAGTACGCGGTAAACGGTAACAGTTCGAGACGCGCCGACGGGATGTCCCCGCCGCACTCTTCGCAGTAGAAATAAGTACCATCCTCGATGCGCTTGAGCGCAAACTTGATCATCGCAAGCTCCTGCTCGGACGAGTTGCCGAGCGATTCGAGCACCTCGTCGTTCTCGCGCTCGCTGGCCTGCTCGCTCCAGTCGGCCGACATGCCTTCGTGGCGAATGTGCTTGTCGATAGAGCGTATGCGTTTGCTGACCTCGGCTTTGAGTTCGATGAGTCTTTGCTTGAACGGTTCCGAATCCACCCGCAATACTCCGCGTTGTTATGCCGTATCGATTATACCGAAGTTGGCGCGCGAGTCAGGTGCAATTGCGAAACCGGGTTCCGCCGGTCGCCTCGGGCTCAGTAATCGAGGCGCGCGGCACGGGCGCGCAGACGCTGTTCGCGGTTCTCGAAAAATAGCACCAGCAGGCCGCCGGCGACGATCAGTCCGCTGCCGGCGAAGGCGACGGCGTCGGGCCAGTCGCCCCACAGGGTGAACCCGGCGAGCAACGCAAACGGCATCGCCGCGTACTCGAACGGCGCGACCACCGACGCTTCGCCGAGACGATAGGCCTGCGACAACAGGTAACCGCCGAACGAAACCATCACGCCGCACAACGCGAGTAGCCGCCATTCGTCGGCGTCTGGCCAGCGCCACGCACGCAGCAGGAAGCCGAGGGCCGGATCGTCGAAGCGATCGAGCGATCCGTCGCCGATCGCGAGGCCGATCAACAGGCTGATGGCAATGAATGGCAGCTGGATGTAGAACGTCATGGCGCCGGCCTTCTCGGCGATGCCGAGCTTGCGCGTCATCATCGTCATCGCCGCGTAACACAGCGCCGCCACGATTGGCAGCAGCGCGATTGCGCGAAACAGTTCGCTGCCGGGTCGCAGCATGACCAGCACACCGAGCAGGCCGATCCCGATCGCGCACCAGCGTGGGGCGCCGACGCGCTCGCCGAGCACCGGTCGCGACAGCAGGCAGATGAACAGCGGCGCGCTGAAGAACAGCGCGACGACCTCGGCGATCGGCATGGCCGCGAGGCCGAGAAAGAAGAACACGTTGGCGATGACGAGCATCGTGCCACGGGTAAAGTGCAGCAGCGGGCGGCGCGTCTTCAGGGTGCCGAAGCCGCCTTCCAGTCGGACGATGACGAGCACCACGGCGAGCGCGAAAATCGCCCGCCACAGCGTGACCTGATGCAACGCCAGCGCCGGGCTCAGCCACTTCATGATCGAATCGCTGATCGTCAGGAAGGCGAGTGCGCCGAGCAGGCACAGGATGCCGCGCGTGTTCGGACTCACGCGCGCGCGCCGCCCGCGACGGAGCGGGCCGGGAGCCGGTCGGCGATGGCCTTGTCGAAAGTCAAGTCGAAACGGCTCAGCCGCCCTCGAAGCCTTCGAGCACGTTGACCGCGTTGACACCGATCTCCTCCACCGCGTAGCCGCCTTCCATGATGAACAGTGTCGGCAGGCCGAGCGCGGCGAGGGTCGCGCCGTAGCGTTTGAAGTCTTCGCTTTTGAGCTTGAAGAACGAAATCGGGTCGCGCTCGAAAGTATCGACGCCGAGCGAGACGACCAGCGCGTCGGGGCCGTAGCCGCGGATCTGCTCGCAGGCGTCGGCGAGCGCCGCGCCCCAGGTCGAGAAATCGGTACCGGGGCCCATCGGGTAGTTGCGATTGAAGCCCTCGCCGCGACCCCGCCCGGTCTCGTCGGCGTAGCCGAGAAAATGCGGGAATGCCTCGCTCGGGTCGCCGTGCAGAGACAGGAACATCACGTCGTCGCGATCGTAGAAAATCGCCTGGCTGCCGTTGCCGTGATGGAAATCGACGTCGAGCAGGGCGACGCGCGCCGCACCCTGGTCGAGAAAGGCCTGGCTCGCAACCGCGGCGTTGTTGATGAAGCAATAGCCCCCGAACATGTCGTTCGCGGCATGGTGTCCGGGCGGCCGGCACAGCGCGAAGGCCGCGCCGGCGCCGTCGGCGAGCGCCGCCTGCGCGGTCAGCGCGACGTCGACGCTCGCGCGCGCAGCTTCCCAGGTGCCGTCGCTGATCGAAGTCTCGGCGGCGAGCGCGTAGTGGCCGAGCTTGCCTTCGATGTGGCGCGGTACGCGCGCCTGCTGCATGCCGCGGGCCGGCCAGCAGGTCGCGATCGCCTCGCCCTTGAAGCCACCGGCGACCCACTCGTCCCAGCAGGTTTCGAGAAAGCGGATGAAGTCGGCGTCGTGGATCCGGGTTACCGGTTCGATGCCGAAATCGCGCGGCGCGATCACCTCGCCGAGGCCGACGGCATGCACGCGGTCGAGGATGTGCTCGGCACGTACCGGGCATTCGAACGGCGGCACCAGCTGGCCGCCGTAGAGTTCGGTCTTGGCATCGCGCAAGGCGTGCTTGTCGCTATATACGGTTAACATCGTCATGTTCCTCCGGTGATTCGGTTGTCGAGTTGCCACGGCGGCGCGATGAACGCGCGTTCGTAGGCCAGCGCGGCGGCGAACACGCGCGCATCGTCGTAGCTGCGCGCGACCAGCTGAATGGCGGTCGGCACGCCGTTGTGGGCGAGCCCGCTCGGCAGCGAAAGCGCCGGGCAACGGCTCAGCATGTTGAACGGAAAGGTCGCCGACCAGTGCTCCTCTCTGACCCGGTGGATCTCGCCGTCGATCTCGACCTCGTGCTCGGGCCAGGAGCTGTCGGCCGGCACGCCGGTCGTCGTCAACGTCGGGCAGACGAACAGGTCGTAATCCTCCATCAACGGGCCGAAGCGGTCGTACATGCGCACCGCGGTCTCGAGCGCGGCGAGGTAATCGGCGCGGGTCGAATGGCGCGCGTTTTCGATGAACCAGACGGTGTAATCGCACAATTCGTCGCGGTGCCGGTCGAGCAGCGGGTCCATCGACGCGGCCCAGCCGTGCGCCCAGTGCGCGTGCGCGGCGTCGATGATCGATGCGTCCCAGCCGAGATCGACCTCGTCGACGGCTGCGCCGAGACCGCGGAAGACGTCGAGCGCGGTCTCGGTGTTGCGACGCACGCTCGCGTCGACGCGCATGAAGCCGAGATCGGGCGAGTAGCAGATTTTCCAGCCGGCCAGGTTCGCCGGAACCGATGCATCGATTTCGACGCGCTCGCGCAGCGTCGCGATATCGCGCGGATCGAATCCGGAGATCAGGTTTTGCATGGCAATGACGTCGGCGACGCGGCGCGCCATCGGCCCGGAATGGCTGTAGAAGTCGAGGTTGAACACCGGGATTTCGGGATTGCGGCCGTACGGCGGCTTGTAACCGACGATACCGCACAGCGCGGCGGGGATTCGGATCGAGCCGCCAATGTCGGTGCCGGTCGCCAGCGTCGCGGTGCCGGCCGCGAGCGCCGCGCCGGAACCGCCCGACGAGCCACCCGGCGTGATGTCGAGGTTCCACGGATTGCGGGTGATTCCCCACAGGCGCGAGTGGCAAGAACCGAGCAGGCAGAATTCGGGCGTCG
>JBPEYE010000446.1:0-2370 GCA_052030825.1 Gammaproteobacteria bacterium | reverse complement strand
CGGGCCGCGGCCCGGCGCGCGGCCTCGAGCAGGTCGGAACCGATACCGCGCCGCTGCGCCGCGGGATCGACGTAAATGCCGTGCAGCAGCAGCCCGCGATAGCCGTGGGGCAGGTCGCCCGGGGTCGCGTCTTCCCACGCCGCGATGCCGCGCAACGTACCGCCGTCGTCGGCGACGACGAGATCCTGGAATTCGAGATCGGCGCTGCGGTAGCAGTACAGCGGCAGGCTGATACGCTTGACGCGATCGGGTACCGGCCAGGTGTCGATCGCGCGCTCGACGATGTGGTTGACGGCCGGCAAGTCGGCCGGCGTTGCGGGTCGAAGTCTCATCGTAAGGGAAACCGTTCTGTGATACGAGGCGTATACGATTGTACCGCGATTTTGGTTTCAAAGGAGAACCTTGAAATGACCGCTGAGCATAGGTTCACGATGCCGCCGACCGTGCCCGACGACCTGCTGCGCGACCTGCGCTCGGATCATGCCGGCGAGACCGGCGCGGTCGCGATCTATCGCGGAGTTCTCGCGCTGACGGCTGATCCCGAAGTGCGGGCGTTTGCGCGGCATCACCTCGCGACCGAGCAGTTGCACCTCGAACTGATGCAACAGATTCTGCCGCCGCGGCAGCGCAGCCGGCTGCTGCCGCTGTGGCGCGTCGCCGGCTGGCTGCTCGGCGCGTTGCCGGCGCTGATTGGCGCGAAGGCGGTTTACCGCACGATCGACGCGGTCGAATCCTTCGTCGATGCGCACTATGCCGCGCAAATCGCCAAACTCGAGGGTCGACCGGTCGACTATGCGTTGCGCCGCGTGCTGGAATCCTGTCGCCAGGACGAGATCGACCACCGCGACGACGCGCGCCGCCGCCTCGGCGCGCCGCGGTTTGCCGGCCGCCTCTGGCGCCGGATCGTCTGGCGCGGCTCGGCGCTCGGCGTCGCCGTCGCCAGCCGCTTCTGATCGGCCTGCGAAAATTTGCTCCGACCTGAATTTTCGCGCGGCGGCGGATCCGATCTCTATTCGGGTCAGGGTAAAATAAATCTGGCGCCAACGCGTTGATTTTGCAGCGACGCGACCGGGATGCGAGCAGTGGAATCAGGGCTGGAACTGGGTTCGATCGGACCTATATTGTCTGCACTTATGAAAAGATCCGACCGCTACGACGAGGCCGCGCGGCAGCGCATCGCGGCGCACCCGATGGCGCCGCCGCACGTGCGCCTGATCTACCTGGTCATCGCTTACGTCGCGACCGGGCTCGGTGTCGCCGGCGTGTTTTTGCCGCTGATGCCCGGGGTGCCGTTTTTGCTGATTGCGATCTGGGCGGCGCCGAAGGGCTCGCCGCAGGTTCACGACTGGATCTACGCCCAGCCGAAACTCGCGCGCATGCTCGACGAGTGGTACGCCGAGCGCGTCGTGCCGCTGTACGCCAAGTGCATCGCCACGGCGATGATGCTGGCGAGCCTCGGCTGGTTGATCTGGCGCGATGCCCACTGGGCGCTGCCGACCTCGCTCGGGCTGTTGTTCGCGAGCATTGCGACTTATCTGTGGACGCGCCCGTCGGTGAGCCGGCATCCGGACAGTAATGATGCCGCAGGGGCACCGGCCGAGGGTGCCAGGGCGCCCGGGACGGACTGAAACCCCGGTCCGGTCCGTCGGCGTCCGCGTCGGCGCCCGGGGTCGCTTGGCGATCCAGCGAAAACCGCCGGATTGCGTTTACCCGAATCAGCGATGGTCTCGATTCTCCAGGGTACAGTTGGTCATGGGGGCGACCGGGTGGAAGTTCGCTTGCGACCACTGGCGACGCGCGGCGATATCGGTATAGTAGGCGGCGGGCCACAATAACAAGATCGATGTTACGCACTTTCGCACCCGTCGCCGCGCTGTTGCTGGCGGTCGCGCTGTTGCTGACCGGCAACGGCCTGATCGGCACGCTGATCCCGGTGCGCGCCGAACTGGAACAATTCTCGATCTTCTCGATCGGGCTGCTCGGTTCGACCTATTTCCTCGGTTTTGCCGCGGGTTGCATCTATGGGCCGCACCTCGTGCGCCGCGCCGGCCATATCCGTACCTTCACCGCGATGGCGTCGCTGGTCTCCGCGGTCGTACTCGGCCATGGCATGATCGCGCTGCCGTTCCCGTGGTGGATCATGCGCGCGGTGACCGGATTTTGCTTCGCGGTGCTCTACATCGTCATCGAAAGCTGGTTGAACGAACAATCGACCTCGGAAAATCGCGGCACGGTGCTGTCGGCTTACCTCGTAATCAACCTGACGGTGATGACGATCGGCCAGATGATGCTGACGCTGTCCGACCCGGCCCAGCTCGACCTGTTCGCGGCCGCGTCGATCCTGGTGTCGATCGCGGTGATCCCGATCGC
>JBPEYE010000445.1:0-2492 GCA_052030825.1 Gammaproteobacteria bacterium | reverse complement strand
TTCGCGAAAAAAGAACAGCGTTGCGACAAACGTGAACACGAGCTCGATCTGACCGAGCGCACGCACCCAGGTCGCATTCTGCAACGTGAACGCGCTGAACCAGCCGATCGACGCGAGCCCGCCCGACAGTCCGACCAGCGCCGCCGGTTGCCAATGTAGGGCAACCTCGCGCAGCTGGCCGGGCTCGCGCCACGCGATCAGCGCGCCCATGATCAGCGATTGCAGCATGAGCACGACCAGCAGCGTGAAAGCCGCCGCCGGCAGGAAACTGTCGAGGCCCAGGCTCAGCGACGCGGCGCGGAACAGCACCACCGACAGGCCGAGCCAGGCCGCGCAGGCAAGGCCGATCAGCGTCGGCAGCCGCCACAGTCCGGCTAGCAGCGAGCGCCAGCCGAGCCGTTCCTGACCGGCGCCGAGCACGATCAGGCCGACCGTGCTGAGCGCGATCGCGACGATGACCGCCGTGGTCAGCTGGTCACCGAGCAGCAGCAGGCCGAAGATCGCGACCATGATCGTTTCGAGCTTCGACAAGGTCGTGCCGACGGCGAAGTTGTGAAACGAAAACAGCCACAGCAGAAACACCGTAAACAGGATCTGGCAGATGCCGCCGCCGAGGGCATAGAGCAGGAATCCGGGCGTGATCGCCGGCAGCTCGTATCCCCCGATCTTGAGCACGACGAGCAGGTATACGAATGCGACCGGCAGTGCGTATAGAAAACGCACGTAGGCCGCGCCGAGCGTCGACAGGCGGCCCTTCAGGTGCTTTTGCAGCGCCGAGCGAATGTTCTGAAAGAACGCCGCGCCGATCGTTAGCGGGATCCACAATTCCATCCCGGCAGTGTAATCGAAATGGGTCGTGCCGCGATCTCGAATTGATTCGGGTCGTGGCAGGTCATTGCGAGGAGCCCCGGCGCCGGCCGGGGCGACGAAGCAACCTCCTCACGCTTGCCCGTTCTCGGGAGATTGCTTCGCCGGCTGCCGCCGGCTCGCAATGACCTGGGTGTATTGGATTGATTGATGACTTACCGATCTCTGATTGATCACTATTGGCTGCTATGATGCGGTCAATCCATCACGGGGAGACCGCTCTTGGCCGAGTTCCACCTGGCGCAGCTGAATATCGCGCGCATGAAGTATCCGCTCGAGTCGCCGGGTATGGCGGGCTTCGTCGCGCGCCTCGAGGAGGTCAACGCGCTTGCCGATTCCTCAGCAGGCTTCGTCTGGCGGCTGCAAACCGAGGATGGCGATGCGACCGCGATCGACGATTTTGGCGCGGACTATCTCGTCAACATGAGCGTCTGGCGTGATCTCGAGAGCCTGCGCGAGTTCGCGTTTCGCTCGGCGCATCGCGAAGTCCTCGCCCGCCGGCACGAATGGTTCGAGATCATGGACGAAGCCTACTCGGTGCTCTGGTGGATCCCGGCCGGCACGATTCCGACCCTCGACGAGGCCCGCGCGCGGCTCGAACGGCTGCGCCGCGACGGCCCGGGCGCGCAGGCCTTCACCTTCGCGCGGACCTTCGATCCCGAGTAGACTCTCGGCGGCAGCATGTTTTCGCGCAATCTCGGCATCGTGCTGACCGCGACGGTGATCTCGTTTGCGACGCTGTATATCCCGCAGCCGCTGCTGCCGCTGCTGGCCGACGAGTTCGGCGTTTCGGCGGGCGAGGCCGGGCTGCTGATGACGCTGACAATGCT
Organism: Gammaproteobacteria bacterium; assembly: GCA_052030825.1. GTDB lineage: Bacteria > Pseudomonadota > Gammaproteobacteria. The sequence continues at coordinate 795 of JBPEYE010000445.1, read as the reverse complement.
GCCACTGGCGCTCGCGCCGGTGGTCTACGGCTACTTCCTGCAGGCGATCCCGGCGCGCTCGATGCTGGTCGTCGCGCTCGCGTTGCTGGGCATCGACCTGCTGTGCTTCGTGTTCGCCACCGAGTTCTGGCACCTGCTCGCGCTGCGCCTGCTGCAGGGCTTGTTGTTGCCGGCGATCTTCACATCGCTGATGACCTACTGCGCGAGCACCGCGCCGGCCGCCCAGGTTCGCCGAGCGATGGGTTTTTATATCGGCGCGACGATTCTCGGCGGCTTCGGCGGCCGTCTCGTCGGCGGCATCTTCGCCAGCGCGATCGACTGGCGCAGCGCCTTCGTCGTCATGGGGCTGCTGCAGTTCGTGCCGCTGCTGCTGATCCTGCGGGTCGAAGCCGACACCGACATCAACTTCGCGCGGCTCGACCATCGCAGCATCGCACGGGTGCTGCGCAACCGCGACTATCGCCTGATGTTCGCCGCGCTCGCGAGCGTGTTCTTCGTGTTCTCCGGCATCCTCAACCTGGTGCCGTTTCGGCTGCAGGATATCGACCCCGGGATCACGCCGCTGCTGCTGTCGCTGCTGTACCTAGGCTACCTGGTCGGCGTGCCGGTGTCGTTTTTCAGCGACGCGATCAGCCGCTGGGCGGGCGGCGATCGCAACGGGTTGCTGCTCGGGCTGGCCGCGCACGCCAGCGGATTACTGCTGCTGCCGTTCGTCGTTTATCCCGGCGTCGTGCTGACGATGTTCCTGCTGGCCGGCGGATTTTTTCTGCTGCACGCGCTGCTGTCGGGGCTCGC
>JBPEYE010000444.1:0-4996 GCA_052030825.1 Gammaproteobacteria bacterium | reverse complement strand
GATGAAGCCGCCGCCGACCGAGTAGAAGGTCGCCTTGCGCAATTCGTTACCGTCGGCATCGCGGGCGACGAAGATCATGCCGTTGGAGTGATACGGCAGGCTCTCGCGGCGGTGCATGACGAGATGCTCCTTCTCGATGAAGCGAATCGGATGGCGACCGAGGAGCTTGAGCTCCCCGGCGGCGCGAATCGTCTCGAGGCGACTGTCGACGCGCTCGGTATCGACGCTTTCGGGCAGCTCGCCCTCGAGGCCGAGCATGACCGCCTTGTCGCTGCCGTGACCCTTGCCGGTCGCACCGAGCGAACCGTAGAGGTCGGCGCGCACCGACGCCACTTGCTCGAGCTTGCCGGCAGCCTCGAGGGCATCCACAAACTGGCTGGCGGCCCGCATCGGGCCCACCGTATGCGAGCTCGACGGGCCGATACCGATCTTGAACAGGTCGAAAACGCTAATCGCCATGGCGCAATACTATCACCGAATCCGGGCGCAGACGTTGTTCTGCGGGCGGCAGCTCATGCTCCGGCCGCGCCGTCGCGCGTCATTCGTCGTCGGTGTACGCCGACAGCGGCAGGCACGCGCAGATCAGGTTCATGTCGCCGTACTTGTTGTCGATCCGGCCGACCGGCGACCAGTACTTGTCGTTGCGCAGCGACGCGACCGGATAAGCCGCCTGCTCGCGCGAGTACGGGTGGGCCCATTCGTCGGCGCAAACCATGTCGACCGTATGCGGCGCGTTGGTGAGCGGATTGTCCTCGGCATCGAGCTTGCCCTCCTCGATCGCGCGAATCTCCTCGCGAATCGCGATCATCGCGTCGCAGAAGCGGTCGATTTCCTCCTTGGACTCGGATTCGGTCGGCTCGATCATCAGCGTGCCCGCGACCGGGAAGGACATCGTCGGCGCGTGGAAGCCGTAGTCGATCAGGCGCTTGGCGATGTCGTCGACACTGGCAAAATCCTTGACCACGCGCGTGTCGATGATGCACTCGTGCGCGACCAGGCCGTTGGGGCCGGTGTAGAGGATCGGGAAGTGGTCTTTCAGCCGGTGGGCGATGTAGTTCGCATTCAGGATCGCGGTCGCGGTCGCCTTCGGCAGGCCCTCGCGGCCGAGCAACGAGATGTAGGCCCAGCTGATCGGCAGAATCCCGGCGCTGCCGAACGGCGCCGCGGACACCTTGTTCGGACCGGCATTGGGTTTGAGGCTGGTCGACGGCAGGAACGGCCGCAGGTGCTCCTTGACGCCGATCGGGCCGACGCCGGGGCCACCGCCACCGTGCGGGATCGCGAAGGTCTTGTGCAGGTTCAGGTGCGAGACGTCGCCGCCGAACTTGCCCGGCGCGCAAACGCCGACCATCGCGTTCATGTTGGCACCGTCGATGTAGACCTGGCCACCATGCTCGTGCACCAGCTCGCAGACTTCACGCACGTTTTCCTCGAACACGCCATGGGTCGACGGGTAGGTGATCATGATCGCGGCGAGGTTGTCGCTGTGTTCCTCGCACTTGGCGCGTAAATCGTCCATGTCGATGTCGCCTGACTTGGCGGTGCCGACGACGACGACCTTCATGCCGGCCATTTGCGCCGACGCCGGGTTGGTGCCGTGCGCCGACGCCGGGATCACGCAGATATCGCGATGCCCTTCGCCGCGGCTCTGGTGGTAGGACTTGATCGCCAGCAGGCCGGCGTATTCGCCCTGCGCGCCCGAATTCGGCTGCAGCGAGATCGCGTCGTAACCGGTGCAGGCGCACAGCATTTGCTCGAGCTCGATGATCAGCTGCTGGTAACCCTGCGCCTGGTCGAGCGGCACGAACGGGTGGATGCGGCCGAAGCCGGGCCAGGTCACCGGGATCAGCTCGGTCGCCGAGTTCAGTTTCATCGTGCAGGAACCGAGCGGGATCATCGAACGGTCGAGCGCGAGATCCTTGTCGGCGAGCTTACGCATGTAGCGCATCAGGTCGGTTTCGGAATGATGGCTGTTGAATACCGGGTGGGTCAGGAAATCGCTCGTGCGGACCAGATCCCGGGGCAGGGCGCTGTCGATCTCCTGGTCGAGCCCGTCGATCGAGACTTCGTGGCCGTGATCGTGGGTAAAGACGTCGTACAGTGCGGCGACGTCTTCCTTGGTCGTGATCTCGTCGAACGAGATGCCGATGGTATTGGCGTCGACCTGGCGCAGATTGATCTGCTTCGACCGCGCCGCGGCCATGATGAACTCGGTGGCGTTGCCGGTGTTTACCGTGATCGTGTCGAAAAAATGCCGGGTCTCGACTTCGACGCCAAGCTTGCGCAGGCCCTCGGCGAGCAGCACCGTCAGACGATGCACGCGTTGCGCGATGCGGGTGATCTCGGCGGGACCGTGATAAACCGCGTACATGCTCGCCATGATCGCGAGCAGCGCCTGCGCGGTGCAAATGTTGCTGGTCGCCTTCTCGCGGCGGATGTGCTGCTCGCGGGTCTGCAGCGCGAGTCGCATCGCCGGTTCGCCGCGGCTGTCCTTCGACACGCCGATCAGGCGCCCGGGCAGCGAGCGCTTGAAGGCTTCGCGGGTCGCCATGAAACCGGCGTGCGGGCCGCCGTAGCCGAGCGGCACGCCGAAACGTTGCGAACAGCCGACCGCGATGTCGGCGTCCCATTCGCCGGGCGGCGCGAGTAGCGTCAGCGCGAGCAGGTCGGTCGCGACCGCAACCAGCCCCTGCTTTTCGTGCACTTTGGTCACCAGCTCGCGGTAATCGTGAATTTCGCCGGTGGAGCAGGGGTACTGCAGCAACAGGCCGAATAGCTCGTCGCCGTTACCGGCGTCGAACGGATCGCCGATCACGCACTTGATGCCGAGGTGGACGGCGCGGTTGCAGACCACCTCGATGGTCTGCGGGTGGCAACTGTTGGCGATGTAGAACACGTCGCTCTTGCTCTTCGACAGGCGGTGGCACATCGCCATCGCTTCGGCCGCGGCGGTCGCCTCGTCGAGCACCGACGCGTTGGCAAGTTCCATGCCGGTCAGGTCGCTGACCATGGTCTGGAAGTTCAGCAAGGCTTCGAGCCGGCCCTGCGAGATTTCCGCCTGGTAGGGTGTATAGGCCGTATACCAGGCCGGGTTGCGCAGCAAGTTGCGCTCGATCACGGTCGGCGTCTGCGTGCCGTAGTAGCCCATGCCGATGAACGACTTGAACAGCGAGTTGTAGGTCGAAATTTCGTATAGCCGCAACAACACCTGGCGCTCGCTGATGCTCGACTTGACCGCCAGCGGTTTGCGCCGCCGGATCGATTCGGGCACGACCTTGTCGAGCAGCTCGTCGAGATCCTTCATCCCGAGTAATTCGAGCATTTCGGCTTCCTCGTCGGCGCTGTTGCCGATGTGGCGGCGGATGAAGCCGTGAAAGATATCGAGGTCTCTGAGCTTCAGATCGAGGTTCGGCATGGTCGTTTCCCGTTCAGTCGTCGATGGCAATCGTGGTATTTCCGCAAGAATACATGCTAAGCCTTTTCGCGGTCCAGCGAGAGCAACAGGCCGTCGGCGACCCACTGTTTGAGCAATCCGGCCGCGACCAGAGGCGCCTGCGCGGCGTCGACCCACTCGAGCAGGCCCTCGCAGATTGCGGCGAAATCGGCGCCGTCGGCAGCCTGTTCGAGCGCCCAGGCTTCGTGCACCTCCAGCGAACGCCAGTGGGTGTTGAACTCGCGTCGCCACAACAGCCAGCGGATCGGGTATTCGGCGCGCAGCGGCGCGGGTGGCGCGTCGCCCTGGTCGAGCGCGGCTTCGATCGGCGGCACGTTCCAGTAGAGATCGAGCCAGCGCAGCGCCGGCTTGAAACCGAAGCGGAGGCCGGCCCAGGCCTCGGGCGGCAGCGCGGCGAGGTCGTCGAGTTCGGCCCGTTGTGGGCTGTCGGCGGCGTCGAACACCAGCGTCTGCGCCCATTCCCAGGCGGCGAGTTCGGCAAGGAATTCGGCATCATCGGCGACGTACCCGGTGGCGAGAAACTCGGGCAGGTGGCGGCCGACCCAGCGCACCGACGGATGTTGCGACGGATGGGCGTCGAGATAGGCCAGCGCGATCTGCTCGAAGCGTTCGCGGCCGAGGTGTTTTTCGAGCGCCGAGTAGTCGACCGCGAGGCAATCGATCAGGCGGATGCGGTAGGCGTTGTAATAGACGCCGAGGCGGTGCTCGGCGCGCGCGTCGTCGGTGGTGACGATGTCGCGCTCGATGTCCTCGGAGCGGCCGAGCAGGTAATCCTGGAAGCGCAGCTGGAGTTCGCGCAGGTGCGACACGACCTAGGCCGCCTGGTAATAGGGGGTCGCGATCCGGCGGGCGTGGTCGAGTTCGGCCAGCACCGCGTCGAGTTCGGGAATGTTGCCGTCGCGCTCGATCATCGTCGACACCGGTCCGAGGCGGCGCGCGACTTCCTCGTAGAGCGCCCAGACCGGGTCGATGACGTCATGGTCGTGAGTGTCGATGATCAGGTTGCCTTCGTTGCTGTGGCCGGCCAGGTGATGCTGCCAGACCCGCGCCGGGTCGACGCCATCGACGTAGGCGAGCGGGTCGTAGCGGTGGTTGTAGCTGCTGACGTAGATATTGTTGACGTCGAGCAGCAGGTAGCAGTCGGCGCGTTCGGCGATCGCCGACAGGAACTCCCATTCCGGCATCGCGTCCTCGCAGTAGGTAATATAGCTCGACAGGTTTTCGATCAGCATTTGCCGGCCGACGTAGTCCTGCACCCGCGATATGCGATCGGCAACGTGCGTGATCGCTTCCTCGGTATACGGCAGCGGCAGCAGGTCGTGCATGTTCTTGTGGTCGACGCCGGTCCAGCACAGGTGATCGGAGAACCAGCGCGGTTCGATGCGCTCGATCAATGCCTTGAGCCGGTCGAGGTAATCCCGGTCGAGCTCGTCGGTGCTGCCGAGCGACAGCGACACGCCGTGCATGACCATCGGGTAGTCGCGACGAATCGCGTCGAGGTAGTACAACGGCTTGCCGCCGTCGATCATGTAATTCTCGGAA
>JBPEYE010000443.1:0-3368 GCA_052030825.1 Gammaproteobacteria bacterium | reverse complement strand
TATTGAATTGTTTTGTTTTATTTAAATCCAAATACTCGATCTCGTGGCCTTGCTCGGCGAGCGCGTCGGCGAAGCGCCGCATCGCGGCGAAAAAGGCACAAATCTTTTGCACATGGTGTTTGACGTATTCGAGTTCCTGCCCGAGCTCGGCGATGACGTAGAGTACGTCCGGGTCGACCTCGTCGAACCAGCTATGGTCCGGATTCAGCTGGTCGCCCAGAACGAGGCGCAGGCAAGCGTAGGATTGTTTCGATTTTCTGGCGGCCATGGCAGGTTTTACGCAGTGGTCACGTCGACGGATCGAAATCGCGTCGGGTCGTTACAACAACCGCCAGCCGCCCTGGCTGGCCGCGCATGGCACGCACCACCCATCCGCCTATTCCGATTCCCGATCCGGTTTCCGTCGAGTACCCGCGGCTTCGAGCCGCTCGATGACATCGTCGACGCCGATCAGATCCATGACGCCCGGGTCTTCGATGCGCGTACCCCAACGCAGTTCCTCGGGTTCCTTGCCCCGGTGGCGTCGCGCGGCCTCGGCGAATCGGTCGACGCACAGGTCGAGCGAACCATAGGGACCGCTGCGGCGCGACCAGGTCGACGCATGCAGGCCGATGACCGGCGTACCGAGCGCGTTGGCAAGATGCGCGGGACCGGCATCCGGGCTCAGCACGACGTCAGCGCGCGCGAGCAGCGCGACCAGCTGTTCGAGCGTATCCTTGCCGATCAGGTTGATCGCACGGGCCCGCATCGCGGCTTCGATCGCATGACCGGTTCGCGCCTCGAGTTTCGAGGGTCCGCCGGACAAGACGACGGTCATGCCGAGTTTCACGGCGGCATGATCGGCGACCGCGGCATAGCGTTCCGGGCGCCAGTTGCGGGCCGGGTGGCTCGAGCACGGCGAGATCACGAGGATATCGCCGTCGGCAGGCAGGACCGAGTCGGCGAATTCGCGGGCGGCCGGGGTGATCGGGAAGTTCCATTCGGGCTCGGCGGCATCGAGCCCGAGCGTGCGCGCGAACGAGAGGTGCCCTTGAACCTGGTGTTCGAAAGGGGTCGCGGGAATGGCATCGGTCATGCACCAGCGGTGAAAATCGCGGGCGCGGCTCTTGTCCCAGCCGAGCTTGACCCCGGCGCGGACGCACAATCCGGTCAGGTTCGCGCGGGCGGATGTTTGCATTTGCAGCATAACGTCGAAATGCTCGCCGGCGAGTTCCCGCCGCAACCTCGGGTATTCGCGCCAGCCCGCACGCTTGTCGACGACGACGAAGCGTATGCCATCGATTAGTCGCAGCAGCTGGTGCTCGAGCTTTGCCGTAATCCACGTGATTCGCGTCTCGGGCCAATGCCGCTGGATCGCGCGCACCACCGGTAACGCGTGGGTAACGTCGCCGAGCGCCGACAGGCGGATGAGGCACAGGTTCGCGGGCGGGCTGTCGAGTGGTAGCGTCGGCATCGGGGGCAGGTTTTCGGATCTGGCGTAATGTACGGTGATACGGCGGGTTTGTCGAACTCCGGCGCTGCGCGCCGCAGTCTCATACCGCGCCAACCGTACCACCATTTAAAAAGCCCCCTTGCGGGGGCTTTTTAAATGGTGGCGCGCCTGGAGAGATTCGAACTCCCGACCGCCTGGTTCGTAGCCAGGTACTCTATCCAACTGAGCTACAGGCGCTTGATTCGGAACGCGCGATTTTACGGATATTCAGGCTTTTATGCCAGTTCAAATTACCGAGAGCCGGTCAATCCGCGCTTCGAGCACGGGATTCAGGTTCGGGGCCAGAATCGACGAGAAGCGCCAATCACAACTGGATTGCGGATCGCGCGATCGACAGCGCTAGCCGACGTATTCGCGCTCGGCGTGAGCGCCGACGTTGCAGAGGATTTCGTAGGCGATCGTCTCCGAGCACTCGGCGAGCTCGTTGACCGTTGGCCTGGCGCCGAACAGCGTGACCTCGTCGCCAACCGTGACACCATCGACATCGCTGACGTCGACCGTGATCATGTCCATCGACACGCGGCCGACGACGTCGCACAGCCGGCCGCCGATCTCGACTTGCGCGGTCGCGACCTTGTGCCGCGGATAGCCGTCGGCGTAGCCGGTCGCGACCACCGCGATCGTCGAGTCGCGTTCGCAGGTGAAGACGCCGGCGTAGCCGATCCGGTCGCCGCTGCAGTGCGCGTTGACCGCGAGCACGATCGATTTCATCGTCATCGCGGGCTTGAGTTCGCGCCGCTGCTGATCCCGGTCGGACAGCGGATCGGCGCCATACAGCGCGATCCCGGCACGTCCCCAGACACGGTGCGCCGACGGCCAGCCGAGGATACCGGCCGAGTTGGCAATGCCCCACTCGAAGTCATCGAGCCCGAGGCTCGCAACGCGCTCGAGTTGCGTTTCGGTGAACGGATCCTCGGCGTCGTCGGCGCTGGCGAGGTGGGTCATCAGGCGGATGTTGCCGATCGTGTCGAACGCGTGCAGTCGGCGCAGCACGTCCTGCGCGCCCTCGGCCGCGAATCCAAGCCGGCCCATGCCGGTATCGATCTTGAGCCACACCTCGAGATCGTCGAGGTCGGTCTCGGCGGCAAGCCGTTCGAGATGAAAGTCGTGGTGCAGGACCGGATCGAGCCGAAAGGCGATACAGGTCCTGAGCTCATCGGCGCTGGTGAAGCCACCCATGACGAGCAGTTTCTGCTCGACGCCGGCATGACGCAACGCGACCGCTTCACCGACCGCGGCGACGGCGAAGGCATCGGCTTCGTCGGCGAGTGCCCGCGCAACCTCGGCCGCGCCATGGCCGTAGGCATCGGCCTTGACCACCGCGATCAGACGGTTGCCGCCGGCGGCCGCTTTCAGATATCGATAATTGTGCCGAATTGCGTCGAGGTCGATAATCGCGCGAGGATGACGGTTCGGCCCATGGCTATTCAAATTCGCCCCCGTAGTCATCGAACGCAAGGTTCTCGAAGCGCGTGTACTGGCCGAGAAACGCGAGCTTGACCATGCCAATCGGACCATTGCGCTGCTTGCGAATCAGCAGTTCGGCGACACCCGCGTCGGCGCTCTCCGGATGGTAGACCTCGTCGCGGTAGATGAACAGGATCACGTCCGCATCCTGCTCGATGCTGCCCGATTCCCGCAGGTCGGACATCACCGGGCGCTTGTCCGGGCGCTGCTCGACGCTGCGATTCAGCTGCGACAGCGCGACTACCGGCACGTTCAGTTCCTTCGCCAGCGCTTTCAAAGAGCGCGAAATCTCGGAAATTTCGGTGGCGCGGTTCTCCTGCGTACCGGCAACCTGCATCAGCTGCAGGTAGTCGACGACGACCATGTCGAGCCCGTGTTCGCGCTTGAGCCGTCGGGTGCGCGCGCGCAG
>JBPEYE010000442.1:0-2802 GCA_052030825.1 Gammaproteobacteria bacterium | reverse complement strand
TACATCGGCCACATCGACGCGGCGATGTACCGCATCATCTGGTGGGGCATGGGGCACTCGTCGCAGCAGATCAACGTCGCCGCGCACGTATCGGTCTGGTACCTGCTCGCCGGCGTGCTGTTCAACGCGCGGCCGATGTCGGAGAAGGTCAGCCGGATGGCGTTCCTGCTCTACATCCTGTTTTTGCAGCTCGCCTGCGCCCACCACCTGCTGGCCGACCCGGGCCTTTCCGCCGAGTGGAAGGTGTTCAACACTTCGTACGCGATGTACCTCGCGGTGCTCGCGAGCATGATCCACGGCCTCACCGTGCCGGGTTCGATGGAAGTCGCGCAGCGGCGCGCGGGTTTCAACAAGGGGATGTTCGAGTGGTTGCGCAAGGCGCCGTGGGGCAACCCGGTATTCTCGGGCTTCTTCTTCTCGCTGATTATCTTCGGCTTCCTCGGCGGCATCACCGGCGTGGTCATGGGTACCGAGCAGATCAACCTGATCATCCACAACACGATTTACGTGCCGGCGCATTTCCACGCCACCGTCGCGGTCGGCACGACGCTGGCGTTCATGGCATTGACCTACCTGCTGATCCCGGTGCTGTTCCGCCGCGGGCTGTTCCTGCCGTGGATGGCGAAGTGGCAGCCCTACGTGTTCTCGGCCGGCATGACGCTGATGATCCTGTTCATGCTCGGCGCCGGCACGCTCGGCGTCTCAAGGCGCCACTGGGACATGGACTTCACCGGCGCGATGCTCGGTTTCGACTACCCGGGTACCGCCTACACGATGATGGCGGTGGCCGGCGTCGGCGGTGTGCTCGGCGTGCTCGGCGGCGCGATGTTCCTGGTGGTCGCGGTCGGCTCCTTGCTGTTCGGCAAAAAGCTCGACGAGTCGGCCGGCCTGCTGCAGAGCTTCGGCTTCCCGCTGGCGCCGTCGGCGTATAACGTGACCCAGCCGGAGCGACTGCCGATGGCGCCGAAGCTCGCGGTCGAGGAACACGGTTCGGCCGGTTTCGAGGCGCCGGGCACCTTCGTGCTGGCGCTCTTCCTGTTGGTGTCCTTCGTGGTCTATTACTTCATCAACTGGGATTACCTGGCCTCGGTGTGGCCGATGAGTTGACGCGATGAGCGCGGCGCGCGAGAGCCAGTGTCTCGAATCGCCGGCGGGCCTCGCGCGCGCGGCCGACTGGCGCCGGTTCGCATCGCAACTGGCCAACCTGCTCAAGCTGCGTATCGGCGTGATGATGGCGCTGACCGCGCTGGCGGCGATGGCGGTGACACCGGGCGCGCCGGCGCATCCCGGCGACGCGATGGTACTGGCGCTGTCGATCCTGCTCGCGGCCGGCGCCGCCGGCGCCTTCAACCAGTTCTACGAGGTCGACCTCGACCGGCGCATGCCGCGGACCTGCACGCGGCCGTTCGTCACCGGCTATTTCACCCGCGGCCCGGCGTGGCTCGCGGGCATCGGCCTGCTGCTCGTCGCCGGCACCGTACCGGCGGCTTATCTGTTGAACGGCGCGGCGGCGCTGCACGTCTTCCTCGGCGCGTTCTGCTACGCGATCGTCTATACCGTCTGGCTCAAGCGCCGCTCGTGGACGAATATCGTCATCGGCGGCGCCGCCGGCAGCTTCGCCGTGCTTGCCGGCGCCGCCGCGGTCGACCCCGTGCCGGGGCCGGTGCCGCTGTTGCTCGCGCTTACACTGTTCCTGTGGACGCCGTCGCATTTCTGGAGCCTCGCGATCGCCAAGCAGCGCGACTACGCGCAGACCGGCGTGCCGATGCTGCCGGTCATGATCGGCCGCGCGCGTGCCGCGCGCGTGGTGTTCGTCAACACGCTCGCGCTGGTTGCGTTTTCGATCGCGCCATTTTGCTTCGGCCTCGGCTGGATCTACCTCGCCGGCGCGGTCGCGGGCGGGGGTTACTTTCTCTACCACAACCTGCGCATGCTGCGCGAACCGACGCCGCGCGTCGCGATGCAAAGTTTCTTCGCGTCGCTGCTGCAGCTTGCGTTGCTGCTCTCGGGCGCCGTGCTCGACGCGTGGCTGCTCGGCTGACGGGCGTCGTCGTGCGCGGGATCCTGTTACTGCTGGCCTTGTTCGTGGCGCTGCCGCCGGCCGCGGCCAGCGGAAACTTCGATTACGATACGGCGCTGGCGACCAGCCAGGCCGCGCTCGGCAACCGGGTCGGCGATCACGTCTTTGTCACGCCCGACGGTCGGCAACTCGGTCTCGCCGAGCTGCGCGGCAAGCCGCTGGTGCTGAGCCTGATCTTCACCAGTTGCCACCACGTCTGCCCGCTGACAACGCGGCACCTGAAAACGGTGGTCGACAAGGCGCGCGCCGCGCTCGGAGCCGACAGCTTCGCGGTCGCGACGATCGGCTTCGATACCGCGGTCGACACGCCCGAAGCGATGCGTTACTTCGCCGCGCGCCAGGGCATCGACGTGCCCGGCTGGCACGCGTTGAGCGCTTCCCCGGAGGCGATCGCGGCGCTCGCCGACGCCACCGGCTTCGCGTTCTACCCGACCTCGGCCGGCTTCGACCATGTAATCCAGGCGACCGTGCTCGATGCCGACGGTCGCGTCTACCGCCAGGTCTATGGCCAGACCTTCGATACGCCGCTGCTGGTCGACCCGCTGATCGAGCTCGTGCTCGGTCGCGCCGCGCCCGAGCAGGCATTGTTCGCGACGCTGATCGACAAGGTGAAGCTGTTCTGCACGACCTACGACCCGCTGCGCGACGGCTACTACTTCGATTACTCGCTGTTTCTCGGCATGCTGATCGGCGCCGCGATCATCCTCGTCACCGCGACCTTC
>JBPEYE010000441.1:0-3452 GCA_052030825.1 Gammaproteobacteria bacterium | reverse complement strand
GCGCACGCCGCCGCGGCGAGTTGCTTTTGTCCGTCGCGCCACGGCAGGAACTCGATCGCGAGCAGGCGCAGGCCGCCGAACAGGTGGACGGCGAGCAGAAACACGAGACCGAATTCGGCGGCCTTGACCAGCGGCAGTTCGCTCCAGTGGAGAAACGCGTCGAGGCGCGCCGGGTCGAGCGCCAGCGCGAGGACGTAAAAATGGAACGGCAGGAACAGCGCGAGCCCGAGGCCCGAGAGCCGGTGCAGTACGAAGGCGAGATACAGCGGCTGGCGGCGATGCGGTTTCATCCGCCCCCCACGAGCACCGCGACCGCGCGCAGGCCGAGGCCGAGCAGCACCGCGAAAGCCGCCCACGCGAGCCCGGCGAGCGCGACGCCGCCAAGGCCGAACCATTCGCGCGCGATATTGCGCAGGCCGATCGCCGCGTGCACCGCGACCGCGATCACGAACAGGCCGTAGCTACCGCCCCAGAACAGGCTGCCGCGCGTGCGCGCCAGAATTTCGCCGGCGTCGAGCCCGCCCTGGATCGCGTAGATCATCGTGCCGAGGTGCAACAGCACCAGCGGCGCGAGCACCATCGCGCTGATGCGCTGCGCGAGATAGAGGCGCAGTTCAATCATGCCGAGCCCGCGCTCGACGATACTTGCCGCGCAGCCACGCGCCGGCGGTCAGACGTTTGAGCCCGGCAATCGACGCGGTCGGGTTGAGTCCGTTCGGGCAAAACGTCGCGCAACCCTGTTGCGAATGGCACAGGTGACAGCCGGCGTCGCCGGCAACCGCGGCGAGCCGCGCCGACCCGTTGACGTCGCGTTCGTCGTTCATCAGCGTCCACGCGCGGTTGAGCGCCGCCGGCCCGAGATACGCCGGGTTCCAGCCGACCAGATCGCAGGCGGCGTAGCAAATGCCGCAGTTGATGCATTCGATTCCGGCGTCGGCGGCACGACGCGCGGCGGACTCGGGCGAGATTTTTGCAACCGCCTGGTCGCGGCGCGTGCCGCCGTGGAAGCGGCCGTCGGCGCGCTGCCACTTGGCAAAGAAGGCATCCATGTCGCAGACCAGGTCGCGGATCACCGGGAAGTTGCGCAGCGGCGCGATTTCGAGCCGCGCGTCGTGCGCGACCTTGTCGACATGCGTGCGGCAGGTCCAGCGCGGCTGACCGTTGACCAGCATCGCGCACGAGCCGCACATGCCGACGCGGCACGCGAAGCGATAGGCGAGGCTCGACTCGACGTGGCGCTGGATCCAGGTGACGACATCGAGAATGGTCTGGCTCGGCCGTTGCGGTACGGCGTAACGGTTAAATTCGCCGCCGCTGGCATCGCCGCGCCAGACGCGCACGTCGAGCGTCGGTTCAGGGTTCATACGAGCAGCATATTACTTTAGTATTACTAATGATAATGAAAATAAATAAAGCTATACTTAAAAAAATTTTAACTTGTTTCCGACGATGAATTTCCGCCAACTGCGCACGCTCGGCGCGATCAAGCACCATGGCAGCTTCGCCGCCGCCGCCGACCGCATCGGTCTCAGCCACGCCGCGGTCAGCGTGCAGATGCGCGAACTCGAGGCCGCGCTCGGCGCCGAGTTGTTCGACCGCTCCAGCCGGCCGGTGGCGTTGACCGCCGACGGTCTGCGTATCGCCCGGATCGCCGACGAGATCCTTACCCGGCTCGAATCGATTCGACGGCTCGCCACCGAAGGCGAACCCTACACGTCGCTGGTCATCGGCATCGTACCCACCTGTGTCCAGTACCTGCTGCCGCGCGTGCTTTCGGCGCTGCGCGAGCGCTACCCGGAACTGCAGGTCCGGGTCCGATCGGGGCTATCGGGGGAGTTGTCGGCGGCGGTGCTGCGGCGGGAACTCGACTACGCGTTGCTGACGATGCCGGAGGCCGAAATTTCAGGTCTCGAGGTGACGCCCATCGCGCGCGAACCGCTTTACGTCATCGGTCCCGCCGGCCTCGCCGCCATGACGACCGATGTCGAGCTGATCCGCGCGATGCCGTACATCGCCTTCAATCGCCGGACCTGGGTGGGCCAGCACATCGCCGCGCGCCTGCAGGCGCGCGGCATCCACGTCACCGAATCGATCGAAATCGATTCGCTCGAAGCGATCGAAAATCTCGTCGCCGAGGGTTTCGGCGTGTCGATCGTGCCGCGTCGCCTGCATGCCCCGGTGGAGCGAAACCGCCTCGTCCAGATCCCGTTCGACAACCCGGTCGATACCCGCCAGCTCGTGCTGGTGCGTCCGGCCGGCGAGATCGATTCACGCCTGGACGAGGCGGTTCGCCAGATCTTCCTCGACCTCGATCCCCGCGATCGCTAGAAGTAAGCGAGATAGCTGAAGTTCAACCCGGTCACCTCGACCCCGTCATCGTCGAAGTAGCGGATATAGTCGAACGCCCAGTATCCGCCGGACGCCGCCTTGATCTGGAATCCCAATCCGATTCCGGTATCGGAGTCATCGGCCGAAATACTGACCCCGCCGCTGGAACCGGTGAGCTCGACGTCGGTCGGCCCGGCCATGACGTAGACGCGATTGCCGCCGTCGAGTACCGCATTCAACTTGATGTAGAAGAACGTCGAATCGACGTCGAAGTCGACGCCTTCGAACTCGTCGGAAATCAGGGTGAGGCTGATTTCGCCGCCGATTTCGAAGTGTTGATTGATTTCGTAGCCGAGACGCAGCAAACCGTTTTTCGGGTCGATCTCGTCGGCGCCGTCGTCGAAATTGACCAACGATCCGCCAATGCCCCAGTAACCATTCGCTTGCGCCTGACCGATCCATCCGACCAGGATCATTCCCGTCAGGATTATTCTCAACGTGTTCATCGTGTCGTATCCTCCCCGTTACCCGCTTCCCCGGCATCGGTTGCCGATGATCGTATCCCGTTGTCATTCGAGTCGATTCGGCACGCTCAGCGCGGTTTCGCGTCAAATGAAGCGTCACCCGGAAGTCCGGAATCTCCGTCGATGACCGGCTTCCGATGGCGCTTTTCCGGGTCCATTTTGGCCGAATGTGAGATACCTCACAACCAAAATGCCAACTTATTGGCTATATACGACGGGTACCAACACCGGAATGTGCGTCAGTGCGCGGCGCGGCATGCGCCAATCCGTACAATTGACGCAGGATTACAAGCAGGAATTGGTAATGAAAGACGACGTTATTCTCAGTAGACAGGACAATACCGATTTCACCGACGGTAACGGTGGCGTTATCACCGATACCAATTTCACCCAGGTTGCCAGCTGCGCAGTCGGGGACGGCCCCGCCCAGAGCCGGCGCGAGAGCCTGCGTGCCAAACTCGAGCGCGAGCAACGCGAGCGCGAAAGAAGCTTGCAGCATTCCTTCATCACGACCTTTCGCAACCTGTTCGGTATTACCCGGCACTAGGCTTCAATCGCCCGATACTTTCGAGCCGGGACGGCCTGCCGCCGCCCCGGCTT
>JBPEYE010000440.1:0-4600 GCA_052030825.1 Gammaproteobacteria bacterium | reverse complement strand
CGGTAGCTGACGTACTCGAGCTCGACGTTACCGCTGAAGCTGACGATCGGGAAGATCGATTCGAAAGCCCGCTGCAGTCCGGTGCCCTCCAGATCTCCCTGGGGATCCAAAAAACGCTTGTAGGATTCGGTTTGAATCGCGAGCAGGTAAGGTTCTTCGATCACCGCCGGCCGCTTGCCGAAATCTCTGCGAACACGTTTTTTCTCAGTAAAAGAGTATGCCATCTATAGTCACCATCGATAACGTTGTCATCATGGACGCTTGCATCTCACGTCCGTCGCGCGCTTTTCCTTCGAGCGCACGCGGGCCGATGACCGCGCAGGTCATCAGCCCGTTTGCAAGTTCGGGTACAAGTACCCAACGACCGCGAGTTATTTCAACTCCACGGTTGCGCCAGCTTCTTCAAGCTGTTTCTTCATTTCTTCGGCCTCGGCCTTGGCGACGCCTTCCTTGACCGTCGTCGGCGCGCCTTCGACCATGTCTTTCGCCTCCTTGAGGCCCAGACCGGTAATGCCGCGTACCGCCTTGATGACGTTGACCTTCTTGTCGCCGAACGACGCGAGCACGAGGTCGAACTCGTCCTTCTCGGCGGCGGCTTCGCCACCGGCGTCACCGGCAGCGGCTGCGGCCGGCGCGGCGGCCACCGCGGCGGCGGCCGAGACGCCGAACTTTTCTTCCATCGCGGCGATCAGATCGACGACTTCCATGACCGTCATGTTGGAAATGGTTTCGAGAATGTCTTCTTTCGAAGCTGCCATTGGGATTTCTCCTGGTACAGATTGAAAACTATTGCTTCTGATCGCGAATCGCGGCGACGGTTCGGGTCAGCTTGCCGGGTACTTCGTTCAACGTACGCGTCAGCTTTTCCACGGGCGCCTTCATCACGGCCATCAACATACTGATTGCTTGATCATAGGTTGGCAGCGATGCGAGTCGCTGGATCTCCGAAGGCTCGAGCAACTCGCCACCGAAGGCGATCAGCCGGACGACCAGCTTGTCGTTGCCTTTCGAATAATCCTTCAGAACTCGGGCGGCACCGCCCGGTTCGTCCATCGAGAACGCATAGACCAGCTGTCCGTCGAGCGCTTCGTTCAGGCACGCGTAATCGGTGCCGTCGAAGGCGCGCCGCGCCAGGGTGTTCTTGACCACGCGCAGGTGCACGTTGGATTCGAGCGCCTTGACGCGCAGCTCGGTCATTTCGCCAACAGTCAAGCCCCGATACTCGGCGGCAATCACGGAATGCGCGCGCGCGGCCACTTCGGCCACCTCGCTGACCACATTCTGCTTTTGCTCAAGCGTTAAAGGCATCTGACTACTCCTGATTAAGTAAACCACCGGGCCTGGGCCCGGACCGCTGTCCCTGTCCGGTATCGCTACCGTTGTCCTTACGACTTCTCAACCAGGTCACCCTGTCTCAGAAGATCGTCTGCGCGGGAAATTAAGGCCCAAGCCACCCGCGGTCTTTGACGAGTCGCCGGCGCATCGCGCCGACATCCTCAGCAAAACCTGTTCCCGTGTTGGCGGGAACCTCTCGAAACTGACCCGAATGACGATCTGGCCAGTTTCGGGAGATCCCTCGCGTCGCTCCGCGACGCTCGGGATGACCCGGCGCTTCGCGCCGGGTCACTTGATCGAAAGCGATGCCTGATCGACCGCGAGGCCCGGGCCCATCGTCGTCGAAACCGACACCTTGCGCAGGTAAACGCCCTTCGACGAACTCGGCTTGGCCTTTTTCAGGTCGGTCAGCAGATGCTCGAGGTTTTCACGCAGTTGCGCGACCTCGAAGCTCGCCTTGCCGATCGTGCAGTGCACGATTCCGCCCTTGTCGGTGCGGTAGCGGACCTGCCCGGCCTTGGCATTCCTGACCGCGGTCTCGACGTCCGGCGACACCGTGCCGACTTTCGGGTTCGGCATCAGCCCGCGTGGTCCGAGCAGCTGGCCGAGCTGGCCGACGACGCCCATCGCATCGGGACTGGCGATGACGACGTCATAGTTCAGGTCACCGCCTTTCATCGCCTCGGCGAGTTCCTGCATGCCGACGACGTCGGCGCCCGCGGCTTTGGCCTTGTCCGCATTCTCGCCCTGGGTAAAGACGGCCACGCGCACCTGCTTGCCGGTGCCGTTGGGCAATACGCTCGAGCCGCGCACGTTCTGGTCGGACTTGCGCGGGTCGACGCCGAGGTTGATCGCGGCCTCGACCGTCTCGTCGAATTTGGCGCGACTGCATTCCTTGATCAGGGCCAGACCCTCGTCGACCGGATAAAGCCGCGTGCGATCGATTTTTTCGCGAATTTCACGCATCCGCCGGGAAAGTTTCGCCATCTTACACGCCCTCCACTTCGATACCCATGCTGCGGGCGCTACCGGCGATGATGCGCACCGCCGCGTCGATGTCGTTGGCGTTGAGATCCTTCATCTTGGTGTTGGCGATCTCCTCGAGTTGGGCGCGGGTAACCCGGCCGACCTTTTCCGAGTTCGGCGTACCGCTGCCCTTGGCGACACCGGCGGCCTTCCTCAGCAACACCGCGGCCGGCGGGGTCTTGATTTCGAAGGTAAAGCTCTTGTCGGTGTAGACCGCGATCACGACCGGCAACGGCAGGCCGTTTTCGACGTCCTGGGTCTGAGCATTGAACGCCTTGCAGAACTCCATGATATTAAGGCCATGCTGGCCAAGTGCCGGCCCGACCGGCGGGCTCGGATTGGCGGCGCCGGCAGGCACCTGCAACTTGATGTAGTTTTCGATCTTCTTAGCCATAAAGCTAACTCCCGGGTCCCGGCGGACAGCGCGTGGGCTGCCCTCCCCGTTGTGAAGGCCTGGGCCTTCGTTTCAATTCGTTTTCGCCGTGGCGAAAATCCCGTCTCAGCCTTTCTCGACCTGGCCGAACGTCAGTTCGACCGGCGTGGAACGACCAAAAATCTGCACCGAAACGAGCATCTTGCTCTTTTCGTAGTTGACTTCTTCGACGACGCCATTGAAGTCGTTGAACGGCCCGTCGCAAACGCGCACGACCTCGCCGACCTCGAACAGCACTTTCGGCCGCGGGCGATCGACCCCTTCCTCGACGCGGTTCAGGATCGCGTTGGCCTCGGCTTCGCTGATCGGCGCCGGCCGGTCACTGGTGCCGCCGATAAATCCGAGCACCTTCGGCACGTCCTTGACCAGGTGCCAGGTATCGTTGTTCATTTCCATCTGCACGAGCACGTAACCGGGAAAGAACTTGCGTTCGCTTTTGCGCCGGCTGCCTTCGCGCATTTCGACCACTTCCTCGGTCGGCACCATGATCTCGCCGAACAATTTCTTGTGCGGCGACGTCTTGATGCGGCTTTCGAGCACCTTCTTGACATAGGTTTCGAAACCCGAGTATGCGTGGACCACGTACCAGCGCAGGTTGGAATCGCTTTCCTTGGCGGCGGGTTTCGCCGCCTTGGCGTCGTCCGCGACTTCCACTTCTTCAGTGGCCGTCGCTTTCGCCGCGACTGCCGCTGCCGCCGCGGCGGGTTTCGTCGCATCGGCTTCGTCCGCGGCTTCCGCTTCCGCCGCGGCTTCCGCTTCGTCCGCAGCGCTCGCTTCTTCGGCCGCGTCTTCCGCGACGTCGGTGGCTTCCGCTGTCTCGGCGGCCTCCGTTTCATCGGTGGCTTCCGCTGCCTCGGCGGTCTCCGTTTCATCCGTGGCCTGCGCTGCCGCCGCGACCTCCGCTTCGTCTGCGGCTTCCGCTTCGTCAACGGCTTCCACGGCATCCGTGGATTTCGCTTCCGCCTCGTCCGCGGCCGGTTCGTCGCGCGTCGCGGTCATGCGCGCAGCGGCGGCTTCGCCGGCCGTCGGCGCGTCGGTTACCGCGGCTTCATCGGCTTCGTCGGCCTCGTCGGCTGCTTCCACCTCGGCCGCCATCGACTCTGATTTCAATTCTTCGTCAGACATTACTCAAGCCAGTATTTTGCTGACGCCCCACCCGAGGAGCAGGTCGAACAGCCACAACATGATCGCGACTAGAATCACCATGAACAGCACTACCAGCGTCGTCTGCAGGGCTTCCTGGCGCGTCGGCCAGACGACCTTGCGCACTTCGACGCGGGCCTCGCGCACGAAGCCCAGACCCCGGCGCCCCTTGTCGGTCGTTGCCGCGATCAGAAACGCCACTACCGCAACCGCGAGCATGCCGAGCACGCGCAGCAGTTGCGACTCGTCTTCGAAGTAGTAAAAGCCGACCACACCGGCAATGAGCACCAGTACGGCAGTCATCAATTTGAAGGTATCGATAGCTGACGTCGTCTGTTCGGTCTTGGTGGCCACTCAGGAACCTCGAAAATCCATAATAATGGCAGGACAGGAGGGAATCGAACCCCCAACCTGCGGTTTTGGAGACCGCTGCTCTGCCAATTGAGCTACTGTCCTAGTCAATGGCGAGCGCCAGGCCCGCCATCAAACAAAGGGCGGGGATGGTAGTACATCTCCCGCCCCGATGCAATGCCTGCAAAATTACTCCAGGATCTTGGCGACGACGCCGGCGCCGACGGTGCGTCCGCCCTCGCGAATCGCAAACCGCAAACCCTCGTCCATCGCGATCGGCGAGATCAGCGTCACTTCCATCTTCACGTTGTC
>JBPEYE010000044.1:0-4473 GCA_052030825.1 Gammaproteobacteria bacterium | reverse complement strand
CGCGGTACTCTTCGCTGCGGTAGCGCGCCTGCAGACGCTTGGCGGTCGCCATGCCGGTGCGCCGGCGGTACATCGGCGTGAAGCCGGCGAAGGCGAACCAGGCCTCGTCCCACAGGAAGATCAGGTCCGGCTTGATCGCGAGGCACTCCTCCATCACCCGCTCGACGTTGTAGACCACGCCGTCGAAAGTGCAGTTGGTCAACAGCAGCATCTTGACCTTGTCGAGCTTGCCGGCCTTTTTGTACAGCAACAGCTTGTGCTTGATCTCGGCCAGCGGCACCGCGCCGTACATCGAGTAATCGTTCAACGGATACGAATCCAGATAGCAGGTCTGCGCGCCGGCCAGCACCATGCCGTAGTGGTGCGACTTGTGGCAATCGCGGTCGATCAGGATGATATCGCCGGGGCGCACCAGCGCCTGCACGACGATCTTGTTGGCGGTCGACGTGCCGTTGGTGACGAAATAGGTGCGCCTCGCGCCGAACGCGCGCGCGGCGAGTTCCTGCGCCTTCTTGATCGGTCCGTGCGGCTGCAGCAGCGAATCGAGCCCGCCCGACGTCGCCGAGGTTTCGGCGAGGAAGATGTTCATGCCGTAGAACTGCGCCATGTCCTTGATCCAGTGCGACTTGGTCAGCGACTTGCCGCGCGAAATCGGCATCGCGTGGAATACGCCGGTCGGCTGCTGGCTGTACTTGCGCAGCGCGGTGAAAAACGGCGTCTCGTAGCGCGCCTGGATGCCGCGCAGGATGTTCAGATGCAGCTCGACGTAGTCTTCCTGCTGGTAGAAGATGCGGTTGAATTTCTGCGTGACGCGGCCGGCGATGTCCTCGACCGCGGTGTCGGTGACGAGGAACAGGTCGAGCTCGGGGCGCATTTCGGAGAGCAGGTCGCCGAGCAGCGGCCCGCGCTCGATGTCGAGCGTGTCCTCGTAGGCGGATTCGTCGATGCTCGCGGTATAGCGCTTGAGGATTTCGAGGTGATTGACCGAGCGCAGCGGAAAACCGTAGCGAATCACGACGGTCTGGATGTTGTAGTTGAACAGCACCGCGATCAGCGCGTCCTCGAAACTCGGCACGACGACGATGTCGTAAATGAAGTCGTCCTCGGGCCGGCGCAGCTCGCGAATCCGCTCGCGCAGTCGCCGCGCCTCGTCGTCACCGCTCTCGTCGACGAACAGCACCTCGAAATAAGGGCGCTGGTGGTGCTCCTCGTCGTAGGGCTGGTCGGCCTCGTCCTCGGGGTCGTACTCGACTTGCGCGCGCAGGTTGACCGCACGCGAGCGGTAGGTGCCGTTGGTCAGCGCGCGCACGACGCGACCGACGACGCGTGCGAGCGCGCCGAAATCGCTGTGCTCGAACAGGTGCCATAGCAGCTTAATGTCGTCCTGCGACGGGAAGGCGCTGTAATCCTCGATGACTTCGAGCAGCGTCAGCTCCTCGCGGATTTTCTTGACCAGCGCGGCGACATCGGCCTTGCGATTATGCTTTTCGTGCAGGCGGCTCGCGTTTTCCTCGAGCCGATGCCAGGTGTCGAAGCGCAGCTGCGTCGGGCTGTGATAGAAGTCGAGACTGGTCCGTTCGGCGCTTTTCGCGCGCCTTCCGTTGTCGGGCATGGTTGATCTCCCCCTACTCGGTTTTGGCCGCTATCTTAACAGATTGGCGGCGGCGCGCGGCAAGCCCTGGCGACGTCTGAATTCATTTGAGGAACCGGGCCGAAATCGTTATCCTTCTCGCCCTCGCAGCCAACTCTACGGAATCATCCCCATGAGCATGAATCTATCCGACCCGGGATTACTCAAAACCCGCGCCTACATCAACGGCGAATGGGTCGACGCCGACAGCGGCGAGACGGTCCCGGTCAAGAACCCCGCCAACGGCGAAGTCGTCGCCGAGGTCGCGAAATGCAGTACCGCCGAAACCCGGCGCGCGATCGAGGCCGCGCACGCGGCGATGCCTGCCTGGCGCAACAAAACCGCCAAGGAACGCGCCGCGGTCATGCGCAAGTGGTTCAACCTGATGATGGAAGCGCAGGAAGACCTCGCGCTGATCATGACCACCGAGCAGGGCAAACCGCTGTTCGAGTCGCGCGGCGAGATCGCATACGGCGCCAACTACATCGAGTGGTTCGCCGAGGAAGGCAAGCGCATTTACGGCGACACGATTCCACAGCCGTCGAACGACAAGCGCATCGTCTGCATCAAGCAGCCGGTCGGCGTGGTCGCCTGCATCACGCCGTGGAATTTTCCCAACGCGATGCTGACGCGCAAGATCGCGCCGGCGCTCGCCGCCGGCTGCACGGTCGTCTGCAAGCCGGCCAACGCGACGCCGCTGTCGGCCTACGCATTCGTCGAACTCGCCGAGCGCGCCGGCATTCCGTCCGGCGTGATCAACATGGTGACCGGCGAGACCAGCAAGATCGGTGAAGAAATGACGTCGAACCCGCTGGTGCGCAAGCTGACCTTCACCGGCTCGACGCCGGTCGGCAAGAAGCTGATGGCCGACTGCGCGAAGACGATGAAGCGCACGTCGATGGAGCTCGGCGGCAACGCGCCGTTCATTGTCTTCGACGACGCCGACCTCGACGCCGCGGTCGCCGGCGCCCTGACCTGCAAATACCGCAACGCCGGCCAGACCTGCGTCTGTGCCAACCGCATCCTGGTGCAGGAGAGCTGCTACGACGCGTTCGCAGCCAAGCTCGCCGACGCGGTCGGCGGACTGAAGATGGGTCCGGGTACCGACGAGGACGTCAAGATCGGCCCGCTGATTACCGAGGAAGCCGCCAACGACATGGAAGGCTTCATCGAGGACGCCGTGTCGAAGGGCGCGAAGATGGTCGTCGGCGGTCACCGCTCCGATCTCGGCAAGCAGTTCTTCGAGCCGACGATCCTGACCAACGTCACCGGCGAGATGCGCGTGTTCCAGGAAGAAATTTTCGGCCCGATCGCGCCGCTGTTCAAGTTCAAGGACGAGCAGGAAGCCATCGACATGGCCAACGACACGCCGTTCGGCCTCGCCTGCTATTTTTACGCGCGCGACATCGGCCGCATCTGGCGGGTTGCCGAGGCGCTCGAATACGGCATCGTCGGCATCAACGAGGGCATCATCTCGAACGAAATGGCGCCGTTCGGCGGGGTCAAGGAATCCGGCCAGGGCCGCGAGGGCTCCAAATACGGTCTCGACGATTACCTCGAGATCAAGTACATGTGCATTGGAGGTATCGACCAATGAGCAAAGCGAATCTGAAGGCAACCGCAGCCGAAGGAATTTCGAATCACGACTGGCAGGCGCGCAAGGACGACGCGGTCGCCCGCGGCCAGGGCAACATCGCGCCGGTCTACATCGAGCGCGCCAAAGGCTCCGAGCTGTGGGACATCGAGGGCAAGCGCTACATCGATTTCGGCACCGGCATCGCGGTGGTCTCGGCCGGCCATTGCCACCCGAAGATCACCGCCGCGGTCACCGAGCAGATCAACAAGTTCAGCCACACCTGCGTGATGGTAACGCCCTACGACACGTCGGTGCGGCTCGCGGAAAAACTCAACGCGCTCGCGCCCGGCCCGTCGAAGAAGAAATCGATCTTCGTCACCACCGGCGCCGAGGCGGTCGAAAACGCGGTCAAGATCGCGCGCGCCCACACCGGCCGGCGCGGCGTGGTCGCGTTCAGCGGCGGCTTCCACGGCCGCACGATGCTGGCGATGGGCCTGACCGGCAAGATCACGCCGTACAAGAACCTGTTCGGCCCGTTCCCGGCGGAAATCTACCACGCGCCGTTCCCGATCGAGTATCACGGCCTGACGACGGATCATTCGATGCTGGTCCTCGACGAGCTGTTCAAGGTCGATCTGGCGCCGTCGGACTGCGCCGCGATCATCGTTGAACCGGTGCAGGGCGAGGGCGGTTTCTACCCGGCGCCGGCCGAGTTTTTGCAAGCGCTGCGCAAGCTCTGCGACGAGCACGGCATCGTGCTGATCGTCGACGAGATCCAGAGCGGTTTCGCGCGCACCGGCACCTGGTTCTGCCACGAGCAGGCCGGTATCGAGGCCGACCTGATCACGGTCGCCAAGGGCATGGCCAACGGCTACCCGATCGCCGGCGTCATCGGCAAGGCCGAGATCATGGACGCGCCGCTGCCCGGCGGCCTCGGCGGTACCTATGCCGGCTCGCCGCTCGGCTGCGCCGCGGCGCTGGCAATGATCGAAGTGATCGAGGAAGAAGATCTTAACGCCGCGGCGACCCGTGTCGCCGGTGTCTTCGGCATGCGGTTGCAGGCGCTGCAGGCGAAGCACCCGAAGGTCATCGGGCATTTGCGCACCAATCACGGCGCGATGATGGCGATGGAGCTGGTCAAGGACGGCGACTCGAAACAACCCGACGCCGACCTGACCAAGGCGCTGGTCGGCAAGGCTTACGAGAACGGGCTCGCGCTGCTGTCCTGCGGCGTGCGCGGCAACGTCATCCGCTTCCTGCCGGCGCT
>JBPEYE010000439.1:0-14496 GCA_052030825.1 Gammaproteobacteria bacterium | reverse complement strand
AAGCTGCCGTCGAGGTCGGGATCGTTGATCAGGCCCTTCCAGCCGACGGTCGTGCGCGGCTTTTCGAAATAGACGCGCATGACGATGAGCAGTTCGTTTTCCAGCGCCTTGCGCATGGCCTGCAGGCGGCCGGCATACTCCAGCGCCGCTTCGGTATCGTGAATCGAGCACGGACCGATAATCACGACCAGGCGATCGTCCTTGCCGTCGAGCACATCGTAGATTTCCTGGCGCGTACGGGTAACGAGCTCGGCCGCCGATTCGCTGAGCGGTAATTCCTGCATCAACTCCTCGGGCGTCTGGATTTCCTTGGTCCCGGTGATGCGCAAGTCTTTGGTTTGCTGCATGGTCATCGTGTTATCGGTTTCCCGCGCGGTGCCGGGAGCCGGCCCTGCCCGGCTCCTGCGACAACTTCAGCGCGACTTTCAGTTTCCTTTCCAGGTGATTGAAAAGACAGCAATTCTAACGATTCAAGGCTCAATTGCCAGCGTTAAATTCGGCGAGTACGGCGCGCGTCTGTTCGGGGCGCAGGCGCGGGCCGTACTGGGTGACGATGCGCGCCGCCGCGAGCGATGCGAGATCGCCCGCCTGCTGGAAACTCATGCCGCGCGCGATGCCAAACAGGAACGCGCCGGCAAACAGATCGCCGGCGCCGAGCGTGTCGATCGCGTCGACGCGATGCGGCTCGATTTCGATCAGGACGTTGCCATCGAACAGGATGGCGCCGTCCTTGCCCCGGGTAATCGCGAAACTGCGTGCAATTCGCTTCATCGCCTGCGCCGCCTGCTCGAGATCGTCGGTTTCCGCGAGCGCCATCGCCTCTTCTTCGTTGGCGAACAGCAAGTCGACGCCACTGCCGATCATCGCTTCGAGCGCCTCGCGAAAATATTTGACCATGTTCGGATCGGACAGCGTCAGCGCGGTTTTCGCGCCCGCGCGCTCGGCGATGCGGCGCACCTCGATCGCCGCGTCGCGCGAGTTTTCGGCGCTCGCGAGATAGCCTTCGACGTAGACGAACCCGGAACGCGCGACCGCATCGACATCGATGTCGCCGCGGTCGAGTTCGCCGCTGACGCCGAGGAAGGTATTCATCGTCCGATCGGCATCCGGGGTCACGAAGACCAGGCACTTGCCGGTCACGCCATCGGGCAGCGGCCGGTGATCGAGGCCCGAATCGATGCCGTAACGGTGCAAATCGCGCGCGAAGACCTGGCCGGTCATATCGTTCGATACGCGGCAGTCGAAATGGGTTTTGGCGCCGAGCTGGGCGAGCGCGATGATCGTGTTGGCCGCCGAGCCGCCGCAGGTCATGCTCTCGTGCGACTCGCCGAGTTGCGCAACCAGGCTGTTTTGCCGCGTTTCGTCGATCAGCGTCATCACGCCCTTGTCGATACCGAGCTCGCGCAAGCGCGCATCGGTCATGTGATACTCGATATCGACCAGCGCATTGCCGATCGCGTAGACGTCGAATTGTTTCATCTGGTCGGGCCGATCCCGGTTACAGGCTGCCCTTGCGGGCGTCGAGCCGGCAAGCATAATCGTTCTCCGCGGTGCTGAAAACCTCCCCCTGGCGATAAATGCCGACTATTTGAACGATTGCGTGGACCAATCAAATTTATAAATAAAATTAACTTCATTAATCTAGGCGGATTGCTAACATACGCGTCCGAAATTACACACACTCTTACTGGAGGTAGTAATGTCCCTCAAAGGATCCCAAACCGAACAAAACCTCAAAGACGCGTTCGCCGGCGAGTCTCAGGCTAACCGCCGTTACCTGTATTTCGCCGCCAAGGCCGACGTCGAAGGTTTTAACGACGTCTCCGCCGTTTTCCGCTCGACCGCCGAAGGCGAAACCGGCCACGCGCACGGCCACCTCGAATACCTCGAGGAAGTCGGTGACCCGGCGACCGGCCTGCCGATCGGCGGCACCGAGGACAACCTCAAGGCCGCGATTGCCGGCGAAACCCACGAGTACACCGACATGTACCCCGGCATGGCGAAGACCGCCCGCGACGAGGGCTTCGACGAGATCGCCGACTGGTTCGAGACCCTGGCCAAGGCCGAGCGCTCGCACGCCAACCGCTTCCAGAAAGCGCTCGACAACCTCGACGCCTGATCCCACTGCCGCCGGGCCCGCGAGGGCCCGGCCTTTTGGTTGCCGCCATGTCTACCGCACCTCGCGAAGGCAGTCTGGACGCGCCTACGCGCCATCCGCTGGGGCAGGACGATCCGGACTTCTACGACGAAACCGCGCTGTTCGCCGAACTCGAGCGCGTTTTCGACATTTGCCACGGCTGTCGCCGCTGCGTCAGCCTGTGCAACGCCTTTCCGACCCTGTTCGACCTGGTCGACGAGTCCGATACGATGGAAGTCGACGGCGTCGATCGGCAGGATTACTGGAAGGTCGTCGATCATTGTTACCTGTGCGACCTTTGCTACCTGACCAAGTGCCCTTACGTGCCGCCGCACGAGTGGAACGTCGATTTCCCGCACCTGATGCTGCGTGCGAAAGCCAACGGCTTTAAACGCGGCCGCGCCCGTCGGCGCGACAAGTTGATCAGTTCGACCGATTCGATCGGCAGTTTCGCCAGCATTCCGATCGTGGCCGGCGTCGTCAACGCGACCAATCGCAACGAACACACGCGCGCGCTGCTCGAGTCGGCGCTCGGTATTCACGCGAACGCGCGCCTGCCCGAGTATCACAGCAAGACGCTGAGCAAACGCACCCGTGGGCGACGGCCCGGCGAGCACGAGGTCGTGCCGACCGACCGGACCACCGGGAAGGTCGCGATCTTCGCCACCTGTTACGGCGAGTACAACGAGCCGCAGATCGGCGAAGACCTGATCGCGGTGTTCGAGCACAACGGCATCCCGACGATGGTCGTGCCGAACACGGTTTGTTGCGGCATGCCGAAACTCGAGCTGGGCGACCTCGAATCGGTCGGCCGGCTCAAGGACCATAACATCCCGCTGCTCGCGCAGCTCGTCGACGACGGCTGGGACATCATTTCGCCGGTCCCGTCGTGCACGCTGCAATTCAAGCAGGAACTGCCGCTGATGTATCCCGAAGACGAGGCCGTGAAGCGGGTCATGAACGCGTTTTTCGACCCCTTCGAATACCTGGCCTTGCGCGACAAGGCAGGATTGCTCAAGACCGATTTCGCCCAGGGCATCGGCAAAATCAGCTACCACGTCGCCTGCCACCAGCGCGTGCAGCGCATCGGCCTGAAGACGCGCGACATCCTGTCGCTGATTCCCGATACCGAGGTCGACGCGATCGAACGTTGCTCCGGTCACGACGGTACCTACGCGGTCAAGCAGGAATTTCACGACGTGTCGATGAAGATCTGCAAGCCGGTCGTCAACCGCGTGCGCAAGGCCGAGCCCGATGCCTACACCAGCGACTGTCCGATGGCGGGCCAGCACATTTCCGCCGGCCTCGCCGACGGCAGCGCAACCCAGCACCCGATCAGCCTGCTGCGCCAGGCCTACGGAATTTGATGGAAAGGAGGTTTTGATGCTCGAATCGATGCAAGACCGCTGGCACCAGCCGATTACCCGCGATGATTTGATGAGCCTCGAGCAATACGCCGAGAAGCGCGCCGAGTTTCGCCAGCAGGTGCTCGCCCACAAGCGGTTCCGGCAGGTTGCGCTCGGCCCGAACGCGACGCTCTACTTCGAGGATCGCTTGACGCTGCTCTACCAGATCCAGGAAATGCTGCGGATCGAGAAAGTTTTCGAGGCCGACGGTATCAACGACGAGCTCGAAGCCTACAACCCGCTGATTCCTGGCGGGCGCGACTTCAAGGCCACCTTCATGATCGAGTATCCGGACCCCACGGTACGCGCGGCACAGCTGGCCAAGCTCGTCGGCATCGAGGATCTCGTCTGGATGCAGATTGGCGACGACGACAAGATCTGGTCGATCGCCGACGAAGACCTCGAGCGCGCGACCGAAGAGAAGACATCGGCGGTACATTTCCTGCGCTTCGAGATCGACGACGCGACGGCGCAAGCGCTCAAGGACGGTGCGCGCTGGGAAATCGGGGTACAGCATCCGGTCTATACCTACAGCGTCGCGCTCGAAGGCGAAACCCGGGAATCACTGCTCCGCGACCTCGCCTGATCGGTTCCCGACCAGCGACTGCGGGATGGCATCCGCGAGCCCGGCTCGAGCCCGCGGGGTTCGCGACATGGCAACTTTTTTTCGAGCGGGTGTAAAATAGCGACGATCAGGCTAATCTACGCCCGTCGGCATGTCACAGCTGCTTCGATTCCTGGGCCAGGTCCTTTGCTGGCTCGGTCTTCACGACTACCGCGTCGTCAACGTCACCTACGAGTTCGGCGCCGACCCGGTCGAGAAAGACGAGTGTCGTCGCTGCGGTGCAACCCGCACGCGCGTGGCGCGTTGAGCGCCGGCACCACGGCGATTCAACGATTTCACGCCTGGACGTGCCTGACGATCCAATCAGCGCATTCGCGCGGCCGCGCCTGTAACAGCAGGTGCGGCCCGTCGATATTCGCGCGGGTGACGCGGGGCAGGTTCGATTCGAACAGGTCCGCATCCTGCGATGATACGATCTTGTCGTGGATGCCGTGCATTAACAGAATCGGTACCGTGATTTGCGGCAGCAGTGCGGATATGTCGATGCGGCTCAGGACCTCGAGCCGGTGTTTCAGCACGGTACCGTCGATTTGCTCGGTCACGTTTACCGGCAACGGCTGGGTTTCGGAAAAATCGTCCCCGTCGACGTCGACGTCGAAGCAAAAATCGCTCAGCGCCCCGATCGAAACCATCCCGTTCGGCACCAGGTTGGCAATCCGTGTCATCGCCACCAGCGGTGAGCGCGCGAAGGTCGAGCTCAGCACCGACGGGCCGATCTGGTCCGGGCGATTGGCCATGATCACCGCCGCAACCGGTCCGGCCAGCGATTCGGCGAGCAGCGAGTAGCCCGGCGTCGTCGGTAACCGGTGCTGCGCGTACTCGACGTAGTCGTTGAATGAGCCGAGATCCGGAAAAGTCACGACGACCAGCTCGAAATGGGGTTCGAGCACGGGGATAATCGGCGCGAACAGTTTCCCGGTTCCGTCGAGCCCCGGCATCAGCACAAGCGTTGGTTTCTGCGTCAACGAGTTCCCCTTGTCGGGAGGATTTTGGGTCCCGCTTCGATGCGGGACATGTTTCGATTATAGACGGCTTACGGCAACAGGTGCGTCGCTGTTCGATACGTTAAATCTTTCGTCGAATCGACGCAAGCGAACCGACGCCGCGTACCGTATCTGAAACTCCATTGTCGACCCGGCGAACGTCACCGATGTATTTTCGAGATCGGCGCCCTGCCGCCACGCTCGCCGGGGATTTTGACCTGCGCGGCTGGCCCCGGCCCGGCTCTCGGGCTAGTATCTGCGGGAGCAACTCCCGATCACGACAGCGAGGCCCGACACATTGGCACCAACGCCCGCTCGCAGGCTGGTCGTGCTGCTCCATGCCGACGTCGTCGGTTCGACCGCCCTGGTACAGCTCGACGAGACCCGCGCACATCAACGCATGCAGGACGCGTTCGTGCGTTTCTCGCAGGCGATCAAGGCCTACGGCGGCGTTACCCATGAACTGCGCGGCGATGCGCTGGTTGCCGAATTCGCGCGCGCGTCGGACGCGGTCTGCGCGGCGCTCGCCTTCCAGCGGGACAACGCCGCCCACAATCGAACCCTCGACGACGAGCTACGTCCCGAGCTGCGCGTCGGCATCGCCATGGGCGAAGTCGTGATCGACCAGCAAACGGTAACCGGCAGCGGGGTCGTCGTTGCACAACGACTCGAACAGCTCGCCGAACCGGGCGGTGTTTGCCTTCAAGGCGCGATTTACGAGACCGTGCCGCGACGGCTGGCGCTGGTCTACGAGGCGCTCGGCGAGCAGCGACTCAAGGGCTTCGACGAACCGGTGCGCGCCTTCGCGGTGCGCATCGCCGACGGCGCGCGTGTGCCCCCGCCGGAAACCGACAGCGCCAATCGACTGCCCGGCGAACCCGTGCCGGCAAGCGCGCAGCGGCGACGCGCCAAATCGACGCTGCAGCTGGCACCGATCCGGACGGCCGGCGACGATCAAAACGCCCCCCAGCTCGCCGCCGCGCTCGAGGATGCCGTCCTGACCGCGCTTGCCAATGCCACCGGCGTGCGCCTCGTCACCGGGCTCGAGAATGCCGACTTCGAGCTTCGCATCGGCTTGCAGATGATCGCGGGGCGCTACCGGGTGACGATCAAGCTGGTCGAGTCGAGTTCGCACGAGCAGTTTTCGTCGACCCGTTTCGACGGGCGCTGCGACGACGTTTTCGACACCGTCGATCAGCTGTCGTTCCGGATCGCCACCGCGGTGCGCAACGACATGCTGCGACGCGAGTTCGAACTCGCGCAGCGCGTGCCGATCGAGGAAAAATCGGTCGAAGAATTACTCAGCGAAGCCGGCATGCTGTCGATCCGGGTCGAAACCGCGACGCTCGAGCGTGCCGACCAGTTGCTTGCGCGGGCGCTCGAACTCGATCCGGACAATTTCATGGCCCTCGCAATGCGCGCCCAGCTGCTGGTGTTGATTCCACTGACCGGATTTCGGCCGGTCGAACGGGACGCAGGCGAGCGGGCGCTCGAATGGCTCGCTCGCGCGCGGGCGCTCAACCCGCGCAGCGATTTCGTCTATCTTTCGCTGAGCCTCGTGCAGGCTTACTACCAGCTCGATCTCGACGCCGCATTGCGCTCGGCGACGAAGAGCTTCGATTTCAATACCGGGTGGATCAACCCGCTCGGCATGATCGGCCAGATCGAGATATTTCGCGGCGACGCGCCATCCGGCATCGACAAGAGCCGCCAGGCTTTCGACGCGTTCCCGCAGTCCGAAATGGCGTTTTTCTTTTGCGACACGATCGCGCTGGGCTACTTCGTCACCGCCGAATATGCGCCGGCGCTCGAATGGGCCGAGCGTGCCGAGGAACTGCAACCGGGCCTGACTTATCGCCTGCTGTTGCGAATCGCCACCCACGCGCTGAGCGGCGAAGATGACCGTGCCGCGCTGCTCGCCGCGCGCCTGCGCGAGCGGCATCCCGACTTCAGCCTCGACGCAATGCGGCCATGGCCGTTCGCCGTTCGCGCCGACAGCGAGCGCCTGCTCGAGGGCCTGCGCGCGGCCGGGTTGCCCTGAGCGACCCGGTAACGGCGTCAGGAAATTTCTTCGCCCGGCTTGTACCAGGCCAGTTTTTCGTGCAGCGCGACGACTTCGCCGACGATGATCAGTGTCGGCGCGCGCACGTCGTTGTCGGCAATGATACCGGGCAGCGTGTCGAGGTTACCGACGAAAACCCGCTGCACCGCGGTGGTTCCTTTTTCGATCAGCGCCGCCGGGGTTTGCGGCGCACGGCCGTGGTCTTTCAAGGCGCGACAGATTCGCTCGACGTTGTCGAGCCCCATGTAAAAAACGACGGTCTGGTTCGGATGGCTCAGCATCGGCCAGTTGATATCGTCGGCACCCTCGCGGCGATGGCCGGTGACGAAGATACAGGCTTGCGAGTGATCGCGATGCGTCAACGGGATGCCGGCGTAGCTCGCGCAGCCGGACGCAGCGGTAATACCCGGAACCACCTGGAACTCGATACCCTCGTCGATCAGTTCGGCGATTTCCTCGCCGCCGCGACCGAAGATGAACGGATCGCCGCCCTTGAGCCGCAGCACGCGCTTGCCTTCACGCGCGAGCCGCACCAGCAACTGGTTGATATTCTCCTGTGCAATCGCATGCTCCGCTCTTGCCTTGCCGGCGTAGATCCGGTCCGCGTCGCGCCGGACCATGTCGAGAATCGGCGCCGAGACGAGCCGATCGTAGACGACCACGTCGGCCTGCTGCATCAGCCGCAATGCCTTGAATGTCAGCAAATCGGGATCGCCCGGACCGGCGCCGACGAGATAGACCTCGCCGCGCGGCGGCGCCTCGTCGACCTGTTCGAGGCGCTGTTCGAGCAGCTCGCGAGCGGCATCGACGCGCCCGGCAAAGACCAGCTCGGCCGCCTGGCCATCGAGAATTTCCTCCCAGAAGCGGCGCCGCGCGTCGACGTCCGGCAAGGCCTGCTTGACCCGTTCGCGATAGGCTTCGGCGAGCCGCCCAAGATGGCCGTAACTGGCCGGGATCGCGCTCTCGAGGCGCGCGCGCAGCAAGCGCGCGAGCACCGGCGACTGGCCGCCGGTCGAAATCGCGATTTGCACCGGGCTGCGGTCGATCATCGCCGGCATGATGAAACTGCACAGCGCCGGGTTGTCGACGACGTTGACCGGCAGATCCCGCGCCTGCGCGAGCCGCGAAACTTCGGCGTTGACCCGGTCGTCGTCGGTTGCGGCGATGACGCAGACGACCCCGTCGAGATCGGCCGCGTCGAATTCGCGCTCGTGAATGTCGAGTTCCCGCGCGGCGGCTAACTCGCGCAGGCGCGGATCGATTTCGGGCGCGACCAGCCGCACCCGGCTGGCGGCGCGTAACAGGTGTTCGACCTTGCGCACCGCGACCGCGCCACCGCCGACCACGAGGCTGGTCTTGCCGGCAAGGCGCAGGAATACGGGCAGAAAATTCATTGCAACGAAGTCCTCATGCGCCGATTATAGATGCCTCGAATGACCGACTGAATCTCCTCGACGGGATAAAAAAAGCCCGCGGAACCGCGGGCTCGAAGTTTTACCTGAGGAGGTTTTACGAATTCTTTTGCCGATAATTGTCGATCGCCGCGGCGATCGCGTCCTCGGCCAGAACCGAGCAGTGAATCTTGACCGGCGGCAGCGCGAGTTCTTCGGCGATCTGGGTATTCTTGATTTGCGCCGCCTCGTCGATGCTCTTGCCCTTGACCCATTCGGTCACCAGCGAACTCGACGCAATTGCCGAGCCGCAGCCGTAGGTCTTGAACTTCGCATCCTCGATGATGCCGTCCTTGCCGACCTTGATTTGCAGACGCATCACGTCGCCGCAGGCCGGCGCGCCAACCATCCCGGTTCCGACCGACTGGTCTTCTTCGATGACGCCGACGTTGCGCGGATTTTCGTAATGGTCGAGAACTTTTTCGCTATATGCCATTTTACACCTCTAATGCAGCGCCTAATGCGCTACCCATTCAACGGAATTCAAATCGATGCCGGCCTTGTACATATCCCAAAGCGGCGACAGGTCGCGGAGCTTGGTCACCGCGGAACGCACCAGCTCGATCGTGTAATCGATCTCCTCGACCGTCGTGTAGCGGCCGACGGTGAAACGGATCGAGCTGTGCGCGAGTTCGTCGTCGCGACCGAGCGCGCGCAGCACGTAGGACGGCTCCAGGCTCGCCGACGTGCAGGCCGAGCCCGAGGAGACCGCGATGTCGCGCAGCGCCATGATCAGCGACTCGCCCTCGATGTAATTGAAGCTGATGTTGAGCACGCCGGCGACGCGATGTTCGAGGTCGCCATTGACATAGACTTCCTCGATATCCTTCAAGCCGTCGTAGAGCCGGTCGCGCAGCATCCGGATACGTTCGATCTCGGTCGGCATTTCTTCTTTGGCGATGCGAAAGGCTTCGCCCATGCCGACGATCTGGTGGGTCGCCAGGGTACCCGAGCGCAGACCGCGCTCGTGGCCGCCGCCGTGCATTTGCGCTTCGAGGCGCACGCGCGGCTTGCGGCGCACGTACAGCGCGCCGATACCCTTGGGGCCGTAAATCTTGTGCCCGGAAAACGACATCAGGTCGACCTTGAGTTTCTCCATGTCGATTTCGACCTTGCCGGCGGATTGCGCGGCATCGACGTGAAAGATGATCTTGTGCTCGCGCGCGATCTCACCGATCGCCTCGATGTCCTGAATCACGCCAATCTCGTTATTGACGTGCATCACCGAGATCACGACGGTGGCATCGGTGATCGCCGCCTTGAGCTTTCCGAGATCGATCAGGCCGTTTGGCTCGGGATCGAGATAGGTCACCTCGAAGCCTTCGCGCTCGAGCTGCCGGCAGGTGTCGAGCACCGCCTTGTGCTCGGTCTTGACGGTGATGATGTGTTTGCCCTTCTGGCTGTAAAAGTGCGCCGCGCCCTTGATCGCGAGGTTGTCGGACTCGGTCGCGCCGCTGGTCCAGATGATTTCGCGCGGATCGGCGTTGATCAGCGCGGCGACGTGTGCACGCGCTTCGTCGACCGCCTTCTCGGCTTCCCAGCCGAAGGCATGACTGCGCGACGCGGGATTGCCGAAGTTGCCGTCGATCGTCAGGTACTTCGCCATCTTGTCGGCCACGCGCTGATCGATCGGAGAAGTTGCGCTGTAATCCAGGTAGATCGGTAATTTCATGTCACTCACTTGATGCTCTCCGGTCAGGCGACCGCCTGGGGGCGATTGATGAAGCGCCCGAAGCGGATATCCTGCTGCTTTACCAGTTCATTGATATCGGGGCGATTGACGTATTGATCAAGCTTGATCCCGCTCAAAAATCGATACAGGTTGCACGACAATTCGTGCCACAGCTGATGCGTCAGGCACTGCTCGCCCTGCGAGCAATTGCCGAGTCCGCCGCACTTGGTCATGTCGAGTTTCTCGTCGACCGATTCGATGATGTCGGCCACCGATATCTGGTCGGCCGGCCGCGCCAGCCGGTAACCACCGCCCGGTCCGCGCACGCCTTCGACGAGGCCACCCTTGCGCAGTTTGGCGAAGAGTTGCTCGAGGTACGACAGTGAAATGCCCTGGCACTGGGAAATGTCGGCCAGCGTCACCGGCCCGACTTTCTCGTGCAGCGCGATGTCCATCATCGCGGTCACCGCGTAACGTCCCTTGGTTGACAATCGCATGAAACCTAATTCCTGACTAAATTAGTCAGGAATTCTACCAAGGCCTGCGACCACGTCAAGGGCTATTTGGGTTGCCAGCGAAATCGCCGTTCGATGCAGATATACCGGGAAAATTTTGTTATTTTTATCAGATATTTAGCGCGATTATTTAAAGTCAGTTATTACTTGCCTTCAGGTGCGTTAGCGGCTGAAAGAAATGGCCCTGGTAGCGGCAGTAACCGAGCCACTTGTAGAGGAAACGGTTCATCAGCCACTTGTGCTCGATCAGGTCGGTCAGATAGAGCGGTCCGCGGCTGCGCGACTGAAACTGCTGGACCTCGACGACGCGGGCATCATGGTAGACCTTGAGATGCAAATCGGGTTCGAACACGGCCCGTCCGTCGTCTTCGAACTGGTAAGTCATGCGCAGCATCGTCGTGTACTTGCAACGCTCGGTTATCGACAGGTAGAGATCCTGGTGACCCGGCACCACCGAGATCATCTCGTCGGCGACGCGCAGATCGGGGGCGAGCTGGCGCAGGCGCATGTAGTTATGTTCGTAAAGTTCCATCAGCGCGGCGAAACTGCGCGCGTTGGCGGCGCGTCCGCGACGGACCGGGGTCGAATCAAGCAGCACCGGAGCGCTCCATCTGGCGCAACAAATAGCGGCAGTGGCGGTAGCTCGCATTGGACTGGAAGCGGTGCGGATCCAAGCAGAGAGTCCTGTGATAACGTTGGTCGATAAGACTAAGAATAGCAAACCACCGGGTCGGGTAAACCTTGTATTTGCAAAAGAAATATGGTTGGCCAGCCTGCTCCAGGCAGACCGTTCCGGCTTGCATATTCAGTGCCAGTTTGATCGTTCGCGCGCATCGAAACCGGCGCCACTCGCGCCACCCGAGCAGCACCAACAGGCCGAGCAGCGACCATTTCAGTAACGAGGCCTCGACGTAAATCGCGATTGCCAGGACCGCCAGCACGTGCATGCCGAGCACCGCGACGAACTGCATTGGGGATCGATGAAGTCTGAATTCGTACATGCGCCCCCTCCCTGGGTTCGCCGGTTCAAAGCCGGCGCAGTCGTTCGACAAAGGCGTCGAGTTCGGCCGACGCGGCCGCGCCGCGACCGACCAGCAGCCCGAATAGTTCCGGATCGGGCAGTTCCAGCAGCGTGCGGAACAGGCGTCGCTCGGTGGCGCTGGCCGTCGGGTAATGATGCTCGAGATAGGCGCTCATGACAACGTCGAGCTCCTTCATGCCGCGTCGGCACAACCAGCGCAGGCGCGCAAGCTCGGTCGAAGACACGACTCAGAGCTTGCGCTGGATCATCAGTTTCTTGGTGGCGGCGATCGCCTGGGCCGGGTTCAGTCCCTTCGGGCAGACCTTGGCGCAATTCATGATCGTGTGGCAGCGATACAGCTTGAACGGATCCTCGAGCGCGTCGAGACGCTCGCCGGTCGCTTCGTCGCGGCTGTCGACGATCCAGCGATAGGCGGCGAGCAGCGTCGCCGGGCCGAGGTAGCGATCGCTGTTCCACCAGTAGCTCGGGCAGCTGGTCGAGCAGCAGGCGCAGAGGATGCACTCGTAGAGCCCGTCGAGCTTCTCGCGATCCTCGCGCGATTGCAGCCGCTCGCGGTCCGGCGGCGTCGCCGAGGCGGTTTTCATCCACGGCTCGATCGACGCGAGCTGCGCGTAGAAGTTGGTCAGATCGGATACCAGGTCCTTGACGATGGGCTGGTGCGGCAACGGGTACACCTTGACGTCGCCGCGAATGTCGCCGATCGCCGTGGTGCAGGCGAGGCCGTTGACGCCATCGATGTTCATCGAGCAGGAGCCGCAGATGCCCTCGCGACACGAACGCCGCAGCGACAGCGTCGAGTCGTGCTCCGACTTGATCTTGATCAGCGCGTCGAGCACCATCGGCCCGCAATCGTCGAGATCGACTTCGAAAGTATCGGTGCGCGGGTTCTCGCCGCTGTCCGGGTCGTAGCGGTAGACGACGAAACGCTTGACGTTGTTCGCGCCGGCAGGTGCCTTGAAGGTCTTGCCGGCCTTGACGATGGAATTGGCGGGAAGCGTAAATTCGGCCATGGGCTCGGTGTCCTCGGTCTCTAGTAAACGCGTTTTTTCGGCGGGATCACGTCGACCTCGTCGGTCAGCGTGTGCATGTGCACCGGCCGGTAGTCGAAGCTGACCCGCCCCTTGTCGTCGACCCACGACAGGGTATGCTTCATCCAGTTGTCGTCGTCGCGCTCGGAATAGTCCTCGCGCGCGTGACCGCCGCGGCTTTCGGTACGGTGCAGCGCGCTTTGCACGGTGCACTGGGCCTGCAGCAACAGGTTTTCGAGCTCGAGCGTTTCGACCAGATCGGTATTCCAGATCAGGCCGCGATCGGTCACGCCGACGTCGTCGAAGCTCGCGAACACGTCGTCGAGCTCGGCGACGCCCTGCTCGAGCGTCTCACCGGTGCGAAAGACGGCGGCGTACTTCTGCATGCCGCGCTGCATGCGGTCGCGGATCTGCGCCGTTGGGGCGCCGCCCGACGCGCGGCGCAGGCGATCGAAGCGCTCGATGATCCAGTCGCAGCTGTCATCGGCCAGCGGCTTGTGCTTGGCCCCCGGCTCGATCAATTCCTGCGCCCGGATCGCCGCGGCACGGCCAAAGACGACGATGTCGAGCAGCGAGTTCGAACCGAGACGATTGGCGCCGTGCACCGAAACGCAGGCGGCCTCGCCGATCGCCATCAATCCGGGCACTACCGCGTCGGGATCGCCATCCTTGAGGGTCACGACCTCGCCGTGATAGTTGGTCGGAATGCCGCCCATGTTGTAGTGCACGGTCGGCAGCACCGGGATCGGCTCCTTGGTCACGTCGACGCCGGCGAAGATCGCGGCCGATTCGGAAATGCCCGGCAGGCGCTCGTGCAGAACCTCGGCGCCGAGATGCTCGAGGTGCAGATGGATGTGATCCTTGTCCGGTCCGACGCCGCGACCCTCGTTGATTTCCATCGTCATCGACCGGCTGACGACGTCGCGCGACGCCAGATCCTTGGCATTCGGCGCGTAGCGTTCCATGAAACGCTCGCCTTCCGAATTGGTCAGGTAGCCGCCCTCGCCGCGCGCGCCCTCGGTGATCAGCACGCCGGCACCGAAGATACCGGTCGGATGAAACTGGACGAATTCCATGTCCTGCAGCGGCAGGCCGACGCGCGCGACCATGCCGCCGCCGTCGCCGGTACAGGTATGCGCCGAGGTCGCCGAGAAGTAGCAACGTCCGTAACCGCCGGTCGCGAGCACGACGAGGTGCGCGCGAAAACGATGCAGTTCGCCGGTCGCCAGGTCCCAGGCGACGACGCCGCGGCACCCGCCGTCCTCCATGATCAGGTCGATCGCGAAATACTCGATGTAGAACTCGGCGTCGTGCTTCAGAGACTGCTGGTAGAGCGTATGCAGCATCGCGTGACCGGTGCGATCGGCCGCCGCACAGGTTCGCTGCGCGGTGCCGTCACCGAAGTGGGTGGTCATGCCGCCGAATGGACGCTGGTAGATTCGGCCGTCTTCGGTCCGGGAGAACGGCACGCCGTAATGCTCGAGCTCGATGACGGCGTCCGGCGCCTCCTTGCACATGTACTCGATCGCATCCTGATCGCCGAGCCAGTCGGACCCTTTGACGGTGTCGTACATG
>JBPEYE010000438.1:0-10793 GCA_052030825.1 Gammaproteobacteria bacterium | reverse complement strand
GGCGTACGGCGTCGCCCTGTCGTCGAATCTTGTCGGGCTCGGCGCGGCAGACCTCGGCGATGCGTTCGAGCAGTTGCCGGAACGAAATCATTCCGTACTTCGGTTCGCGCGGGAAGTAAGTACCGCCGAAGAACGGCAGCTGACTGTCGGGCACGAGGAACATCGTCAGCGGCCAGCCGCCGGGGCGCTGCGCGAGCAGCTGGTGCGCGGTCTGGTAAATCCGGTCGATATCGGGGCGCTCCTCGCGGTCGACCTTGATGTTGACGAAGTTCGCGTTCATCAATGCCGCGGTATCGTCGTCCTCGAAGGATTCGTGCGCCATCACGTGGCACCAGTGGCACGCCGAGTAGCCGATCGACAGCAGGATTGGCTTGTTTTCGACGCGCGCGCGCTCGAGTGCGGCTTCCGACCAGGGCAGCCAGTCGACCGGGTTATCGGCATGCTGGCGCAGATAGGGGCTGGATTCGCCGGCGAGGGCGTTGGGCATGGGACGCTCGATTCCTGCATTCGGGTCGAATTCCGGGCATAATACCATCCCACCGCGCTCGCCCGAGAAATAAACGCCAAACACACCGATGATCGCCTACCCCACGATCGACCCGGTTGCGCTTGCCATTGGCCCGATCAAGATCCACTGGTACGGCCTGATGTACCTCGTCGCCTTCGTCACCGCATGGTGGCTCGGCAAGCGCCGCGCCCGGCAGCCGACGAGCCCGGTCAAACCCGAGCAGGTCGACGACCTGATTTTCTACGGTGCGCTCGGTGTCGTGCTCGGCGGCCGCATCGGCTCGGTGCTGTTCTACAATTTCGGCGAATTTGCGCAAAACCCGCTGTACCTGTTCAAGATCTGGGAAGGTGGCATGTCGTTTCACGGCGGCTTCGTCGGCGTGCTCGTCGCGATGGCCTGCTACCAGCGTAAGCTCGGCTGCGGTTTCTGGCGGCTGACCGATTTCATCGCGCCGCTGGTGCCGCTCGGCCTCGCCGCCGGGCGCCTCGGCAATTTCATCAACGCCGAGCTTTGGGGCGCGCCAGGCCAGGTGCCGTGGGCGATGAAACTGTCCTGCGAGCAATTTCCGCCAGACCGCTACGTCGACTACGCCGGGCCTCTTTGTTTCGCCGCGCGTCACCCGACCCAGCTTTACGAAATGCTGCTCGAGGGTATCCTGCTGTTCGTCGTACTGTGGTGGCTGTCGGCGAAACCGCGCCCGGTCATGACGATATCCGCGTGGTTCCTGTTGCTCTACGGGCTGGCCCGCAGCGCGGTCGAATTCATCCGCCTCCCCGATGCGCACCTCGGTTACCTGTTCGGCACCGACTGGCTGACGCGCGGCATTGTATTATCGGTGCCGATGATTATAGTGGGCCTTGTCCTGCTCCTCCTGGCCAGACGCAAACGCGAATATGCAGCAGTATCTTGACCTGATGGCGCACGTGCTCGAGCACGGCAGTGAAAAGCGCGATCGTACCGGTACCGGAACGCTGTCATTGTTCGGTCACCAGATGCGCTTCGACCTCGGTGACGGCTTCCCGCTGGTCACGACCAAGAAGCTTCACCTGCACTCGATCATCCACGAGCTGTTGTGGTTTCTCGCCGGTGACACCAACATCGGCTATCTGCGCGACAACAAGGTGCGAATCTGGGACGAGTGGGCCGACGAGGACGGCAATCTCGGCCCGGTCTACGGCGCGCAGTGGCGTTCCTGGCGCACCGCCGACGGGCGCACGATCGATCAGATTCGCCAGCTCGTCGACGAGATCCGCAACAATCCCGACTCGCGCCGGTTGATCGTCAGCGCCTGGAACGTCGGCGAGATCGACAAGATGGCGCTGCCGCCGTGTCATGCCTTCTTCCAGTTCTACGTCTGCGACGGCCGGCTGTCGTGCCAGCTCTACCAGCGCAGTGCCGATATCTTCCTCGGCGTGCCGTTCAACATTGCCTCCTACTCGCTACTGCTGATGATGGTCGCGCAGGTCACGGGCCTCGAACCCGGCGACTTCGTACACACGCTCGGTGATGCGCACCTGTACCTCAACCATTTGCCGCAGGCTCGCCTGCAGCTCGAGCGCCGGCCGTATCCGCTGCCGCAAATGGTGCTGAACGCGGATGTCGACGACCTGTTCGCGTTCCGTTTCGAGGATTTCGAGCTGCGTAACTACCAGTGCCACGAGCACATCAAGGCTGCGGTCGCGGTATAATAGGTTGCATGAACGACAGGATCGAAGACGCATGAACGAGCCAGGATTGAACGACATCAAGGTCGATGTCGAGACCCGGTATATCGAGGAGCAGTCGAATCCCGAGCAAAATTACTACGTCTTCGCCTATACGATCACGATTCGGAACAAGGGCCGCCAGCGCGCCAAGCTGCTGACCCGGCACTGGATCATTACCGATTCCAACCAGAAGGTACAGGAAGTACGCGGCGACGGCGTCGTCGGCGAGCAACCCGAGCTCAATCCGGGCGAGCAGTTCGTCTACACTTCGGGCACGATGCTCGAGACCTCGGTCGGCACGATGCGGGGCAGTTACCAGATGCTGGCCGAGGACGGCTCGCGCTTCGATGCGCCGGTCGAAGAATTCGTCCTGTCGACGCCGCGCGTATTACACTGATCACCCGCGCCCGTGGCGATCTACGCGATCGGAGACATACAGGGCTGTTACGACGAGCTCTGCCGCCTGCTCGAGAAAATCGGTTACGATCCGGCCGCCGACAAGCTCTGGTTTTGCGGCGACCTCGTCAGCCGTGGTCCGCAGTCGCTCGAGACGCTGCGCTTCGTCAAATCGCTCGGCAAGCGCGCCAGGGTCGTACTCGGTAACCACGATCTGCACCTGCTTGCGCTGGCCCACGGCGTCGACCGCAGCAGTAATTCGGATACGCTCTACCCGGTACTCGAGGCCCATGATCGCGACGCGCTGGTGCGCTGGCTGCTGCGGCGCCCGCTGTTGCACTACAGCAAGAAACACAAGGCTTTGCTGGTGCATGCCGGCATTCACCCGCGCTGGAACCTGCGTCAGGCGCAGCGGCTCGCCGGCGAGGTCGAAGCGGCACTGCGCGGCAACAACCCGGCGAAGTTCTTCAAGAAAATGTACGGCAACAAGCCGTCCCGCTGGTCGGACGACCTCGACGGCGGCAAGCGCCTGCGCTGCATTACCAATATTTTCACCCGGATGCACTATCTCAGCGGTGGCGACAAGCTCGATTTCGTCGCCAACGGACCGCCGCGCCAGCATGCCCGCAAGGGGCTCACGCCGTGGTTTCAGCTCGAGGCCGCGCTCGATCCGGCGATCCGCGTCTATTTCGGACACTGGTCGACGTTGCCGGTAGGTTGCTATGGACGTTTCTTCGCGCTCGACGGCGGCGCGGTCTGGGGCGGACACCTGGTGGCGCTGCGCATCGATGACGAGGCCGAGGAATGGTACTTCGTCGATTCCCACACGTGTAGACCGATCGACGCCGCCGGTGAGTGACCAGGCGCGCGAAAGCGCCGCAATTATTTAACTTTTCGCGGGTTAACTAGTTCACTTTTGACGACGCTCCGCGGCCTTTCAGCGGTGTATTTCGCTAGGTCGGGCCGGATTGCAACTATACTGTATACCAGTCTGCGGTGCGTATATGGAGATTGATCGTCGCGATATCGTACCGATGCTGAGGCGTGAAATCGACGCGCTCAGGGCGCGTCAGCAGAAGCTCGGTACGCCGTTGATCCGTCACCGGCAGGCGTTTCGTGCGCTTGAACGGATGGACGAAGTCATGCGCGAGATGCGCGAAGCATTCGATCTCGAACGCGTGCTCAACGATTGACTCGCGCTCGCTCTGCGCGCCCGCGGCTCGGAAAACGGCTCGCTGGTATTGATCGATGACGAAGCCGACGAACGGGTCTTTGCCGAGTCAATCGGCGAGCCCCGGGAAGCGTTGCTCGATCATCGAAGCAGTGTCGACACCGGTATCGTCGGTCACGGGATCGAGTCCCGCGGGGCGATGCGGGTCTCGGATGTCCATCGATCGTCGCAATGGTCCTCCGAGGTCGATCAGGCCATCGGCTTCAATACCAACGCACTTGCGTGCGGCCGTTGTATGACGATGACACAACATACGGAGCAATCGAAGTGGTAAACAAGCGGTTCAGCGATGTGTTCGACGAAAACGACCTGACGAGACTCCGGGTCACCGCGCGTTTCGTCAGTCAGGCACTGCGCCAGGCCGAGAATATCACGACGATGGAAGGTGAAGTCTCTTGAACAAGAACCTGATTGCTGCGCTGATGCTGACGTTCGTGTCGGCGGCAGCCTGGTTGCCGGCGGCCTCCGCGGCCGAGCTAACCATCGAACTGGTGCCGTCTTCTCGGGTTATCCTGAAGATAATCCCGGGCATGACCATCGACGACATCATTGCGCGTATCTATCCGAAAGACAGGGAATTATGGCCGCAAATCCGTGAAAAACTGATCGAAACCAATCCCAGCTCTTTCCACCAGTACTCGGATCGCCTGGTGAACGGCGCACGGCTCAAACTCGTCGACATCAAGCGCATCTATACCGAGGAAATCGCGGCCAAGACCCGGGTCGGCTACGTTGCACGACTCGAGGGTCGCGCGATCGCGCGCGACGTCAACGACCACTTCGAGGAATTGCAGATCAATTCGCCCATATTCGAAGGCGATCGGATCGAGACCGACGCCGAATCGCGGCTGACGATACTGCTGGACGATGGCGCCGAGATGCATCTCAAGGAGGATTCGGTCGTCAAGATCAGCGAGTACGTCATTACCGCGAATTACGGCAAGGAAAGCAGCAGTGTTCTCGATCTTCTGCGCGGCGGGTTTCGCAAGGTAACCGGCTCGATCGGCGCCAGTGCGCTCGC
This sequence comes from Gammaproteobacteria bacterium, assembly GCA_052030825.1. Classification (GTDB taxonomy): domain Bacteria; phylum Pseudomonadota; class Gammaproteobacteria. The sequence continues at coordinate 5,931 of JBPEYE010000438.1, read as the reverse complement.
CAACTACCAGGTTCAGACCGGGATGGCGACCATCGGCATCCGCGGTACCGACTATGTCGTCAAACTGTGCCGGGGTGACGACTGCTCGCAAACCGTCGGTCGCAACGATCCCGAGGCCAAGCTGCACGCGGCCGTGCTCGACGGCGTGATCACGCTGACCACCGATGACGACGTCCAGATCCTGATGGCGATGGGCGAATACGGCACCGCCACCGCCGAGACCATCACCCTCGAGCGCGAGGTGCCGGTGCCGATCGGTTTTCTCGATGCCGACGAGGCCGGGCAGTTTGACGCAATGACGGTGCCGGAGCCGGCCGAAGAGGCAACCAGCCCCTGGATCTGGATCCTCGGCGTGCTGCTGCTTGCCGCGGGTCTCTAGTCCGGGAAGTCACCGCCCCGCGACCGGTGACCTCGCGGTGCCGCGCTGAATCCCTCGGGCATCGCGGGAGGTAATCCCGGAGTTCGCCAGTCGGCGCCGGTACTGCCGGAGCGGCGTGATTATGCGTATATTTGACGCGCGCCGGGGTATCGTTGTCGCGGACGGTAGACGAGTCTTTGATGGCGGAGCGCGTGATACGCGCGGATGAAGACGATCGGAGCCAGGCTGCCGCGCGGTCGGCTCAGTCCAGTTCGCCCGAGTCGAGCGCGGAAAAGGCGCCGGCGATTTCGAGCAGGCTGCGCACCGTGTATTGACGATTGCCCAGGACTATCGGTTGATGCAATTGCACGTAGCCCTCGTGAAACGGAACGAGGCGATTGTTCTTGATCAGGAAGGTGCCGTTGGTCGAGTTCAGGTCGCGCAGGTAGACCTCGCCGTTGATGACCTGGATTTCAGCGTGCTGCTTGCTGACGGTCGGATCGTTAATATAAATGTGGCCTTCCCGGCCAATAATATAAGTTCTGCTTTCCATGCTGCTGACATCGTCGCTCATATTATTCTCCGTTCGGGGCCTTCTTCGCGTGCCCGGGCGGATCAGTCTACCCGAAAAAAAATCAAAATTCTCTAATAAATATAATAAATGAATAAGGGTAGGGGTTTCCGTGATCGGCCGCAAAATCCTGGCGACTTTCGACCCGCCACGCGGCTGTATCGAATTCCGGGAACCAGGTATCGCCGCTGAATCGGTGGTGAATCAGGGTGACGTAGAGGCGATCGGCGCGTGGTAGCGTCTGCGCGTAGAGGGTCGCGCCGCCGATCAGCATGACCTCGTCGGCGTCACCGCAGGCTTCCAGCGCCGCGTCGATGTCGGCGGCGATTTCACAGCCGGGCGCGTCGTAATCGGGATTCGATGTGACCACCAGATTACGTCGGCCCGGCAGCGGTCGGCCGATCGACGCGTGGGTCTTGCGTCCCATGACGACCGGCTTGCCCATGGTCACCCGCTTGAAATGCGCGAGGTCGGCGGGCAGCTGCCACGGCAGCCCGTTGTCGCGTCCGATTAGGCGGTTTTCGTCCATCGCGACGATCAGTGACAGCAGGCTCACGCCGGTTCGCTCGCACGTGACAGCCGCGCGAAATCGGCGACGCTCAGGTTTTCGGCGCGCAACCCGGGATCGATGCCGCAGGCCGCGATGCGTTCGCGGCCCAGCAGAGGCTTGAGCGAATTGCCGATCGTTTTACGCCGCTGACCGAAAGCCGCCTGCACCACGCGCGCGAATTGCTCCGCATCGCCGGGGTCGAAACGCGGTTGCGGCAGCGGTTGGAGCCGCACGACCGCCGAGTCGACCTTTGGCGGCGGCCGAAAGCTGCGCGGCGCGACTTCGAACAGGTAGTGACAGTCGCAGCGCTGTTGCAGCATGACCGACAGGCGGCCGTAGCTGCCGCTGCCGGGCGCCGCGACGAGACGCTCGGCCACTTCCTTTTGCAGCATGAAGTGCATGTCCTCGATCCGCGGCAGCGATTCGAGCAGGCGAAACAACAGCGGCGTCGAGATGTTGTACGGCAGGTTGCCGACGATCCGCAGCGGCATCGTGCCGAGCGCGTCGAAATCGAATTCGAGCACGTCCGCATTGAACAACTCGAGTTCGCCGCGCACGCTGGCGCCGGCGCGCAACAGCGGCAGCAGGTCACGGTCGAGCTCGATTGCCGCAAGGCGGCCGACCCGCTCGAGCAGGGGATAGGTCAGCGCGCCGTGGCCAGGGCCGATCTCGACCAGGCGATCCGCGGGGCGTGGATCGATCGCGCGTAGCAGGCGCTCGACCACCTCGGCGTCCTCGAGGAAGTGCTGGCCGAAGCGTTTACGCGCCGCCGCCATGGCGCTGCCGGTGGCCGACCTGGAGGAGCGCCGAATCGATTGCCGCGAACAGGCTGTCGGGCACGGCGCGGCCGCTGCCCGCGAGCGCCAGCGCGGTGCCGTGGTCGACGGAGGTGCGGATGATCGGCAGACCGAGCGTGGTGTTGACCGCGTTGTGGAAGCCCTTGTGCTTGAGCACCGGCAAGCCCTGGTCGTGGTACATCGCCAGGACCGCATCGGCGTCGGCAAGCTGGCCCGGGGTGAACAGCGTATCCGCCGGGTACGGTCCGGTCAGGTTCAATCCCTCGGCGCGCAACGCGTCGAGGGCCGGAACGATCACGTCGATTTCCTCGCGGCCGAGAAAGCCGCCTTCGCCGGCATGCGGATTCAGGCCGCAAACCTTGATCTGCGGCGTGGCGATACCGAAGCGTTCGCGCAATCCGCGATCGAGCGTGGTCGCGACCTCGCGGATGCGCGCTTCGGTAATCGCGTCGGGAACCGCGCGCAGCGCCAGGTGGGTCGTGACCAGCGCGACTCGCAGTTCGGCGGCGATCAGCAGCATGACCGATGGTCCGGCGCCACAGAGTTCGGCGAGATATTCGGTGTGCCCGCTAAAGTCGATGCCGGCGCGATTGATGATTTCTTTTTGTACCGGCGCCGTCACCATCGCGTCGAATTCGCCGTCGAGGCAACCGCGGCCGGCGCGCTCGAGCAGGCGCAGGACGTAGCGCGCATTGGCGGGATCGAGTTCACCCGGCCGGCAGTTCGCGTCGAGCGCCTCGTGAATGACCTCGATGGTGCCGCCGTCGGCGGTACCGAAGTCGACGAAGCGCGGCTGCTTGCCGAGCATGCGCGCGCGCGACTCGAGCAGGTCACGGTCACCGATGACGATCAGGCGGGCGTCGAATCGCGTCGGATCGATGCTGGCGACGATGTCGGGGCCGATGCCGGCGGGTTCGCCGGAGGTGATGATCAGGTCAGGCATCATCCTGATCGGGGAATACGACGAAGGCTTCGTCACGCAGGCGCTGCTTCCACAGGTCGAAGGCCTCGCGCTGCTTTTGCTCGAGCAGCTGCGCGTATATCTGGTTGCGTCGGGTTTGCGCGGTCTGGTCGACGGTTCGACGGTCGGTGACTTCGACCAGGTGCCAGCCGAACTGGGTCCGAAACGGAAGGCTCAGCTCGCCGATGTCGAGCCGGTTGACGACCGCTTCGTACTCGGGTGCGGTGTCGCCCGTGTTTTGCCAGCCGATATCGCCGCCTTCCGCGCCGCTGTTGTAATCGACCGAATAGAGACGCGCGAGGCGCGCGAAATCCTCGCCGGCGAGCACGCGCTCGCGCAATTCCTCGAGCCGCTCGCGCGCCTCGGTTTCCGAGATCAGTTCGTTGGGTTTGATCAGGATGTGGCGACTGCGAATCTGTTGCGTCAGGACCTGGCCGGCATTGCGACGGTCGCGCAGAAAAACGATGTGAAAGCCGCTCGCGCTGCGGATCGGCCCGGCATACTCTCCGGGTTTCATCGCCAGCACCGCTTCGGAAAACAGGCTTGGAATCTCGGCTTTTTTACGCCAGCCGAGATCGCCTCCCTGCAGCGCGGTATCGCCGGTCGAAAAGGTATTGGCGAGACTGTCGAAAGCTTCGCCCTGCTCGAGCCGCGCGCGCAGTTCGCTGGCGAGCGTCTTCGCCTCGTCGACCCGGGCCGGCGACGCGGCGTCGGGGACCGCGATCAGGATGTGCGCGAGGCGATACTCGTAGTCGGCGTCGACCCCGCCGCTGCGCTCGATGAAGTCGTCGACCTCGGCGTCACTGACGCTCGCGTTGCGCTGGGCGTACTGCCGGCCGAGCGTCGAGATCGTCAGCTCGCGGCGCACCGTTTCGCGGTACTCGTCGTAATCGATACCGTCGGCGATCAGGCGCAGGCGAAAATCCGACAGGCTCAGATTGTTTTGCCGGGCGATGCGCTGCATGGTCTGGTTCAGCTGGCTGTCGGTAATCCGGATGCCGCGCCGACTCGCTTCCTGCAGCAGCAGCGATTCATTGATCAGGACTTCGAGCACCTGGCGCCGCAGCGTGTCGCTGCTGGGCAGACGGCGCTGCGATTTCTCGAAATCGGTGCGCACCAGGCGAATGCGGTTATCGAGCTCGCGCTGCGTGATCACGCTCTCGTCGACGATCGCGACGATCGCGTCAAGCGATACCAGTTCGGCGGCCGCGGGCGGGAGCCACAGCAGCGCGGTGAGCAATAATGTCGTCAGTCTCGTCATTCCGTCTTCCGATCGGTTTCAGAATCGCGGCCGATATCCGGGTATCGCGTCGGCGAGCTGGCCGTCGATGTCGCGCCCGGCCGCGCTCAGGCCCTTGAGCGTGATTTCGAAATAGATGCGCTCGTCGGTTTCGGCGAAATCGTCGCTCTCGTCGCCATTCTGGCCGGCGAGTATTTTAATTCCCCAGCAACAGGATTCATAGGCAAAGCCGAGCAAATGGTCGACCGGCCGATCGAATAGCAGCGACTGGTGATATTTCGCGATCAGCGTCCAGCGTTCGTTGAGCGGATAGACCAGCGAGACGAGCGCCTGTTCCAGTTCGTCCTCGGCGAAGTAGTAGCCGAGATTCGCGACCAGTCCGCGAGCGCTGTAATTGATCGCCAGGTCGCGATCATCGACTTCGCTGCTGGCCTGGTCGCGCACCAGCCGCGTCGTCACCGTCAGCCGTGGATCGGGACGCAGATCGAGTTCGGCAATCAGGTCCGAACGCGACGCATCGTCGCGGCTGCCGTCGAGGCTGACCCGACGGTCCTTGAAATGAAAAATCTGACCCGCGCGCGCGTGCAGCAGTTCGTCGCCGCTTTCGTTACCGAAGACGCGCGTCGCGATGCCGACGGTGACCTGGTTCGCGTCGCCGATGCGATCACTGCCGCTGAAGCGATTGTTGCGAAAGAAATTGTCGTAGGTTGCCGACAGCAGCGATGTATCGAAATCGGGGATGTCGTCCTGGTCCTCGAACGGCGTGTGCAGGAAGTAGAGCCGGGGTTCGAGCGTCTGCAGCCACTGGCCCCGGGACCCGGCGAGGCGCTCGAAGCGCAGCCCGGTATCGATCGCCAGCGTCGGCAGCGCGCGGTCGATCCGATCGTCACCGACGCTGTCTTCGAGGCGGTAGTCGGTCAGGGCCAGCTGCAGGTCCGGCTTGACGAAATACCAGCTCTCCTCGAGCGTCCAGCGTATGTTGCCGACAAGATGCGAACGCTCACCGGTGACGCTGTCGTCGCGTTCGAAGTTGACCCATTCGGCGCGTAGCGGCGCGGTCAGCCGGTCATTATCGAGGTCGAAAGCGCCATCGACGGCGAGACGCGGCAGCCGGTTGTACGGGCGATCGACCGTCGCGGTCGATTCGTCGAGGGTCTGGAAGTCCTGCCACAGCAGCTCGCCGTTCAGCGAGTCGCCCCGCCGCGCGATCCTCGCGTAGCGCTCGAGGTGGCTGATGCTGTTATAGCGCGGCGCGACGTTGTCGAAATCGTCGAAGAATTCGCCGTCGGATACCTCGGCCAGCGACAGGTCTGCCTGCCAGCGCGATCCGAATCGGGCGAAATGGCGCCATTCCTGGAAATAGCGCGTATCGCCGAAGGCGTCGTCGTCGAGCCAGGAGAGGTCGACCCGCCCGGAGTTCGACGCGAACAGGTAGCGGTTTTCGGTGTTCAGCT
>JBPEYE010000437.1:0-6317 GCA_052030825.1 Gammaproteobacteria bacterium | reverse complement strand
CCGGTGGTGGTAGCGGTTTGCGCGACCGCGGGAAGCGCCGCGCCGGGTTCGCCCCCGGACAGCGTCATCGTGACCTGGTTGCCGCTGACCTGGGTGCTGTAGTCGGCCTTGCGCGTCAGATTCAGGACGACGCGGGTGCGGTCCTTGGAGGCCGCCGAGATGATGCTTTGCATTGCGCCGATGCCGACCTGCATGTTGCGTTGCTCGAGCTTGTTCTCGGTGGCGGCGAAATCGAGCGCGATGCGTGCCGGCTCGTCGATCGTGAAGGTTCGCGGCTCGACCGCGGGTTCGTCGAAGGTGAAAACGATCTGCACCGCATTGCCGGTCATGACCGAGTAATCGAGGCCGATCAGCGCCCGCGCCGATGCATCGCCGAACGCGAGCAGGCAGGCGCCGGCGAGCATGGCCCGCGTCAGCGCGATGATTTTGTTGGAATTGCTAACAGGGTTCATGAGGTATTTCCTCTCGTTACTCGATCAGCGCGACCGCCGACTGGCGCTCGATGTAATTGCCGAGCCCGTCGGGCACGATTTCGGTCAGTTCGATTTTCTGGTCGGTGACGGAAATGACGCGGCCATGGTTCTGGCCCATGTAGTTGCCCTCGATGACGCGATGAATCGTGTTGTCGGGAGCAAAGATCAGACCCCACTTGATGCCGTCCTTGTCGATCGTGCCCTTGAGCCGCAAGGTGTCGAGCGGAAAGTCCTCGAGCGGCTCCTTGACGCGGTCGAGGTCCGGCCGCGGACCGGAAGCGCCCTCGGCGATGAGATCTTCTTGCTGGATGTCGCGACGGAAGTCGACCAGTTTGAACGGATCGCGCAGATCTTGCGAGGTGTATTCGAAACTCTGGTAGGGCGTAAATTCCGGGATCGGCTCGATGCGACCGGGCGGCTTGGCGCGGGTCTGCTGCACGAACGATTGCAGATCGCCGAGGCCCTCGCCGCAGCCGGCGAGCAGGGCCGACAACAGACCCGGCAGCAGGAGTTTCTTCATCGCGTCGACGCCGCGCTTCATTGCTCATCCTCCTGGAGGTAGCGGTAAGTCTTCGCGGTGGCGGTCATCCTGAGCTTGGCCGAACTCGTGTCTTCGTCGTCCGCCTCGAACGGTTCGAGCTTGAGATCGCTGATCGTGACGATTCGCGGCAGCGCGGCGATGCCGCTGATGAAGGTCGCGAGCTGGTGATAGGTGCCCGAAACCTCGAGCGCGATCGGCAGCTCGGCGTAAAAGCCTTTCTTTTCCTCGTCGCTGGGCTTGAACTTCTTGATTTCGAGACCGGCAGCGAGCGCCGTCTGCGAGACGTCGACCAGCAGCGATTCGACCTCGGTGGTCTCCGGCAACTGGCGCAGCAAGGCGCCGAAGGAGGCTTCCATTTCAGCGAGCTGCTCTTTGTACAGCTCGAGTTTGGCGGCGCGGTCGGCCTTGACCTTGAATTCGTTCTTCAGCTCGAGTTCCTTGCGCTCGTGACCTTCGAGCACTCGCAGTTGCTCGCGCGTATCGAACCAGATGCCGGCGGCGATGATTCCGATGAAAATGAAGGCGAACACGCCGATCTTGATCGGCATTGGCGCGGTGCCGATGTTGTCGGGTTCGAGATGATGCTGGAGTTCTTCCCAGTTCATGGTTTCAAGCCTCCGTCACCGGTCTCCTCGGCGGCCGCGTTGGGCGAGGTTTGCTTGACCGTCAGCGTAAACGTGCTGATGCGGTTGACCGTGATATCCTCGATTTCGATGACGGTCAGATTGGGCTCCTTGAGCCAATCGGATGCGGCGAGATTGCGCATGTAGGTCGATACCCGCGCATTCGACTCGGCCAGCCCGTTGATGACGAGGTTGCTGCCGGATTGCGTCAGCGATTCGAGGTAGACGCCGTTCGGCACGGTCGAGACGATCTCGGTGAACAGGTGCACGATCGACGGCCGGCTGCCCTGCAGGTCCTGGATGACTTCCATCCGCTCGATCAGGCTACGGCGAACTTTTTGCAGTTCGGCGATTTCGGCGATCTCCTTGTCGAGCTTGGCGATCTCGTTCGACATGAAGCGGTTGCGTGACAGCTGGTAATCGATCTTGGCCTGCATCTGGAAGTGAATCAGTCCGACGATCGCGGCGGCGAGCACCGCGATCATGACCAGCATCGTCAGGAATTGTTTCTTTTGCTCCTGGCGCAGTTCTTCGCGCCACGGCAGCAGGTTGATCCGGGTCATGATCATCAGTATTCGACCCCCCGGATCGCGAGACCCGCGGCAATCAGGAACGACGGTGCGTCGGCCTCGAGGTTGGCCTTGTTGACCCGGCTCGTTGCCGACATGTTGGCGAACGGGTTGGCGATCGTCGTCGGCACGCCGATGTGCGATTCGGTCAGCTCGGCGAGATTCGGCAGCGCCGCGGTACCGCCGGCGAGCACCAGGTGATCGATGTCACCGATCGGGCCACCGGCCGAATAGAAAAACTGCAGAAAACGGCTGACCTGCTGCGCGGTGGTTTCCTTGAACGGCTCGAGCACTTCGGGCTCGTAGTTGTCGGGCAATCCGCCCTGGCGCTTGGCGAGGCCCGCCTCTTCATAGGACAAGCCGTAGCGGCGCATGATTTCCTCGGTCAGCTGCTTGCCGCCGAAGTTTTGTTCGCGGGTATAAATCAGACGATGGTTGTGGATCACGCTCAAGCTCGTCATCGTGGCCCCGATGTCGACGATCGCGATCGTCTTGTCCATGCCCTCGTCGGGCATTTGCGGTGCCATTGCCGAGAACACGGTCTCGACGGTGTAAGCTTCGATATCGACGATTTTCGGCGTCAGCCCGGCGAGTTCGACGGCGGCGACGCGGTCGTCGACGTTTTCACTGCGGCAGGCGGCGAGCAACACGTCGACGGTTTCGGGGTTGTTCTCGGTCTCACCGATCACGTGGAAGTCGAGGTTGACTTCCTCGAGCGGATAGGGGATGTACTGATCGGCTTCGAGCTGAATTTGACCCTCCATCTCGTCTTCCGACAGGCTTGCCGGCATCGTGATTTTCTTGGTGATCACCGACGAGCCGGACACCGCGATCGCGCAGTTTTTCGATTTTATTTTTGACTTGGCGAGCGCACGCTTTACACTTTCGCCTACTGATTCCACTTCGGCAACGTTTTTTTCGACGACCGCGTTGGCCGGCAGGGGTTCGACCCCGATGCCTTCGATGCGGTAACTGGATCCGGTCTTGCTGAGTTCCATCAGCTTGACCGAGGTCGAGCTGATATCGAGCCCCAGTAGCGGCGGTTTTTTGCGCGATAAGAACACCGGTATCCCTCGTTAATCGTGCCTGTAACTGTCGATCTTATGACAAACTACATTAAGATCTACATGTAAGTAGTTAAAATGTTAAATTATTCTAATTAGCCAAAGCTGAGTCTAGTCAAAGATATTAATCTTGTCGACACTTTTGAAGTAAGCCCTCATATGTATAGCCTAACTAGATGAAAAAGCTCGTAAAAATTGTATCCTGGCTGTTCGCGGTCGGATCGATCGTGCTGATCGCCGGGATATTCTATGTTTACGCGGTCCTGGTCCCGACTTTGCCGTCGATCGAGCACCTCGAGGATGCCCAGTACCAGGTGCCGTTGCGGATTTACGACCAGAACGAGATCCTGCTGGCCGAGTTCGGCGAGCACCGGCGGATCCCGGTGCGGTTCGAGAAGATTCCGCGCTACCTGATCGACGCCGTGGTCGCGGTCGAGGACGACCAGTACTGGGATCATCACGGTATCAACCTGCTTGCGCTCGGCGCCGCCGGCTGGGAACTCGTGACTACCGGCAAGAAGACCCGCGGCGGCAGCACGATCACGATGCAGGTCGCGCGCAACTTCTTCCTGAGCCCGGACAAGACCTACCGGCGCAAATTCAACGAAATCCTGCTCGCGCTGAAGATCGAGGGAGAGCTGTCCAAGGAAAAGATCATGGAGCTTTACCTCAACAAGATCTTTCTCGGTCACCGCGCCTACGGCATCAGCGCCGCGTCGCAGGTTTACTACGACAAGAATCTCGAGGATCTGACGCTGGCGCAGGCCGCAATGATCGCGGGCCTGCCGAAAGCGCCGTCGAAGTACAACCCGATTGCCAACCCGGAGCGCGCGCTGATCCGGCGCAACTACATTCTGAGCCGGATGCGGATTCTCGGCTACATCGACGAGGACGAGTTCAAGACCGCGCTGAACGAACCGATTACCGCCGAGCTGCACGCGACGCGCACGGCCGCCGACGCGCAGTACGTCTCCGAGCTGGTGCGCGCGCAGCTGTTCGAGCAGTACGGCGACGAGGTCTACAAGGCCGGGCTCAAGGTTTACACGACGATCGACGGCGAGCTGCAACAGGTCGCCAACGTCGCGCTGCGGCGCGCGCTGCTCGACTACAACCGGCGCCACGGTTATCGCGGCGTAGTCGGCAACATCGACCTGGCCCAGATCGCCGAGGATCCCTTCGAGGAAGACCTGGTCACCGACGAACGCATCGGGGGCCTGCGCAAGGGAATCGTCGTGTCGATCATCGAGTCGGTGCCGGTGTCGCCGCCGATCGACGGTGGCGAAGTGCCCGAGGGCGAAGAGTTGCCGATGACGCCGGCGAGCGCGACGGTCATGCTTTCGAATTTCGAACAGATCGAGCTGCCGTTCACGGACGGCATCGACTGGGCGGCGCCGTTCATCGACGTCGACAACAAGGGTGACGACCCGCAAATCGTCGGCGACGTCCTCGCGGTCGGCGACGTGATCTGGCTCGAGCAGCGCGACGGCCGGTGGCTGCTCGCCGACGTGCCGCGGATCGAGGGCGCGCTGGTTTCGATAAACCCGTCCGACGGCGGTATCCAGGCGATGGTCGGCGGCTTCGATTATTTCAAGAACAAGTTCAACCGCGCCACCCAGGCGCGCCGCCAGCCGGGTTCGAATTTCAAGCCGTTCATCTACTCGGCCGCGCTCGAGCGCGGATTCACCGCGGCCAGCATCATCAACGACGCGCCGGTGGTATTCGACGACGATTCACTCGAGGCGACCTGGCGTCCGGAAAACTATTCCGGCCGCTTTTACGGCCCGACGCGGTTGCGGGAGGCGCTGGTCAAGTCGCGCAACCTGGTGTCGATCCGCATCCTGCAGTCGATCGGTTTGCGTTACGCGATCAACTATATACAGCGCTTCGGTTTCGATCGCGAACACCTGCCTTACGACCTGTCGCTGGCGCTCGGTTCGGGCACCTTCTCGCCGCTGCAGATGGTGCGCGGCTACGCGGTGTTCTCGAACGGCGGCTATCTGATCAACCCCTATGTCATCAACCGCGTGGAATCCGGCAGCGGCGAGGTGATTTATCAAAACAATCCGATGACCGTTTGCCAGGGCTGCGAAAGCGATAACCTCGACGCGCTGACCGCGGCCGACAACGCCGTCGCCGAAGTCGAGACGGTCGCGCTCGAAACCGACGATGCCGCAACCGCCGAAGCCGCGACGGTCGCGCTCGAGAGCGGCGATGATGCGGCGGGCGCGACGGCGCAGACCGAAGACACCTTCACGGTCGCCGGCGCGGTTGCCTACGACGAGCCGGCGTCGCAATACGCACCGCGCGTGATCAGCGCGCAGAACGCCTACATCATGCGTTCGATGATGCGCGAAGTCATCCAGCGCGGCACCGCGGTGCGCGCCAAGGTACTCGCGCGCAACGACATCGGCGGCAAGACCGGCACCACCAATGACCAGATCGATGCCTGGTTCAGCGGTTATAACGACCAGGTCGTCACCACCACCTGGGTTGGTTTCGACAATCAGCGCAGCATGGGTAACGGCGAGACCGGCAGTCGCGCGGCGCTGCCGATGTGGATCGACTACATGCGCCACGCGCTCGAGGGCCGCCCCGAGAACCTGCTCGAGCAGCCGCCGGGACTGGTGACGATACGCATCGATGCCGAGACCGGCGAGCGCGCGGGCCTCGACACGCGCCAGAGCCTGTTCGAGGTATTTCGCGTCGATAACGCGCCGAAGGAAGTCGCCGTGGTCAAGTCGACGACCACCGATTCGAGCGGTTTCGTGATCTCCGTGCCCGAGCGAGAAGAAGAAATCGTCGAGGATATTTTCTGAATCTCCGGAAGTTCGCTATCCCGGCGATCGGCAATCATGCCGTTGACGGGATGGCTCGCGACGGGTCGAGGGGGACAGAGCGGAATCTCCGCTTTGCGATCGGGCAAGCGTCGAGAATTCAGGCGGAAATTCCGGTCTGTCCCCGATGCTGCACGACCGTTGCTCCGAGCGCTTCGCCCTCTTACTCGAGAATTCGAAATCTGTCTGGACTCGACCTGCAAGCTCGGCGGG
>JBPEYE010000436.1:0-1841 GCA_052030825.1 Gammaproteobacteria bacterium | reverse complement strand
GATGCCAGCAGCCACCTGTGATGAATCGACGCGTGCATGAAGCTGCCAGCCTACGTCGGTCGCTACGAGGTTCGCGATGAAATAGGGCGAGGCGGTTTCGCGACCGTCGTTCGCGCCTGGGACGAAGAACTCGAGTCGCTGGTCGCGGTCAAGATCCTGCACCGCCAGCTGACCGCCGACGACGAGATTCGTCAGCGTTTCCTCGACGAGGCGCGCCTGCTTCGGCGCATTCGTTCCCCGCACGTGGTCACCGTCCACGACGTCGGCCGACTCGACGACGGCCGCCCCTATTTCGTCATGGACTATGCCGATCGCGGCACCCTCGAGCCGCGCCTGGAAACCTTCCAAACCTCCGCCGGTGCCGGCCCGCAGGGCATCCTCGCGCTGGTCGATGCCCTCGCCGACAGCCTCAATGCGCTGCACGAGGCCGGCGTCGTTCACCGCGACGTCAAACCGGCCAATATCCTGTTTCAGCTCGCCCGCCGCGGCGTCACCGATAGCAACGGCATCGATCCGTCCGGCGTGTCCCGGGTGACGCTGGTGAGCGCCAACGAGCGCATCCTGCTCGGCGATCTCGGCATCGCCAAGGATCTCGCGCGCCGCGGCAGCGATGCGACGGTAATCGGCGGCACGCCTCGCTACCAGGCGCCCGAGCAAGGTGATCCCGATGCCGAGATCACGCCCGCCGCCGACATTTACGCGGCGACCGCGATGTTGTGGCACCTCGTCGTCGGCACGGCCCCGCCGACGGCCGAGGCATCGCAACGCGAGTTCGATCAGTTGCCGCCCGCCTGGCTCGAAGTATTCCGGCTCGGCATGGCGCCCGAGCCCGAGGATCGCTTCGCCGATATCGGCGCCTGGCGCGCCGCCATCCAGGATACTTTCGCTCACGAGCGTCCGCCGACGCAAAGCGAGATCGAGACCGCGGCCGCGCCGGTGGCGGTCGCCTGTCCGTACAAGGGCCTCGCCGCGTACCAGCCGGAAGACGCCGACTTCTTCTTCGGCCGCGAGGCGTTGATCGACGAACTGGTGCGGCGCCTGCAGCGGCACCGGGTATTGACCATCGGCGGGCCGTCCGGCAGCGGCAAGTCGTCGCTGCTGCGCGCCGGCCTGATCCCGGCGATCCAGGCGGGTGCGCTGTCCGGCCGCGAGCACTGGCAAACCGCGCTGTTCACGCCCGGACGCGATCCGATGGCCGAGCTTTACTTCCAGGCCACCGGCACGCCGTCACGCGGCGGGCTGACCCTGTCCTTCGACGACTTCGTCGCGCGCCCGACGATGGCCCGCCATCTCGGCTGGAAGGACGGTGCGGAGCATCCGCTGGTGCTGTGCATCGATCAGTTCGAGGAACTGTTTACGTTGGCGAATTCGACCCAGCGCGCCCAGTTCATCAGTGCGATCTCGGCGATGACCGATCCGGCGGACAGCAAGGTGCGGGTCGTGATCGCGGTGCGCGCCGATTTCTACGGCCATTGCGCACAGGTTCCCTGGCTCGCCGAACACATTACCCACAACCAGGTTCTGGTCGGCCCGATGACCGATCCGGAGCTGCGGCGCGCGATCACCGAGCCGGCGCGGCGGATCGGGCTTTACGTCGAAAACGGGCTTGTCGACGCGATCATCGACGAAGCCGGCTACGAGGCGGGTTCGTTGCCGCTGGTGGCCCACGCGCTGGTCGAAACCTGGCTGCGCCGACGCGGCAACGTGCTGACGCTGGAGGGTTTTCACGCCGCCGGCGGCGTCGCCGGGGCGATCAGCCAGACCGCCGAGGCAATCTTCGAACAGCGCTTCGACGATGCCGAGCGCGCGGCGACGCGCCGCCTGTTCCTGCGCCTGGTGAC
>JBPEYE010000435.1:0-2807 GCA_052030825.1 Gammaproteobacteria bacterium | reverse complement strand
CCGATTTCGCGCCCCGCCTGGGCGGCCGCGTCAACCAGCGCGTTGTCGGTGGCCGGCAGGTGCGCGAGCTTGTAGGCCGGGAAGAACTTCGTCACGTGCCACGGCGAATCGGCGCCGAGGTTGTCGCGGATCCATTCGGCAATGCGACGCAGCTCGTCGGGGTCGTCGTTCTTCGTCGGGATCACGTTGGTGCGCGTCTCGACGTGAATGCCGAGTTCCTGCGCGCGGCGGATCGAGCCGAGCACTTGCTCGACCGTGCTCACCGGGCAGATGTCATGGTAGAAGTCGGCCGACAGGCTCTTGATATCCGAGCAAAGCACGTCGATGTGTGGCGCCATCAGTTCGAGCGCCTCGTCGGTGACGAAACTGTTCGACACGTAGACGGTGAACAGGCCTGCCTCGTGCGCGAGCCGCGACACGTCGAGCACGTACTCGAGCCAGACAGCGGGTTCGGAATAGGTGAACGCGATGCCGTCGACGCCGTGCTTCAGCGCGGTTTCGACCATCGCCTCGGGCGTGACCCAGACGTCGGTCGACTGCCCGCGCGCAAGCCGGTCGAGCGCTTCGACGCCCCAGGATATCTCCAGGTTATGGCAACCCTTGCAGCGGAAGTTGCAGCCGTAGGAACCGATCGACATGACGGTCGAGTCGGGGCGATAGTGGTAGACGGGCTTGTTGCGAATCGACTCGACTTCGATCGCCGAGATGATGCCGTAGGACAGGTTGTACAGCGTGCCGCCGCGATTGACATGCGCCTGACAAAAGCCGCGCTGCCCGTGGCGCAGGCGGCAGCGCCAAAGGCACAGGTTGCAGACGACGTCGCCGTTATCGAGCCGTTGCTGCAGCGCGGTTTCGACGAGTTGGTAAGAGTCGGCCATTCGGTTGCGATCCGGTCAATCAGGTCTCAGTGTAGCGCCGCCGCGATGCAACGCAAGCTCGCCGCACGATGGATCCCGGCCTGCGCCGGGATGACGAAACGGGTGGATGCGGGCGGCGAACGGGGCCGCGCGATTCCGCGACTACTCGGCCTTGCGCTCGGCGCGCTCGAGGTAGCGCTCGGCGAACTTGTCGGGCGGCAGCGGTTTCGACACGAAGATGCCCTGCATCGTGGTACAGCCGACGCCCTTGCACAGCGACTGGTGCCACTCGGTCTCGACCCCCTCGGCGACGACGTCGAGGCCGAAACCGTGGCCGACCAGCGTGATCGCCTGGATGATGATCAGGTCGTCCTTGTTGCTCGGCGCTTCGTGGACGAAACTCTGGTCGATCTTGATGCCCGACAGCGGCAGCTGCTTGAGGTAGCTCAGCGACGAGAAACCGGTGCCGAAATCGTCGATCGAAATGTGGACGCCGGAATTGTGCAGCACCGACAGCGACTTGATCACCTGCTCGGTCGATTTCAGCAGCACGTTCTCGGTAATCTCGATCCCGACCTGGTGCGGCTGCAGGTGGTACTTGCGCAGGGTTTGCAGGAACCGATAAAGCACGCCTTTTTCGACGAAGTCCTTGCCCGAAAGATTGATGTCGACGCGCACCGTTTCATAACCTTCGTCGGTCCAGCGATTGAGCGTGCGGCAGGCTTCGTTGAACACCCAGTTGGAGATGTCGTTGATCAGCCCGGAGCGTTCGGCGATGCGGATGAAATCCGCCGGGTTGACGTTCTCGCCTTCCTGCTGCGGCCATCGAATCAACGCTTCGCAGGACACCACTTCGCCGGTGTCGAGGTTCACTTGCGGCTGGAAGTGCAGCTCGAGTTCGCCGTTATCGAGCGCCTCGCGCAGGTTCGATTCGACCCATTGCGAGTATTGCAGCTCGAGATTCATTTCGGCATTGAAGAACTGGTAGCCGTCGCGCCCCTCGGCCTTGGCGCGGTACATCGCGAGATCGGCGTTCTTGAGCAGCTCGGAGGGATCGTTGCCGTCCTCCGGGTAGATGCTGATACCGATGCTCGTCGTTACCTGCAGCGACGCGTCCTCGACCGTGAACGGCGGCTTGAAGCTCGAAATGATCTTTTCGGCGACGTAAATGACGTCGGAGCGATTGTCGACGTTGGACATGATCATGACGAATTCGTCGCCGCCGAATCGCGCGAGCAGATCGTAATTGCGGGTCACGTCGGAAATTCGCGCGGCGACTTCCTCGAGCAGCCGGTCGCCGGCCTCGTGGCCGTAGACGTCGTTGACCTCCTTGAAGTGATCGATATCGAAAAACAGCGTTGCCAGCATTTTCTTGTTGCGCGAGGTTTCCTCGAGCTTGCGGGTAAAATCCGTTTGCAGCAGGTAGCGGTTCGGCAGGTTGGTCAGCGGGTCGTAAGCCGCGATCTGCTGCAAGCGCGCCTCGACCGCCTTGCGCTCGGCGACCTCGAACATCAGGCTGCGTTCGCGCGACCGCAGGTTATTGAGCAGGCGGTTCGAGGTCAGCCAGGCAATCACCAGGACCGCGACCACGCCGATCAGCATGATCGCGAGGTCGTCGATGATGTCGTCGACGAGTCGCTGGTAGAAGACGGGGTTGGCGTATACCCGCAAAATCGCCGCGAGCTCGCCGGTTTTGTGGATGAAAATCGGGTTCTCGGTCACGATGCACTCGGTACAGGCCGTATTGCCGACCGACAGGTTGACGAGCTCGTAGTCGTGCGGAAAAACGTCGTAGTCGACTTCGAGCTCGATACCGCGGTAAAGCGTCTCGCCGGTATTGGGATCGTTGATCAGCAGCATCTCGTTGATCGAGTTGTGAATGACGGAAATATCCGCCTTGCCGGCGACGTTCTGGAACTGGGCTTCGATCGAGTCGGCATGCGACGCGGC
>JBPEYE010000434.1:0-4776 GCA_052030825.1 Gammaproteobacteria bacterium | reverse complement strand
GATTCGCCGACGATGAACGCGTTCACGACCGGCATGAACAAGCACGACGCGCTGGTCGCGGTCAGCACCGGACTGCTGGCGAAGATGTCGCGCGACGAGGTCGAGGCGGTGCTCGGCCACGAGGTATCGCACGTCGCCAATGGCGACATGGTGACGATGGGCCTGCTGCAGGGTGTGCTCAACACCTTCGTGATCTTCTTCTCGCGCCTGATCGGCATTCTCGTCGACCGCGTCATTTTCCGCATCGAGCGCGGCATCGGGCCGGGTTTCTGGATCGGCTCGATCGTCGCCGAAATCGTGCTCGGTATCCTCGCCGCGATTATCGCGTCGTGGTTTTCGCGCCGGCGCGAGTACCGTGCCGACGCCGGCGGCGCCCGACTCGCCGGCCGCGGCAAGATGATCGCCGCGCTCGAGCGCCTGCGCCGCGGCGACGACGAGTCGACCCTGCCCGGCGAGATGGCCGCCTTCGGCATCATCGGCGGCGCGTCGCTGAAGCAATTGCTGTCGACGCACCCGCCGCTCGAAAAGCGCATCGCCGCGCTGCAGCGTGTGGACTAAATCGGGGTGAGCGCGGGCGTCGCGCTACATCGAGCTGAAATCGTACTCGAGGTCTTTCTGCGGCGGCTGCAGAAAGTCGCCTTGCACGAAATCGACGTTTAACGTCCACAAGATACTCAGCACCGCCGCGTCGGTGACTCCCGGCGTAATCGTGTTGATGTTGGAATCCATCGCCTGGTAGGCGAGTTCCCGAATGCTTTGCTGGTTTTCCTCGTTCTGCGCGAGGTTGTCCATGTAGACGTGGTTGATGCGGACGTACTCGGCCTCGATGTGCTTGATCAGCTGGAACGGGTTGAGGCCGGTGCCGAATTCGTCGAGCGCGAAATGGCAGTGAATTTGCTGCAGGCCCTTGCACAGCGTCTTCGCCGCCTTGAGCTGGTTGACCGCGTGCGCCTCGTTGATCATGAAGATCAGCTGCGTGCCGTCGACCTTGGCCTTGGCCAGGTTATCGGCGACCCATTGCGCCAGCCCCGCATCCTGCAGCGAGTCGGCCGATAGGGGCACGAAAAAGTCGATCTTGCGACCGCGCGCGTCCGATTCGGAGATCTTCTTGATCGCGTGCAGGATCTTCCAGCGGTCGAGCATCTTCGCCGTACCGGTGCGCTCGGCCGCGTCCTGGTAATCCTCGGGTCGGATGATCTGGCCGTCGTCGGAGCTGATTTCGAGAAACGACATATAGCGTTCGCCTTCTTGCGCCTTGATCCCGACGATCGGCTGGTAGAGCCCGCGGATTCGATTCTGGTTGAGTGCGTCCTTGATCACGTTGGCGGTGATGCCGTCCGACTCTTCCTGGGTCATTTCGCCGGCCTTCGGCACGTAGGCCTTCGACTGGTTGCCGCCGAGTTCCTGGACTTCCTCGCAGGTGCGCTCGGCGCGCGCGATCAGTTCGTTCGGGCTGTTCGGCGAGTTTTCGTCGATGAAAACGACCGCGGTGCTGCAGGTCGCCGAGATCGATTGCTGGCCGATTTCGACAATGTGCTGCTCGACTTTCTCGGGAATCCCGGCGGCGAATGCCTCGACCTCGTGCTTGTCGCCGAGCTTGCCGAGACAGGCATACGAGTGCGCACCGAAGCGCGCGACCAGCTGCGCGTCGCCGGCCAGTTCGGCAATCAGCTTGCCGATCTCGGCGATCAGCGTATCGCAGCCGGAAATGCCGACCCGTTCGCGAATCGACTGGAAGTTATCGATCGCGACGTAGACGATCGATGCCTGCAGTTCGCCGTTGGTGGCGCGCGTCACCGCGGTCTTCAATTCGTCCATGAAATGCTGGCGGTTGAACAAGCCGGTGACGAGATCGTGCTGGTGCAGGTAGTTGATCTGCTCCTCGAGTTCGGAAGTATCGGCGCGCGAACGAATCAGGATTTGCGTGCAGGGCTCGCCATCGTAGCTCGCGCGCGAGAATTCGAGCGTCGCCGACAGCTTTTCGCCGCTGCTGTGAATCAGCTGCAGCTCGAGTTCGTTGGATTCGTTCTCGTTGCGCGACAGTTGGCGAAGAAACGTCTTGACCTCGTTTTGCTGCGTCGGATCGACCATATCGATGATCGGCGTACCCTCGAGCTCGTCGAGATCGGCGTTGCCGAACAGGTCCATGTAGGCCTGGTTGGCGAAGATGTGCATGCCCTCGTGCACGTAGGCCACCGCGTCCTTCGAATTCGCGAGCAGGTTCTGGCAGCGCTTTTCGCTTTCCTGGTAGTCGCGCTCGAGACGCTGCACGCGTCGCCAGGTGTCGATATTGCGCGCCTCGCGGCGCACGACGTGGATCAGGTGTTCGAGATTGTCGGCGGCAACGACATCGTCGGCGCCGTTTTTGATCGCCGCGACCCGGATGTTGTCATCGACGTTTTTGCCGCTTGCGATCAGTGCGACGTGGCGGCCGCACTCGCGGATCACCTGTTGCGCCTGCGCCAGCTTGAAGTCGGGCAGGTCGAGCGAGAACAGCACCAGGTCGAGGGTCTTGTTCTCGAGCATTTCGCACAGGCCCTCGTCGTCCTCGGCGAACTCGGCGCGCACGTGGATGCCCGCCGCGCGTAGCGAACTCGTGATCTGCTCGGCTTTATGAAAGCCGTCGTCGACGATCAGCAGACGAATCAGCTTGTCCTGCTGCTCCATAAGGTGGCTGTGATGATTTCCCGAACTAGCATAGCCAATAATAGCGGATCCTTCCGAAACGGTCATGGATTCCGGTATGATTGGCGTTTTTTCGGCAGGGCCATCATGGCTAGTTACAGCACCAACGAATTCCGCAGCGGCCTCAAGATCATGATCGACGGCGAGCCCTGCGCGATCATCGAGAACGAGTTCGTCAAGCCGGGCAAGGGGCAGGCCTTCAACCGGGTCAGGATCCGTAATCTCAAGACCGGGCGCGTGCTCGACAAGACCTTCAAGTCGGGCGAATCGGTCGATGCCGCCGACGTCGTCGATACCGAGATGCAGTTCCTCTACGCCGACGGCGAGTTCTGGCATTTCATGGACCCCGACAGCTACGAGCAGGCCGCTGCCGACAGCAACGCGGTCGGCGATGCGCGACAGTGGCTCAAGGCACAGGATAGCTGTGAAGTCACGCTTTATAACGGAACGCCGATCAGCATTACGCCGCCCAACTTCGTCGAACTCGAGATCACCGAGACCGACCCGGGGTTGCGCGGTGACACCGCGCAGGGCGGGACCAAGCCGGCGACGCTCGAAACCGGCGCGGTGGTCAAGGTGCCGCTGTTCGTCGAGGTCGGCGAGGTGGTCAAGGTCGATACCCGCACCGGCGAATACCTGTCGCGGGTCAAGAAGTAAACGCGATGTCGTGGCAACCGAGCGCGAGCCCGCGCGTGTTGCACGAGCGGGCGCGGATCTATCGCCAGATTCGGGCGTTCTTCGATACCCGCGGCTGCCTCGAGGTCGACACGCCGCTGCTGATGGCGACGACCAATCCCGACCTGCACGTGGGCTCGGTCGGCGTGCCGGTCGGCGGGCGCACGCAGTATCTGCAAACCTCGCCCGAGTTCGCAATGAAGCGCCTGCTCGCCGCGGGAGGCGAGTCGATTTTCCAGATTTGCCACTCGTTTCGCAGCGGCGAGATCGGCCGCCTGCACGCGCTCGAGTTCAGCTTGCTCGAGTGGTACCGGGTGGGTTACGACTATCGTCAGCTGATGCACGAAATCGAGCTGTTGATTACGACGCTGAGTCTTCGGCGCTGCGAGTTTTCGCGCATCAGTTTCCATGAATTATTCCAGCGCCACATCGCTATCGATATCGACGCGATCGCGCTCGACGATTTGCGGCGCCTGTGCGCCGAGCGCGTCGACGCCGACACCAGCCGCCTCGGCCACGACGCCTGCCTCGACCTGCTGCTCGGCATGGTAATCGCACCGCAGATGCGGGGGTATCAGTTCGTGTACGATTACCCGGTCGCACAGGCCGCGCTGGCGCGTCCGCGCGCCGACGACCCGCGCCTTGCCGAACGCTTCGAGCTGTTCTACGACGGCATCGAGCTCGCCAACGGATTTTCCGAGCTGACCGACGCGGCCGAGCAGCGCGCGCGCTTCGAGCGCGATAACCGCGCCCGCGCGCTCGCCGGACTCGCGGAGTACCCGCTCGACGAAGACCTGCTCGCCGCGCTCGAGGCCGGGTTGCCCGACTGCGCCGGCGCCGCGCTCGGCCTCGACCGCTTGCTGATGGTTTTGCTCGACCTGGATGCGATCGACGAAGTATTGACCTTCGCCGCCGACGCCTAGGTCGGAAAGTGCCCGATCAGCTGGCCGACCCTGACCGGCGCGCCGGCCTTGATGTGCGGCAGCCACTCGACGTTGCCGCGGGTCAGCAGGATGACGGTCGAGCCCATGTTGAAGCGCCCCATCTCGTCACCCTTGTCGATTTCCTGGCGCGTATGGCTGAAATCGAATTCGCTGATCTTCTTCGCGCGCGGCGGCACCACGAGACCGGTCCAGACGGTTTCGATCGCCGACACGTTGATCGCGCCGACCAGCACCATGACGAACGGTCCGGCCGCGGTATCGAAGTAACAGATCAGCCGCTCGTTGCGCGTGAACAGGCGCGGGATCTCGTCGACCGTCCAGTCGGCGACGCTGAACAGGCGGCCGGGCACATGCAGCATGCGCACGAGATTGGCATCGAGCGGCATGTGCACACGATGATAGTCGCGCGGCGCGAGATACAGCGTCGCGAAACGCCCGTCGGCAAACTCGGCCGCCATCGCCCGATCGCCAC
>JBPEYE010000433.1:0-15127 GCA_052030825.1 Gammaproteobacteria bacterium | reverse complement strand
ATGTGTCCACGATGGGGAGCCAAACTCCGAAAAGCCGGTTCGACGTCGTTCAACCGGCTTTTTTGTTTTCGCGCAACCGCTGCGGTTATCGCGCCTAATCCGGAGGCAGACATTCATTTTCGAAAAAAAGTGAACGGAATTGATCTTCGTCGCCGACGCAATTAATCGAACGCGTTCCCGGCATCGATCCAGAGTCGCAAGTCACACCCGCCCCCCCTAACGGAAATTGACAGCCCTGGCGAACGGGTGCTAGCTTTGCCGCAAGCATTCAGAGGCATACGGCCGCAATGCTCGATCACCCTACCCTGCAGGTCGGCAGACGACACGACCGATCGAATCTCGTCCCCTGAGACGCGCCACCGTTGCGCCCGCCGGTGACGGCGGAGCGTGCGGGATCGGCGGCTGCTTCCGGCAATCACGCCACTGGTAGCGCGTCCCGATCCCGACAGCGGACGGCGCCGACGCGCCGCATTCCGGCTCATGCGAGGGCAATTCGATGCAACCTTCCAGCCAGGCCCGGCTCGCCGTCGATATCGGCGGCACCTTTACCGACATCGCGATCGAGATCGGCGAAGACATTTACACCGCGAAAACTCTTACCACGCAGGAACGTCCGGTCGCAGGCGTGCTCGAGGGCATCCGCTATGCGCTCGACACCGCCGGCATCGAGCCCGCCGGATTTCGCTGCGTCATCCACGGGACCACGCTGGCCACCAATGCGCTGATCGAGCGGCGGGGCGCGCGGGTCGGCGTCATCGTGACCGAGGGCTTCCGCGACATTCTCGAAATCGGTTACGAGCGGCGCTACGACCAGTACGACATCAACCTCCCGCAGCCCGATCGGATCGTGCCGAGAGACCGCGTAGTCGGCGTAGGCGAACGCATCGGCGCCGGCGGCGAAGTGATCGAGGCGCTCGACCAGGCCTCCCTCGATCGCGCCATCGACCGATTGCTCGCCGCGGGCGTCGACAGCGTCGCGGTCTGCCTGTTGCACGGTTACCGTAACCCGGACCATGAAAACCTCGTTCGCGATCGCCTGCAGGCCCGCGCACCCGGGTTGCCGGTTTCGCTGTCGGCCGAAGTTTCGCCCGAGGTGCGCGAATTCGACCGGCTTTGCACCACGGTTTGCAACGCCTACATCGCGCCGCTGATGTCGTCCTACCTGCGCGACCTCGAGGTTGCGCTCGCGCAGTGCGGCTTCGACTGCCCGTTATTCGTCATCACGTCGGGCGGCGGTATGACCACGCTCGAAACCGCGATCCGATTTCCGATCCGGCTGGTCGAATCCGGCCCCAGCGGCGGCGCCGTGCTGGCCGCGCGAATCGCTGCCGAACGCGGTATCGGCGACGTGTTGTCGTTCGACATGGGCGGCACCACCGCCAAAGTCTGCCTGATCGAGGATGCCCGCCCGCGCAGCTCGCGCAGTTTCGAAATCGATCGCCGCGACCGATTTCTGAAGGGCAGCGGCATTCCGGCGCGCATTCCGGTGATCGAAATGATCGAAATTGGTGCCGGCGGCGGTTCGATCGCGGCGATCGATGCGCTTGGCCGGCTGCGCGTCGGGCCGCAGAGCGCTTCCTCCGACCCGGGTCCGGCCTGCTACGGCCGCGGCGGCGAAGCGCCGACGGTCACCGATGCCGACCTGGTCGCCGGCTATCTGGATCCCGCCGCCTTCGCCGAGGGCCGCCTCGCACTCGATTCGCAACGGGCACACGCGGCGATAGAAACGTCGCTCGCCGGGCCGCTGGGTATATCGGTCGGCGCCGGTGCCGACGGCATTTCGCAAACCGTAGACGAAGCGATGGCCAACGCCGCGCGGATGCACGCGGTGGAACAGGGGAAAAATCTGGCGGACTGCACCCTGGTCGCGTTCGGCGGCAACGGCGCGCTGCACGCGAGCCGCGTCGCGGAGAAAATCGGCATCGAGGAAATCATCGTGCCGGCGAGTCCGGGCGTCGGCTCGGCGCTCGGATTTCTGTATGCGCCGGTGGCCTACGAAATCGTTCGCAGCCACCACGCGCGGATTGCGGAATTTCCCTTCGACGCGATCAACCGCCTGCTCGCGGACCTGGAGGCGGAAGCCCGCGACGTGGTTGCGGCCGGCGCGCCGGGCGAAACGCTCGAAGCCCGGCGTATCGCATTCATGCGGTACGACGGCCAAGGCCACGAAATCGAAATCGAGATTCCGGCCGGCGACATCGATGCGGCAAACCTGGCTTCGCTGGTGGCGCGCTTCGAGGTCGAGTACCGACGACTGTTCGGGCGGGTGGTGCCGGAGATGGCGATCGAGGTCATGAACTGGTCGGTCACGGTGCGCAATGTCCCGTCGCCGGTCGGCGCGATCGGCGACGCGGGCGCGTCGCGTCAGGCGCCGTCGACGGACCGGCGTGAGCTATGCCTCGGCCAGGACGAACAGCGGATTACGGCAGATGTCTACCAGCGCGCCGATCTCGATCCCGGCGATCGCCTCGATGGCCCGGCGCTGATCGTCGAACCGCAGACCACGACCTTCGTCGCCGCCCATCTGCAGGCGCGCATCGACGCCGCCGGCAACATCGTCATGCGCCGCCGGGCAAAAGACGCCACCGCGGCGCTGCGCGTAAATGCACGCTCGGCCATCGATCTGCAGGTCATGTGGGATCGCCTGCTGGCCATCGTCGAGGAACAGGGGCAAGTGCTGATCCGCACCGCCTTCAGCCCGATCGTGCGTGAATGCGGCGATATCTCGGCGGGCATTTTCGACGTCGAAGGCCGCATGCTGGCGCAGGCCGTCACCGGCACGCCGGGCCACATCAACACGATGGCCGCCGCGGTTTCGAAAATGCTGGCGTATTTTCCGCTGGACGAAATGCGCCCCGGGGACATCTACATGACCAACGACCCGTGGATCGGTTCGGGACACCTGAACGACGTGGTCATGGTCGCGCCGATCTTTCATCGCGAACGCGCGATTGCGCTGACCGCCTGCACCTCCCACGTCTACGATCTCGGCGGCCTCGGCATGGGCCCGGACGGCAGCGACGTGTTCGACGAGGGTCTCTACCTGCCGCCCTTGAAGCTGGTGGACCGCGGCGACGTCAACGCGCTGGTCATCGGCATCATGAAGGCGAATTCGCGCTCGCCGCTGGCCAACGAGGGCGATTTCTACGCGCTGATGGCGTGTTGCGGCGTCGCCGCGACCCGACTCGCCGAGATGCTGGACGAATTCGAAATCGCCGATATCGACGCGCTGGCCGCGCATATTCTCGACACCTCGCGCAAGGCGACCGAGGCCGAGATAGACGCGATTCCCGACGGCAGCTACGACTTCGAACTGGAGACCGACGGTTACGATTTCGATATTCGCCTCAGGGCCAGCATGCGCGTGAACGGCAAGGGGATCACGACCGACTTTGCCGGTTCGTCGGGCCCGTCGGCGCGCGGCATCAACGTGCCGATCAAGTACACCGAGGCTTACGCGGCCTTTGCGCTGCGCTGCCTGATCGGCAGCCAAATCCCGAACAATGCCGGCTCGCTGGCGCCGTTCGAGTTTGTCGCGCCTCGGGACTGCATTCTCAACGCGCAATACCCGGCGCCGGTGGCGATGCGGCACTGTCCCGGCCAAATGCTCGCCGACCTGATGTTCGGCTGCGTCCACCAGGCCATGCCGAACACCGCGCCGGCAGAAGGCGCTTCGTGCCTCTACGACCTGCCGCTGCGCAGCGTCGCCGCCAGCGGGCACGGCGGTGCGGGTACCGCGTTTGCCACCGAGCTGTGTCATTCCGGCGGCATGGGCGCGCGGCCACACCAGGACGGCCTGTCGGCCACCGCGTACCCCAGCGGATTGTGGGGTACGCCGGTCGAAATCACCGAGAGTACCACGCCGCTGCGGATTCGCCGCCGCGAGCTGATCCGCGATAGTGGCGGCGCCGGCCGTCAGCGCGGCGGGCTCGGCCAGCTGATCGAACTCGAGAGCAGCGAAGGCGCCCCGTTGCTGCTGTTCGCCGGCGTCGAGCGCATGAAGTTCCCGGCCCGCGGCCGCGACGGCGGGCACAGCGGCGCGCCCGGGCGCGGCGGGCTGCGTTCCGGAGCCGTGATCCGGGCCAAAGGCGAGCAACTCATTCCGGCGGGCGACCTGCTGATCTGGGAAACCCCGGGCGGCGGCGGTTACGGTGATCCGCGCGAGCGCGATCCTGTCGCGGTGCTGCACGATCTCCGGCTGGGTTTTGTTTCGCCAGCCGCTGCCCGAGAGATCTATGGCGTCGTGCTGACCGCCGACGGCGACCTCGACGAGGCGGCCACCGCGGCACGGCGCGCGCGACTACTCGCGGGGGCAGCCTGATGCCGGCCTCGAGCTACCCCAGCCGAGGTCGTGCCCGGCTGGGCATTGTGGTGCCCGTCAGCAACACCAACCTTGAGCCCGACATGGTGATGCTTTCGCCGCGCGGCGTGTCGCTGCATTTCACCCGCGCCGGCGGTTACGACGTCGACCAGGTGCCGGACGAGCGGCAGATGCGGCAATACGCGGATACACCGGTCGACGACGTCGTCGCCAGCCTGGTGGATTGCCGCTCGGACCTTATCGTCTATGGCTGTACCTCGGCGACCCTGGCGCAGGGACCGGCCTACGATCGCGCCTTTCGAGCCAAAATCGAACGCCTCGCCGGGGTGCCGGCGGTGACCGCAGCCTCGGCGCTGGTGCAGGTGTTGCAGGCTCTCGAGATCGAACGCTTCGCGTTCACCTCGCCTTACGTCGCCTCGCTCAACGACCTGGCAATCGATTTCCTCGAGGCTTACGACATGCGCTGCGTGCACCGCCTGGACGCACCCGAACCGCTCGGCAATGCCGCGGTCGGCGACGCGCGGCCCGAGGAGATCATCGAAATCGCGCTGCGCGCCGACCATCCATCGGCACAGGCGCTGGTGATTTCCTGCACCGACTACCGCGCGACCGAGGCCATCGACGAGCTCGAGGCGCGGCTCGACAAGCCGGTGGTCACCAGCAACCAGGCATCGCTACTGGTTGCCCTCGCGCGCCTCGGCATTGCGCCCGGCGAGTCGCCGCTCGCGTCGCAACGCGCCATGGCCGCCTTCGACCGGCTTGGCGCCATCATTCATCGCGAGGAAACGTCATGACGACCCCGGCGCGTGCCGAAATTGCTCACCTGCCCGAATATTCCCTGCCCGATCTGGAGCTGCCCGGTCGCGGGAAAGTGGTACAGCTCGCGCAGAACGAACTCGCGATCGCTCCGAGTCCGGCCGCATTGCGGGCCGCCCGGACCGCGCTCGACACGATGAACCTGTATCCTTTCGCCGAGGCCGGCCTGCGCGAGACGATCGCCGAGGTGCACGGGCTGAACCCCGCGCAGGTGCTGACCGGCGCCGGCTCGCTGGAATTGATGAGCCTGCTGGCCACCGCCTACTGCGAGCGCGGCGCCGAAGTCGTCGTCAGCCAGTACGGCTACAAGTTTTTCCAGGTGCTGTGTACCGCCGCCGGCGCGACCCTGCGCGTGGTGCCCGAACCCGGCATGCAGATCGATATCGGCGCCATTGCCGCCGCGGTCGGTGAGCACACACGCCTGGTATTCGTCGTCAATCCCGGCAATCCCACGGGTACCTGTCTGCCGGCGGGCGCGATACGCGAGTTGCGGGCCAGCATTTCACCCCGGGTGATGCTGATCATCGATGGCGCCTACGCCGAGTTTGCCGAGCAGCAAAAGGGCTTCGAGCCCGGTTTCGATCTCGTCGACGACGGTAAAAACCTGGTCGTGCTGCGGACCTTCTCCAAGGCCTACGGTCTCGCCGGCATGCGCATCGGCTGGGCTTACGCGCCGCCGGACGTGGTTGCGACGATTCAGAAGATCCGCCCGCCGACCAGCACCGCATCCCCGAGTCTCGCCGCGGCCGCAGCGGCGATGCGCGACCGCGCGCACCTGCGAGCCGTTTGTACCGAAATTGCCGAGCTGCGCGATGCCTTCGGCGAGCAGGCCCGCTCGCTCGGCCTCGTGCCGCTGCCGAGCGCAACCAATTTCGTGCTGTTCGAATGCCCGGGTGATCTGCGACTGTCGGCCGCCGAACTCGATGCACGGTTGCGCGACAACGGCATCATCCTGCGTCCGATGGGTTCCTACGATCTCCCGAATCACCTCCGCATCAGCATCGGCTCGCGCGCCGACATGGCTCTGGTCAGCGAGGTATTTACGCGACTGCTCGGATAGTCCCGACGATCGGCAAAGTCGGCGAGCGAAAATTCGAAATGCCGGTTAGCGCAAGCGGCCTGTTTTAAGCATTGCGGCAGGCTTTCAGCGCAGGTTGCCGTAACGCGATATCCGATCCTGACGGAGTTATCGATCGATCACTCCCTGCTGACATACCAGGACCGGCAACTCGGTGCGTTCCGGTACGCCGATCGTTGCGCTGCCCCGCACCCGGTTGGGCGCCGCGCCGCGGCCATAGCCGCCCATCCACAGCAGGATCGCCTCTCTTTCCCGCACGGCCTCGATCACCGCGTTGGCGATCTTGCCCCGGCGACGCCGGTGTCGCGGTGACGACGAGCGACTCCAGCGATATTCGGGCGCTGCCCGGCACGGTGGCTTACGATTGGTTTTCGAACATCGCCGCGTAGTGGCGATACCAGTCACTCGAAAAGGTTTCCCGCGGGTCGTATTGTCGTTTCCTGGCAAGGAATCCGGCGAATTGCGGATAGGCGGCCTGCACCTGCTCGGGCGAAGCGAAGCGGTGGTAGGTCAGGAAGTAGCTGCCGCCGAGGTTTAAAGCGATATCGATTAACCCGCCAAAGGACCTGGCGGCGGCGGCGATGCCGGTTGCCGTGTGCTCGACGTGCAGGTTGAAGGTCACGCAGGCGCAATCGGCGCGCGCCCAGGCCAGGTAAGTCTCGTCGTCCTTGCGGATCACGCGGATCGTGCCGTAGATCAGGTCCGCGCCGGTCGCGCGCAGCGCATCGGCGGCGCGCGCCATGCATTCGGGCAGTCGATCGAGCGGCACGTAGACCTCGGTGAGCATCTCGGTACCCGGATGTGTCGGACACAGACGCTGGTCGAGTTCGTCATGGTAGTCGTCGAGATAGATGCTGAATTGATGGGAATCCGACCAGTAGATTTGCCCGGATGTCGAGCGATAAAACCTGGCGAACTGTTCGAATGCGCGCGCCTTGTCGACGTGTGCGTAATACACGAGCTCCTGCCAGTTGGCTTCCGACAGGTACATCTGCCCGTCGGGGATCGGCGTATCCGGCGCTACCGGCCGGTAACACGAAAACACGCCGCGCCGCAGAAAATCGTCGCTGCTTTCATCGGTGACATACTGGAAATCGCCATACCGATAGCCGTCGTCGATACGCTCGGCGAAGGCCGCGGGCAGCTCGTCGAGGGTGCGTATCTCGACGATGCGCTGCAGCTTCTGCCGCGGCACGAGTTGCAGCCTGACCGACGTGACGACACCGAACAAACCGTAGCCTCCGATGACGAGACTGAACAACTCGGCATTCTGCTCGCGGCTGCAGGTCAGGACGTTGCCGTCGGCGGTGACGAGTTGAAACGCGATGACGTCGCGGACAAACGGCTTGCTGTCGAGCACCCGACCGTGCATGTTCGCCGCCAGCGCACCGCCGATACTCAGCCGATCGGCGCCGGTCTGCTTCTGGCGGATCGCCCACTGCCTGGCGGCGCCTTGCTGGCAGTCGAGATAGCCCTGCATTAATGCCGGCCACTGGATGCCGGCCTCGACCTCGATGACGCCGGTCTCGATATCGAAATCCAGAATCCGATCCATCGCGCGCATGTCGAGCAGGATGCCGCCGCTGGCGAATTGCTGTCCGCCCATCGCGTGCCGGCCGCCGCAACAGGCCAGCGGCAGGTCGTGTTCGGCGGCATATCCGATCGCGGCGACCACGTCGTCTTGATTTCTCGGTTCGATACGCCGGTCGAAGGTGCTCGGATTGAGCTTCGAGTGGACGTCGTTGGCGAACGCCGGCGCTGACGCCGGCTGGCCGGATAACCTGATCGCGGTTGCGCTCATCGTGGTGTCCTCGCGGTGCGATGACACGACACTACCGGCATTGCGCGAACATTCAATTCATATTCGGGAAGTAACGGAATTCGGTACTTGCGGATACCTGAAGCGAGCCTTCAGGCGTCCGCAGACTGGCCACGGGCTGTCGTGCCGCGGGGCGGCATTGCGGCGTTTGCGCAAAACCGGGAACCCGATGAGCACGATTCGTTTGTCGATACCGGATTCGTCCGGGGCAAATGTCCCAGGCTCGCCAAAACCGGTGCAACGGGACAAATGTCCCAGAAATCGCGACCGAATCTGGTACGAACATCGAATGTCATCGTCGTTGCCGAGGACTACTGTTGGCCACTCCAGATCATTTTCTAATTTAGGAGTTCGAACGATGAATACCCCACTCAAAACGGCTGTTTCCACCATCATCCTGACCGTTTCCGCCAATGCCTATGCCGGCGCCGATTGCACGTCCGAGCCGCAGTCCAATTGGCTGTCGCGTGCCGAAATGCAAAAAATGATTCTCGAAATGGGCTACACCATCGACCGCTTCAAGGTGGATGGCAATTGCTACGAGATTTACGGGCGCAAGGGCGCGGACAAGAAGATCGAGGTGTATTTCAACCCGGTCAACGGGAAAATCGTCAAGGAAGAGATCGAGGACTGATGCGGGTCAAGGTCTGGGACCCCTTCATCCGTTGTTTCCACTGGACCGTCGCGCTGGTCTTCTTTGCCAACTACTGGCTGATCGAAGACGGACCGGTGCATCGGTGGCTCGGCTACGGCGTCGCCGCCCTGATCGCGCTGCGTCTCGTGTGGGGAGTCATCGGCTCCCCACACGCACGCTTCGCGAATTTCTTTCCGACGCGGGCAAGGCTATGCGCCTACCTGCATGCCCTGCTGCGGCGTGAGCATCCCGTCGTGCTCGGCCACAACCCGCTGGGCGGTCTGATGATCGTTGTCCTGCTCACTCTGCTGGCAATGTTGACGGCAACGGGATGGATGATGGGCCTCGACCCGTTCTGGGGCGTCGATTGGGTCGAGGATAGCCATGAAATCCTGGCCAACGTGATCCACGTCCTAGTCGGGATTCACGTTGCCGCGGTCATCGGGTCAGACGTGCTGCTCGAGCAGGGTTTGTTGCGCGCGATGATTACCGGCTGGAAGCATATCCCCGACTCGAGGGCTGCGATTACGAACACGCTGCATACCGACGAATAGGGCCCGCGGACGCTCAGAGTATCGCGACTTTGATATGATTGTCCTCTCCTGCCACGGAAGCTCGTCGAGCCAGCATGAACGACCGGAAAATTACAATGATCAACCGAATCGTACTGGTAATTGCCGCGGTGTTTTTCGTCGTCGACCTGTACTATGACCGGCTCGAGGGCGAGTCGTGGCTGCACTTCATCCCCGAGCTGACGGTTTTCACACTGGTCATTTTCGCGCTCTCCTACGAGATCCTCGCCGGAAGCCGGTTGCGTTCCCAGCTGCTCGAGAACCAGCAACAGCTTGCCGACCTCCAGGGACAGTTCGCCGACACGATCCGGCAGGAATTCCGCAAGTGGAAACTGACCCAGAGCGAGACCGAGATTGCCTGGCTGATCGTCAAGGGTTTCAGTTTCGGCGAAATTGCCTACCTGCGCGGCGTCAAGGAGAAAACGGTCCGCCAGCAGGCGACCGCGATCTACGCCAAATCCGGGGCGAAGAATCGCAGCGAACTGACCGCGCTGTTTCTCGAGGACCTGCTGGCGGCGAGCGCCTGACGGTCGGAACCGGCGGCACCGGCTGATACCCAATGCCTCGGATCGCCGCCGCCAGGTTCGGCACGGTAGCCTGGCCGATACGCCGTAACCGGTTCGCTCGCGGCGGTTTCAGGTTCCGACCCGGCGCTTATCGAATTCGGGTGCGGGCCGCTCGTCGGTCGCAAAGACCCGATTACGCCCGGCCTGCTTGGCCTTGTACAGCGCATCGTCGGCGCGGCGGTAGATGACTTCCGCGTCGGCGGGCTTTTCGCCCCTGCCCTGATAAATTCTGACCCCGATCGAGACCGACACGTGATTCGCGGCAGGGTTAAACTCGTGCGCCAGACCCAGGTC
Organism: Gammaproteobacteria bacterium; assembly: GCA_052030825.1. Lineage (GTDB taxonomy): Bacteria > Pseudomonadota > Gammaproteobacteria. Next base: position 5,027 of record JBPEYE010000433.1, on the reverse strand, counting down.
GGCGACCGCCCGCCGCAGATCCTCCGCCATCCTCCGGATGCCGTCGCTGTCGTCCGCGCTGACGACGATCGCGAATTCCTCGCCGCCGATGCGAAAGGCGTAATCGCCGGCGCGACGAAGCTCGCGCTTGAGCGCGCGGGCGACGCACCGCAGCACCTCGTCGCCCTGCTGGTGGCCGTAGTTGTCGTTGTACTGCTTGAAGTGGTCGACGTCGATGATCATCAGCCCGATAAACCGCTTGTCCCGCTCGGCGCGCGCCAGTTCCTGCGGAAACTGGCTGTTGAAATGGCGCCGGTTGAACAGCGTCGTCAATTCGTCGGTGATCGACAGCGCCTCGGCGCGCTTGCGGTCGGTGATGTCCTGGCGAATCTGGGTGTAGCCGCAGATATCGCCATTCTCGTCGAGAATCGGGGAGACGTAGGCGAAGACCCACAGGTGGTCGCCGTCCTTTTTACGGTTTTTCAGCTCCCCGCGCCAGGTTTTGCCCTGCCGGATTTTTCGCCACACTTCCCGATACGTCGAATCCGGAATGTCTTCGTGGCGCAGAATGCCGACATGCTGGCCGACCAGCTCCGCTTCCGAATAGCCGCAAGCCTGGCACATCGCCGAACTCGCCGACGTGATGATGCCGTCCTTGTCCATGGTCGAGATATTGACGTAACGGTCGACGATGTCGACGTGCTCGAGCAACTGCCGATTGGCCTGCTCGAGGCTTTGGTGCGCGTCTTGCAGCCCTTGCTCGGCCTCGATCCGGCGCGTGACCTCGGCCGACAACCGGCGGTTCCAGTACAGGATGAACGCGAGCAGGAGCGCGACCGCGGCAAGCACCTTCCAGAACAGCGCGTAGTCGAATCCGAGTTCGTAGCGCAGGTGGATCCAGTTGCGATAAATCCGCTCGCGCTGCGCCTCGCTGATCGAATCGATCGCCTTTTGCAGAATCGGCACCAGCTGCGGCCAGTCGTTGCGCACCGCCATCGAGAGCTGGTACTGGTAAGGCGTTTCGCCAGAGATCTTGATATTGGTCAGGCCCTCGCGCTGGATCACGTGGCTGACCGTCGCGATATTGCCGATGTAGGCGTAGACCTGGCCGTGGGACACCTTTGCCAGCGCGTCGGCGACGTTCGACGCCAGGTGCAGGTCGAGCTCGGGGTGATTCTTTTCCAGCAGGTCCTGGGTCGCGTAACCGCGTACGACGGCGACCTTTTGGCCGCGCAGGTCGCGGATGCCGTTGACATAGGCGACCTTGTCCGACGTCACGATGACCATCGGGAAGGACAGGTACGGCCGGGTAAAGGCGACGTATTCCCGCCGCTGCTCGGTGTCGACGACGCAGGAGAACATGTCCAGCTCCCGGTTTTTCATCATCTCGACGACTTCCGACCAGGGTTTCTCCTTTTCCACGTCGAACTCGATACCGAGCTTTGCACCGACCAGCTCGATGTACTCGGCGGCCATGCCCGAATAGTTGCCATCGCCGTCGATGTATTCGAAGGGCAGCCAGTCGATATCGACCGCCAGCCGGATCTTGCGATGATCGGCGAGCCAGCGCTGTTCCGCTTCGCTCAGCCCGATATCGGCAGCGGCCGCTCGCGCGCTACCCGATATCAACATCAGCGAAGCGACCATCAGCAGAACCTGAACGGTCGCCTGAAGTAACCTGGAGTTCATCTCGCGTTCCGATTTACCGTCCGTTGGGGGGGAAACGGTCTGCAATTCATGTCCCGGACGGACTTTTCGATCAGCCCCCTGCCGTGGCCGGGTTATCGGCAGGTGACGGAAAATATATAGCGCAGATGGACGAGTTTGCCAGGCAGGTGCCTACCGATGTCTCATGACTCGTCCGACCGCAGGCTGCGCGCGAGCGCGAGCAAAGCCTCGCGCAGGTCCTCGTCGTCGATAAGCGACGCGCTGCGCTCGATCGCGTCGGCCGATTGCGGGCTTGCGCGGCGCGGCCGGCGCCGTCCGCCCGGTGGATCGACGCGCAACAATGCGTCCGGCACGGTGCGAAATCGTAATGGCTGCTCGAGACCGAAGGTCTCGCGCAGCTGCTGGCGGATTTCGGCCGCGTGCATGCGCAGGTAGCTCGCCACCGCGGGGCTGCTGGCGCCGATGACGATTTCGTTGTCGTCGAGTTTCAACAGTGCCGCGCAGCGGTTGGCCGGAGGCGGCAGATTTTCCTCGAGAAAGCGCTGGATTCCGGGCGCGTAGCGCCGCATCTGCTCGTAGCCCGGCGGCAGCACCGCGCGGCACAGCTCGTCGAGCCTGCGCCGAGCCATCAGGCGCGCCGCCGGTAACGCGGCCGGCGCTCGCCGGCGTCGAGGCCGAGACGCTGGTAGAGCCGCGCGACCGCGGCTTCGTCGACGAAGCGATAACGTCCCGGTTTGAGCCATTTCGGTAATTTGAACCGCTCGTAGCGTACCCGCACGAGGCGGCTGACCTCGGTACCGACCGCTTCCCACAGCCGCCTGACCTCGCGGTTGCGACCTTCCTTGAGGACGACGTGGTACCAGTGATTGCTGCCGCTGCCGCCGCCGTCGACGATCTCGTCGAAGCGCGCCTCGCCGTCGTCGAGCATGACCCCGTCACGCAGGCGCGCGAGTTGGTCGGCGTCGACCGGGCCGCGCACGCGCACCGCGTACTCGCGCTCGATTTCGAAGGACGGGTGCATCAGGCGGTTGGCAAGCTCACCGTCGGTGGTGAACAACAGCAGGCCGCTGGTGTTGATGTCGAGCCGGCCGACCGCGATCCAGCGCCCCTGGTTGAGGCGCGGCAGCTGCCGGAAAACATCGTCGCGGCCTCCAGGATCGTCGCGGGTACAGATCTCGCCAACCGGCTTGTGATAGAGCAGCAGCTTCGGCCGAGCCGCGTGCCGATGCAGACGCACCAGCTTGCCGTCGATCGCAATTTTTTCGCGCCCGGCGACTTTTTCGCCTGGCTTCGCGACGCGGCCGTTGACGCTGATGCGACCCTGTTCCAGCAGGGCGTCGATCTGCCGGCGCGAGCCGGCGCCCTGCCGCGCGAGGAATTTCTGAATCCGCTCCATGGCGCGGATTATACCGGACGGCCCGAATGGTGGCGTAGTACGGGACGACCCGCTCGCTTCGCGCGCGACGAGTTTAACGGGACCCCGGCCTTCGCCGGGGAAACTATCGGGCCGGCAGGCCCGATGCCGTCAATTAATCGCCCATCTCTGGCCGATGCCGGTCGAGGACTCCGAGATCAACGTGCGCGCATTGGTATCGAGCCTGAGGTCGAGGATCGTCGCCGAGTCCGGCCGCACCTTGTGCTTGACGGTGGGTTTCCAGGTCTCGCGGCGCTGGCCGGTGGCAACTTCCCAGATATCGATGCCCTTGGCCGCGCGACCGGTCGCGAGAATGCGGTTGTCGTCGGAGAAATCCGCCGACACCAGCGTCATCTTGACCTCGTCGAGGCGCGATACGAGGCGGCCCTGCCCCGCGGTCCGGTAGATGCGCGCATCGCCGATATAGGCATTGGCGAGCGCGAATTCACCGTCGTCCGACAAGGCGACCAGCGCGATCTTGTACTCGAGATTCTTCGACCACAGGTGCTTGCCGTCGTCCCGCAGGTCCCACAGGCTTGCATGCCAGTCGTCGGAACCGGTGAGCGCAAAGCGTCCGTCCCTGGACAGCGCGACGCTGGTGACCTTTTCGTGATGCGGAAACACGTAGCGCATCCGCCCCGCGACCATGTCGAAGTATACCGCCTGGTTATCCTTGCTGCCGATCAGCGCGTGGCGACCGTCGGCCGAAACGGCGACATCGCTTAGATTCGGCCAGGACCAGTAGCCGGTCAGGCGGCCGCTCGCGACCGCCCAGCGCGCAATCGAGTTTTGCTCGACCGTAACCAGCACGTCGCCGCGCGCGGAAAAGTCCGCCGCGATGATACCGCCCTCGTCGCCGTCCTCGTGCTGGACGCTGTACATGACCTCGTTGGTCTCGAGGTTCCAGACGCGGGCGAAACCGTCGATCTCGCCGGTCAGCAGGTACTTGCCGTCGGGGCTGATCGCGGCGCCGTAAGAGCCGGTATCGGCATGGACCCAGGTGTCGAGCGGCTGCTTGGCCTCGCTGCAGGCGCCGAGCAGCGCGCAGGCGAGCACTGCCGATCGCAATAGAGACGGTGATTCGCGCATGCTCACTGTATCGTCCGGCGCGCGAATGACTAAAGTGTCGTGCCTTGCGGGCACGGACCGCGCCACGCGCCGGCGGGACGTCCCGCGCGCTGCGCAATGCAGAAACGTCGATCGGCCTGGCTGGCTGAGACGACTGGCAGGCGCCGGTGGCTTGCGGGACGGCCGCCGCGCCTGGCTCGTCCGGGGAGCCCGGGTCGGCCGGCAGGCCGGCTGTCTCAGTTGACCGCGACTTCGGGTTCGTCGTCGAACTCGAATTCGGGATTGTACTGGTCGAGGTCGCGGATTTCGGACAGGGTCGGCAGCTCGTTGAGCGATTTCAGGTTGAAATAGTCGAGAAATTCGCGGGTCGTGCCGTATAGCGTCGGCCGGCCCGGGACCTCCTTGTGACCGAGCGGTCGCACCCAGTCGCGTTCCTGCAAGGTGCGGATGATGTTGGTACTGAGGCTCACGCCGCGGATGTCTTCGATCTCGCCACGCGTGATCGGCTGGCGGTAGGCGATCAGCGCGAGGGTTTCCATCAGCGCGCGCGAGTAGCGCGGCGGTTTTTGCTCCCACAGCCGCGCGACCCAGGATTCGAACTCGGCGCGCACCTGCAGGCGGAAGCCCGACGCGACCTGCTTGAGCTCGAAGCCACCGCCGGCATAGCGCGCCTGCAGCGCAGCGATCGCCTGGCGAAGGTCATCCTTGCCGGGCTGGTCGACGTCGCCGGCGAACAGGTCGTGCAGCTGGTTGACCGACAGCGGCTTGTCGCTGGCCGCGAACAGCGCTTCGAGGATGGTTTGCAGTTTCGCTTGTTCCATTTAACTCGTGGCCTTGACGTAGATGGGCGCGTAGGGCTCGCTTTGCACCAGTTCGATCAACGATTCCCGCAGCAATT
>JBPEYE010000432.1:0-17003 GCA_052030825.1 Gammaproteobacteria bacterium | reverse complement strand
TGACGTCGTAGAAGATAATTTCTTCGGCGCGCGCGTTGGCGGCGAGATGCTCGACGCGCTCGATGTCGCGATCGACGTCGGCGCCGATCTTGGCCGAGTGCACGCGATAGCCATGCTCGCGGAAGCGCTCGATCTCGGCGAGCATTTCGGCCGGCGTGCCGGTCGACACGCTCGACGCAATCGGTACCGGATCGGGCTCGCGCGCGCCGAGTGCCTCGCACAGCGGCACACCGGCGGCCTGCGCGGCGATGTCCCAGCAGGCGATGTCGAGGGCCGCCTTGACGTAGGGGTGGCCGGGCAGCGCCAGATCGAGCGCGCGGTCGAGCGCATCGGCCTGGCGCGGGTCGCGGCCGAGCAGCAACGGCGCCAGTTCGTCGAGCCCGGCGCGGATGCCCTTGCCGAAAGCCGGCAGGTAGGTCACGCCCCAGGGGCAGCCCTCGCCCCAGCCCGACAGTCCGGCGTCGGTATCGATGCGCACGAGGGTCGAGTCGAGGGTCTCGAACCGGAGCCGGCCGCCGGACAGCCAGTACGGCTTGTGCAGCGGCAGCTCGAGCCGCCAGACGCTGATACGCTCGATTTTCATCGCGGCTCAGAGTTGCCCGGCTTCCTCGAGTACCTTGCGCGCGACGCGGAAGCATTCGAGCGCCTGCGGCACGCCGCAGTAAATGCCGACGACGTGGATGATCGCGCGAATTTCGTCCTTGCTGACGCCGTTGGTGAGCGCCCCGCGGCAATGCACTTCCCACTCGTGCATCTTGCCGAGCGCGCCGATCATCGCGAGGTTCATCATCGAGCGCGTCTTCGGCTCGATCGCGTCATCGCCCCAGCCGAAGCCCCAGCACCAGGCGGTCATCGCTTCCTGGAACGGGCGGGTGAAATCGTCGGCCGCGGCCAGGTTCTTCTCGACGTACTCGGCGCCGAGTGTCGCCTTGCGCTGCGCGAGCCCTTTTTCGAACATATCGTCATTCATCTTGATTCCTCGATTGGGTATGGTCATCATGCCGGCCACCGAGCCGGCATCCATCCCAGGCATGCAGGCTTCAGAGCACCAAGCTTCGACGGAGATGGATTGCGGGTCAAGCCTGTAATGACGAATCTTTCCGCCATCGCCGAACTCGAATCGCTTCTGTTCGTCGTGTTGTTTCCAAGGTGGGGCAGCGTCGATTGCTCCGGAAACGGCTGTCAGATCGACACTGACCCCTTTGATCTCAGGCGTCGCTGCGCGGGCGCAGGTTTTGCGGGTCGAAAACGCACTGCTCGACGATGACGGCGCGGCGCGGTTCGCCCATGACGAGCACATCGAACGCGTTGCCGATCTCGTTCAACGCCGGCTTGATATAGGCGTAAGCGAGATATTTGCCCTGGTCGTAACCGTAGCCGCCGGACGAGATCTGCCCGACCGGTTTGCCGTCGTGCCAGACCGACTCCGAGCCGAGCGGATCGCACTGCACGCCGTCGGCCGGCGGCTCGTCGAGCTGCAGGTAGGTCAGCACCCAGCGGGTCGCCGCTTCGAGCGAGTTGTCGGCACCCTGGAAACCGCCATCGCGGGCGAAGCGCGTCACGTCGGCCTCGGCGAGCGTGACCTCGTTGGTGATCTCGTGGCCGGAACGGTAGGCCTTTTCCATGCGCAGCGAGTTGAGCGCCGCCGAACCGACGTGCACGAGGCCATCCGAATCGGGCGTCGCCACCAGCGCCTGGTAGACATCCAGCATGCCGCTCATCGGCACGTGCAGCTCCCAGCCGAGCTCGCCGGTATAGGTCACGCGCAGCGCGCGCACGCCGGAGACACCGGCCACCGTGATCGTCTGCGTCGACAGCCAGCGGAAACTCGCGTTGTCGAGCGCGGCGTCGGTGCAGTGCACGAGGATGCTGCGCGCGGCGGGACCGGCGAGCATGATCACGCCATAGTCCTCGGAAACGTTGGCAAACTCGACCGCCTCGCCGTCGTGCATCTCTTCCTGCATCCAGTTCAACAAGGCGGCCTCGCGCGCCGCGGCATAGACCAGGTAGTAGTGGTTTTCGCCGAGCCTGATCAGCGTCGCTTCGCCCTCGATGCGGCCGTTCGGCAGCATTAGATAAGTCAGCATCACGCTGCCGTCGTTTTGCGGCACCTTGTTCGACGAGATGCGATCGAGGAATGCCGCGGCGTTGGCGCCACTGATTTCGACCTTGGCGAAGGCCGTGAGATCGGCGATGCCGGCGTGCGCGCGCAGGCCGCGTACCTCGTTGCCGATGATGTCGAACAGCGGGCTGCGGCGGAAACTGTGGATGTGCTGCCGCGCGACGTCGCCAACCGCATACCAGTATGGCCGCTCCCAGCCGTAGACGTCTTCGTAGACCGCGCCCTGGTCGCCGAGGACCTCGTAGAGCGGCGAGCACTTCGAATGCGACGGCCGCAGCGCCGGCCGGTCGAGGTGCGGATACGGGATTTCGTGGCGCAGCAGGTAATCTTCCTTGGCCTTGTCGATGCGGTATTCGTCGTCGATGCGCGCGCCGAAACGGCGCGGGTCGAAACTGCGCATCGACACGTCGGCGGCGCCATGGACCATCCACTGCGCGAGGTACTTGCCGGCACCCGGCCCCCAGGCGATACCGACCTGCGAACCGCAGCAGCACCAGAAATTTTCGACCCCGCTCGGACCGAGCAGCATGTTGCCATCCGGCGGATGCGTGATCGCGCCGTGGACGACGCTCTTGATCCCCTTGTCGGCGAGCACCGGCATCCGCTCGAGCGCGTTCTCGAGCCACGGCATGATGCGGTCGTAGTCGGGCTCGAACAGTTCGTTTTCGCTCTCCCACGGGGTGCCGTCGTCCCAGATCGACGCGGCATTGGCTTTCTCGTAAATGCCGATCAGACCCGACTGCTGCTCCATGCGGATGTAGCCCGACACCTGCGAGTCATCGCGGATGACCGGCAGCTCGCTGTCCAGCGCCGCGAATTCGGGCACGGCCTCGGTAATCAGGTAATGGTGCAGCATGTTCGCAATCGGCAAATCGAGTCCGACCCACTGGCCGATCTGGCGGGCAAAGGTGCCGCCCGCATTGACCACGCGCCCGGCCTCGATATCGCCCTGTTCGGTGTGTACGACGAAGCGCGCACCGTCGCGGGCGATGCCGGTCACCCGGTTATGGCGAATGACGGTGCCGCCCATCATCCGCGCGCCCCTGGCCATCGCGAAGGCGACGCCGGCCGGGTCGACGTGACCGTCGTGCGGCGTGTAGAGCGCGGCTTTGACACCGTCGAGGTTGTAGAAAGGATGCAACTCGGCGATGCGCTCGGGGCCGACGATCTCCATGTGGTGACCGAGGCCCTTGCCGACCGACAGCGTGTACCTGATCCAGTCGACCTCGTCTTGCGTGTACGCGATCCGCAGGCTGCCGCTGCCGTGCCAGGTACAGGATTGCCCGGTCTCGTCCTCGAGCCGCGGGTAGAGCTCGGTACCATAGGCCGCCATCTTCGCGAGGCTGTAGTGGCTGACCGAATGCGTGATCTGCCCGGCCGCATGCCAGGTCGAGCCGCTGGTCAGCTCGCCTTTTTCGAGCAGCACGACGTCGGTCTCGCCTTCCTTGCACAGGTGGTAGGCGAGCGAGCAGCCCATGACGCCGCCGCCGATGATGACGATTTTCGCCTTCGCTTGCATCAATCGATCCTGCAAAATCTTGTTGCACGAAAAGTTTGCGGGATGATACACTTGTATCATTCGCTAAATCAAGTGCACAAATGTCACAAACACGAAGCCACCTGCAAGTCGTCGACCGCCATCTGCCGCAATCGCAGGAAGAAGTCGCCGAGCAACTGCTCGCCGAGTTCGACCAGTTGCCGGCGCAACTGCAGCTGTGCGCGCGCTACATCATCGACCATCCGCACGAAGTCGGGCTGCAATCGATGCGCACGCTGGCGGCGAATGCCGAAGTGCACCCCAACAGCTTCGTTCGCCTCGCGCGCCATCTCGGCTTCGACGGCTACGACGCGCTGCGCGAGCGCTTTCGCGATTTCGTCCGCGCCGGGATCGGCTCGTCGCCCGACCGCGTCGAGTGGCTGCGTGAGCTCGACCGCAAGGGTGGCAGTGCGGCGGTGTTCGCGAGCATGGCCGAGGCCTGCCTCGACAACGTCGAGAAGATGTTCGCGCAACAATCGATCAAGGACCTCGAGCGCGCGGTCGACTGGATGATCGACGCGCGCCGGGTTTACGTGCTCGGCCTCGGGCTCGCCTACCCGCTGGCCTACAACTTCTGGTACGTCGCGCGCATGGGCTTCGACCATTTCATTTTATCGCCGCGTCACGGCAGTCTGCCGTCGGACGACCTGATTCGCCTCGACGAGCGCGACTGCCTGCTGGCGATGACCTTCCAGCCGTACCGGCGCGACACGCTCGCCGCGGTCGCGCAGGCGAAAGAAAAAGGCGCGCGCATCGTCGGCGTGACCGACTCGAGCGCGGCGACGCTCAGCCGCGAGGCCGACCTCGGCCTGGTCGCGCCGACGCATACGCCGCAATTCTTCCAGTCCAACGCCGCCGTCGCCGCGCTGCTCGAGACCCTGTGCGCGCTGCTGGTCGTGCGCGGCGGCGACGCCGCAAGCGCCGCGGTCGAGGCCTTCCACGCCGCCCGCTGGGAAGAGAACGTCTATGAAGAAGCTTGAAGTCATCGACGGCGGGCCGCCGGTGCGTGGCCTCGACGCGCGCTACTTCACCGACCGCGAGTTGTTCGCGCGGATTCTCGACCAGGTTTTCTACCGCAACTGGCTGCTCGCCTGCCACGCGAGCCAGGTCGCGAAGCCCGGCGATTTCCTGACCCTGACGCTCTACGACCAGGACATCCTGATCGCGCGCGGCCGCGACGGCGACCTGAACGCGTTCTACAACGTTTGCCAGCATCGCGGTCATCGGCTCGCCGACGGCAGCGGCAACAAGAAGCTGCTGGTCTGCCCGTACCATCGCTGGTCCTACGATCTCGACGGCCGGCTCAAGGCCGCGCCGAACTCCAGCCACGTGCCCGGTTTCGACATCGGCTCGATTTGCCTGACCCCGATCCGGGTCGAGGATTTCCTCGGTTTCGTGTTCGTCAATCTCGATCCCGACGCGTCGCCGATGGACGAAGTCTATCCGGGCGTCCGCGACGCGATGCTCGAGCTTTGTCCCGACGTGGCCGCGCGCAGGTACGCGCATCACCACGAAGCCGACGAGGGTTGCAACTGGCTGACCGCGGTCGAGAACTACAACGAGTGCTACCACTGCAAGGCCTGTCACGCATCGTTCGCCAAGGGCATCATCGATCCGGAAAGTTACCGCGTCGACCCGTTTGGCGACGTCAAGGTGCTGCACCACACCTCGCGCGCGACGCGCAGCGCCGATGCCTGGTACGACGTCAGCGGCGCCGACTACGGCAGTTTCTTTTTGTGGCCGGCGTCGTCGATCCAGTTCTATCCGGGCGGAGTCGTCAACAGCTACCACTGGCGCCCGCTCGCGGTCGACGACGTGCGCGTCTACCGCACGTTTTATTCGAACGACGGCAAGGTCGACGCGACCCTGCAAAAGGTCATCGATAACGACCGCGCGACGACCTTCAGCGAAGATCTCGGCCTGGTCAGGAACGTGCAGCGCGGACTGAAGTCGCGCGGCTACCGTCCCGGCCCGCTGGTCGTCGATCCCGCCGGCAGCATCGACAGCGAGTTGCCGATCCAGAAACTGCACGAATGGCTGCGCGAAGCGGTCGGTTAATCCCACAGGAGGCTCTCATCATGTCGTCACCCGCCGAGAAAACCGCGTCCGCCGCGCAAACCCAGCAGCAACTGTTCGAGATCGCCGACCGCGTGCTGCCGCGCTCGGGCCTCGGCAGCTATTCACTCGCCGACGACATCCGCCTGATCTATTCGCACGGCCAGGGCTCGCGCCTGTGGGACGTCGACGGCGACGAGTACATCGACTACGTCGGCGGCGCCGGCGCGCTGATCCTCGGCCATTCGCACCCGGCCGTGGTCGCGGCCGCGCAGGCGCAGTACGCGCGCGGCGCCCACATGTTCGGCTCGCTGAACGACGTCGCCGTGCGCCTCGCCGCGCGCCTGGTCGACGACATCCCCTGCGCCGAAATGATCGCTTACGCGACCACCGGCTCGGAGGCGACCGGTTACGCGATGCGACTCGCGCGCGCGTACACCGGGCGCGACAAGATCCTGAAATTCGAGGGCGCCTACCACGGCAACCACGACTACGCGATCGTGTCGACCTTCCCGAAGGAAACCGGTCACTACCCGCAAGGCGCCCCCGATTCGAGCGGCCAGCCCGGCGCGACGGTGTCGACAATGCTGGTTTGCCCGTACAACGATCTCGACACATTGCGCCGGATCGTTGCCGAGCACCACGCCGACATCGCCGCGATCATCGCCGAGCCGGTGCAGCGCATCATCCCGGCCGAGCCCGAGTTCCTGCACGGCATCCGCGCGCTGTGCGACGAATACGGCATGCTGTTCATCCTCGACGAGGTGGTCACCGGCTTCCGCCTCGCCTATGGCGGCGCGCAGCAGTGGTACGACGTGAAACCCGATTTGTCGACCCACGGCAAGGTCGTCGGCGGCGGCGGCCCGCTGTCGTGTGTCGCCGGCCGCGCCGACGTCATCGCACTGTCCGACCCGAAGCGCAAGGGCGAGCCGGGCTACACCTATTTCAACGGCACGCTGCACGGCAACCCGGTCGCCGCGGCGGCGACGCTGGCGATGCTCGACGAGCTCGCCAAACCCGGCGTCTACGAACGCTTGAACGGTTTCGCCGACGAACTCTGCCGCGCGTCTCAACAGGTGCTAGACCGCCACGGCGTCCCGGCGATCGCCGAGCACACCGGATCGCTGTGGCAAATACTGTTCATGGCCGAGACCCCGCGTAATCAGGCCGATATCCTCGCCAGCGACCAGGCCGCGATGCGCCGGCTCGACACGCTGCTGATGCAGCGCGGCCAGTACGTGCTGCCCGGCGTGCGCCGCTTCGTCTCGACCGTACACACCGAGCAGGATCTGGAAGATACGCTGCGCGGCCTCGACGACGCCTGCCGTGCATTCAACCAGGGCTCACCGTAGAATTGGTTTCGCAGCGCGCCCCCGCCACCACATTACGATAACGACCCTGGAGCGCACCACCTGGGTGCAACCGGCGTGCCAATCGGGCGCGACTTGATCCAGATCAATTGCAAGCCAATTCGCATCTCCTAGCCTGCCCCTGAGCCGCCGGTTTCGCCGCCGGCGAAACGCTTTACCGGCGGGGGTAATAACAATGAATATTTCGAGCGGTATCCTGGGGGTTATTTTCGTCATTTCGCTGTGGGCGCTGCCGCCCGGTCTCGCGACGGCACAAACCACCGGTTGTCTCGGATGCCACAACGGCATCGAGTCGATCCGCGACGAAGCCAGCGGCATGATGCAGCTGATCAAGGCGCTGTCGGCGCAGCACGGCGACACCGCCGGTTGCGTCATGTGTCACGGCGGCGACCCGACCGCGACCTCGGTCGAGCAAGCCCACGCGAGCTCGCCACAGTCGCTGGTCGATTTCAAGGGCCCGCAAACCTTCTACCCCGACCCGGGCGCAATGGACGTCAACAAGTTCACCTGCGGCCAGAGCGCCTGCCACGCCGGCTACGAGGAGCGCGTCGAGAAATCGCTGATGAACACCGAAGCCGGCAAGATCCAGGGTAACCTGCACACCTGGGGCATTCCCGAGGTACAGAATTACCAGGTGCCGTGGGGCAACTACGCGGTCAAGGACGGCGACGGCCCGGTGCCGTCGGTCGGCACCGACGCCTACAAGGCTTACATGAAGGACATGATCGCGGCGCACCAGGAGCAATTCCCGACCGCACTCGAGCAGATTCCGCTGCCGAGCGTCGACGAGATCGAAAAAGATCCAAAACTCGCCGCCTTCACCTACCAGCGCCAGCAGTGCCAGCGCTGTCACGTTACCGTCAAGGGCCGCGAGAAGCGCGGCGACTACCGCGGTCAGGGCTGCTCGTCGTGTCACATCCCGTACAGCAACGACGGCTTCTACGAGGGCAACGACCCGACCATCGACAAGCAGCAGGCAGGCCACCTGCTGACCCACCAGATCCAGGCGACGCGCAAGTCCAAGGTCAAGATCGGCGACACGACCTACTCCGGCATCCCGGTCGAGACCTGCAACTCGTGCCACAACCGCGGCAAGCGCATCGGCGTGACCTATCAGGGCCTGATGGAATTCCCGTACGGCTCGCCGTTCAGCCCGGCCGGCAGCAAGCAGCCGAAGCTGCATACCAAGAATTACCTGTTCATTTCCGACGACCTGCACCACCAGATCAAGAGCCGGCCGGAAAACCCGCGCGGCGGCCTGCTGTGCCAGGATTGCCATACGACGATCGACATGCACGGCGACGGCAACATCCCCGGCACGACGCTCGCGCAGGTCGAGGTCGAGTGCCAGGATTGCCACGGCACGCCCGAGGCCTATCCATGGGAGCTTCCGCTCGGTCACGGCGAGGAATTTGCCCAGGACATCGGCGACACCCCGCGCGGCCTTGCCGACAGCGTGCTGGCCGAAACCGCGACCTTCGCGACCGTCTACGACAAGCGCGACGGCTACCTGCTGTCCGCCCGCGGTAATCCCTACGGCAACGTCGTCAAGGACGGCAAGGAAGTCATCATGCACTCGGCCACCGGCAACGATTTTCTCGTGCCGCTGCTGAAAAACCTCGCGCAGGACGACGCCTGGCGCAATTCGCAGGCGATGGTCGCGATGGCAAGCGTCAAGAAGCACGCCGAGAGCCTCGAGTGCTACGCCTGCCACGCGTCCTGGGTGCCGCAGTGCTACGGCTGCCACGTCGACGTCGATTACGGCCCCGACAAGAACGGCAAGCCGAAAATGGACACCGACTGGATCGCGTCGGGCAGCGCGCGCAACCCCGATGGCTCGACCGCCGAATCGCCGCTCGGCGTCGGCGGCATCAAGAGCCCGGGCAAGGTTTCCGAAACCCGTTCCTACCTGCGCTGGGAAGAGCCGGTGCTCGGCATCAACGGCGAGGGTCGCGTGACCCCGCTGATGCCCGGTTGCCAGGTCATCTGGACCGTGCGCACGCGCGACGGCCGCACCGTTGCCAACAACCAGATCGCGCTGGCCTACGACGAGCAGGAAATGCTCGGCCAGGAGCGCACCCCGCTCGGCATCGACATGGCGCCGGTGCAGCCGCACTCGGCGCAGCGCAAGGCGCGCACCTGCGAGAGCTGCCACAACAACCCGAAAGCGCAGGGCTACGGCATCTCCGGCAACGTGTTCCAGCTGCGCTATCCCGAGAACGTCGTCGAGGACCTGATCGACCAGAAGACCGGCAAGGTCATCCCGAGCAAGCACTCGGTGCAAATTCCGAGTATCGAGATGCTCGATTTCGACCTGTCGGCGATCATCGTCGACGGTCAGCAGGTGCAGACGGTCGGTTCGCACTGGCCGCTGTCGCGCGCGCTGCCGAAAGAAGTCCGCGATGCGATGGATCGCACCGGCCTGTGCATGGGTTGTCACCGCGAGATGACCAACGACGACCTGTGGGCCAAGGTTGCCGAACCCGGCAGCCTGACCGACGCCGAGCACATCGAGTTGATGAACAAGATGCTGCAGGCCTACAGTAAGCGGTAAGCGCATGCGCAAAAGCAGCCACCCCCGGGCCCGCTGGATTACAGCGGGCCTGATCATGCTCACGGTCGCCGCCTGCGACAGCGGCAGCGTCGCGGTGGTCGAAAAGGGCGCCGAGCACAGCGAGGCCCTCGAGGCTTTCCTCGGCGACGACAACAAGCCGCAACAAGCGGTCGGCGCCCACCGTCCGACCGACCCGCATGCCAGCCTCGGCCCCGAGCAGCTGGCGCAGGTTGCGCTCGAGCATTTCCAGGAAGCCCGCACCGGCCTCGCGCTGGAGACGCTCGATTCGGCCATCGCCCGCTATCCTGAAGTCGCCTTCCTGCTGGGCCTGCGCGCGAGCATTCACCTGCACGGCGGCGAGCCGAGTCTCGCGCTCGCCGACCTCAATCGCGCCGTCGAACTCGATCCGCACGATCCCGGCCTGTTGACCAACCGCGCGCAGGCGTTGCGCCAGTTCGACCGGATCGACGACGCACGCCGCGACCTCGACAACGCGCTCGAACTCGACCCCGGGTATCTCGCCGCGCTGTTCAACCGCGGCAGCCTCGCTTTCGAGGCCGGCGACTACGCCGCCGCGCTGGCCGATTTCGATCGCTGTATCGAACTGCAACCGGAAGTGCCGGCGGCCTGGTTCAACCGCGCGTCGACCCACGAGGCACTCGGCGCGCGCGAGCGCGCGATCGCCGACCTGAATCACTTCCTGACGCTCGCGCCGCCCGACACCGCCGCGCAAATGGCGCGCGACCTGCTCGCCGAATGGGGCGCCCCGGTATCCTGATGCGCCGCCTCGGATTCGGCTGCCTGTTGGTGCTGGTACTGTCGGCGCGCGCGCCGGCAGCGCTCGAGGCCGACGACAATTCGCGTTTCAAAAGCCTGTTACAGGAGTCCGGGCTTTGGCTCGACCGCAGTACCGACTTCGTCGAAGTACCGGTTAGCACGCATACGATCCTGCCTTACGAACACGCGTTGCGCCATGATTCGGATCGGCTCGAGCTGCGCTTCATCGTTCGCCCGTTGAGCCGGATCACAATCGAGTACGACGACCCGCACAACGCCGCGCCCGAACCGAACCACCTGTTCCCGCTGCTGTTCGAGTCGATGACCAACGCGCTCGCGGTCGAGGGCGCCGACACGCCGAGCACGGTTTTCACCGAGGACGAGGCCAGGCGACACTTCAACGCCGACTGGGCCGCGGTCGCGGTGTTCGACGTCGACCCGGACACCGCCGGCGGATTTCGCAATGCGCTGCTGGTCGCCATGCACAAGAACGAGCTTGCCGACGCCTACACGCTGTTCCTGTACGACGACTACGCCGCCGCCAAACCGCTGATCGATGCGTCGCTCGCGATTTTGCGCTTCGCGCCGGCCGCCACCCGCTAGGCATCGCGCCCGTACGGTGTACGCTTAGTTGACAAGTATCAATGCCCGGCCGGCGCGATCCGTCTACCCTGCCCGGAATCGCTTGCCGCAGCGGGGCCCGATGCAGAAAACCAGCGACATCATCTGGCAGGACACCCAGCACCAGGTGCTGTTCGACCTGATCGAGCGGATCAAGCAGGTACCGTTCGACCCGGATATCCTCGTGCGGCTCAAGCTTTACGCCGAGCATCACTTCGTGCTCGAGGAAACCTACATGCGGATGCTAGACTATCCCGGCACCGAGGCGCACATTCGCGCCCACGACCGCTTCCGCGAAGAGCTCGACGCGATGATGCAGACCGACCCGACGATGCACGAGGCGCTGCAGGTGTCGCTGTCCGATTTCCTCTACAAGTGGCTCAAGCTGCACGTGCTCGGCATCGACAAGAAACTGGAAGATTTCGTCCTCAAATCCAAGGCCAAGTGACTGGTCTCGAATTTCGCCGCAGGCAAAATTCGAGACCAGTCATCCCGGAAGCCGCGAAGCGGCTATCCGGGATCTCGTGCGGAATCGCATATCCCGATTATGGTCCCTGTAAAAGTCTGTGGTCCGGGTGAAAGGTAAATATCTGTTTTCACGGGAATGAACAGTAGTAAATTATCGGATTAGTCGACGGACAGTATTCGTGGGATTACCATGCAGCAAACGCGGGAGCTAACCGATGGGCGAGCAAAAATATACCGGGCACTGCTACTGCGGCGCGGTGACTTTCGAGATCGACGGTAGCTCGGACTGGGTCGGGCACTGCCACTGCGAATCCTGCCGTCGACACAGCGGCTCGGTGATGACGACCTTCGCCGGTTTCCGTCCGCAACAGGTGAAGTTCACCGGTGACGCGCCGGCACGCTTTACGACCGGCGACGTCACCCGCAGCTTTTGCGGGCGCTGCGGTTCGCCGGTCGCCTACGAGGTCAAGACCCGGCCGAATGAAATTCATCTCCAGCTCGGTCTGTTCGACGATCTCGAGGCGCTGCGGCCGACGAATCACAGTTTCATCGAAGAAAAAGTCAGCTGGCTGCGCGCCGACGAGCATCTGCCGGCACAGAAATGGACGCCGGATGGGTCGACCTAGTCGCTGAGCAGGTAGTCGCCGCGCGATTCGAGAATTTCGCGGCCGACGATCTTGGCGACGTTCGAGTTGCGCCACGCGTACTTGGTCGTCGCGCGCGACAGGACGATGCCGGAGGTGCCGGCGGTGACCGGGGTGCGCGCGACGAACGCGCCGTCGCCGTCGAGCGCGAGCAGCTCGGCGACGACGTCGCCTTTTTGCACCTCGTCGCCGAGTTCCACGCGATAGACCAGCAGGCCGGCGTTCGGCGCGCGCAGATACTCGGTCGCGCGCAGGTCGCTCGGCGCCGGCGCGTGGCCGGGCTGGCCGATCGGCGGCCCGTCGATCAACCCCTCCTGCTGGAAATAGCCATACAGGTGTTCGGCGTCGGCGCGGTTCAGCGCATCGAAGGTATCGCCCTGGCCGCGGAATTCGAGCGTGCACGAGGTCACCGGCAACGGCAGCGGTTTGTCCGGGTGCTCTCGCTCCAGCGCGAGCCACAATCCCGGCCAGATTTCATCGAAGGATGCGCCGCCGCTGTCCTCGGCGAGCAGCGTCGCCGCGGCGCCGGTCCAGTTGGCGAGTCGCTGCATCGAGTCGGCAAGCTGCGGGATCGAAAAGATATGGATCAGCGAATCATCGTCGCAATGCAGGTCGAAGACGTAGTCGGCGTCGCAGGCCTCGGCGAGCACGAACCGCCGCCATTGATCGAAGGCGGTGACCTGCGGCAGTTCGGCAACCCAGCCGGCGAGCGCCGCGCGCACGCGCGCGACGTTGGCGACGGCATCGTTGCCGAGATCATCGGCGACGCGCTCGCCGATCGCGGCGTGGAGATCGGGCCAGTTACGATTGTGGTTGACGCCGGTCGCGCGGTTATAGCGGCCCTGATGACGAGCGAACTCGATGTCGCCCATGCCGAGCGGGTTGACCATCGGCAACAGCACGAAGCGAGCGCGCAGTTCGCCGGCGGCGTCGGCGGCTTCGAGCAAGGCCAGCAGGTGATGTAAAACCAGGATGCCGGGCTGCTCGTCGGCGTGCAGGGCCGCCTGCAGGTAGACCTTCTTCGCCGCGTCCTGCGGACCGATGCAAAAATAGTTGAGCTCGGTCGTGCGCCCCGGCGAATCGCCGGCGAGCAACTGTACGATTCGTTCGACGCTCACGCGATGATCGCGCCGCCGTCGATGTCGACGATGGTGCCGGTCACGTAAGCGTTTTCGAGCACGAAAATCCCGCCGGCAGCGACCTCCGCCGGCGTGCCGGCGCGCGGAATCACGTGGTCGGCGGTGCCTTTCTCGTAATACGCCCTGCGCTCGTCGCCTTCGAGGGGCGACATTGGCGTGTCGATCAACCCGGGACAAACGCAATTGATGCGGATCGGCCTGATTTCGTGCGCGGCGAGCTTGACGAAGGCCTCGACCGCGCCGCCGACGCTGCCGATGGCGAGCACGCCGGGGCGCCATTTGCGCGCCGGGTAGCCGCTGTAGAGCGCAATCGCGCCGTCTTTTGCCATCAGCGGCGCGGCCAGGCGCACGCTGTTGACGTAGCCCCAGAGCTTGGCGAACGAGCCCTGGAAACCGTCGAGATCCATTTCGAGAAACGGTCCGATCGCGCGCGGCCCGCCGGTCGCGGCGTTGACGAGGTAGTCGAACCCCGCGTGCTGTTCGAACAACGCCTGCAACCCGGCGCGATCCTGCACGTCGATCTGCACGGTCTCGATGCCGTCGAGCGTGCACTCACGACGGCTGCCGGCGATCACGCGCGCGCCGCGGTCGCGCAGCAGCTCGGCGGTCGCGAGCCCGATCCCCGACGTGCCGCCGAGCACGATCGCGGTCTTGTCATCGAACGCCCCCATGGATCACCTCCCGAATCGAAACCGAGCCGGCATGTTACCCAATTCCCCGCCCCACTCCCACCCCGACCGAAATGTCGCTCAGAGCAAAAACAATACGGGCGTCTGCTACTGCCGCTCAGACCAACCGCTGTTTATGTGGGGGTGATATTTAACCGACGGTGAAGATTATCGCAGCAGCGAACGACGAGACCGGGATCGCGGACGCGTTGATCAGCTCGCCCGCGCGGCGGCGCTACCCTCGCGTATCAGGCGCGCACGCGCCTGGCTGCGATATTCGCGCGGCGTCACTTTTTTCAGGTTGCGAAAGCGGCGATTGAAGTTGGCGACGTTGTTGTAGCCAACCTCGTAGCAAATGCTCGTGATCTGCCGGTCGCTGTTGGTCAGCAATTCGCAAGCCTTGCTGATGCGGATTTTGGTCAGGTACTCGTTGAAGGTCTGGCCGGTCGACTTGCGGAAAAAGCGCGAAAAGTAGGTCGAGTTCATGCCGACCTTGTCGGCGACCTCGACCAGGCCGACGTCGTCCTGATAATGCTCTGTCAGGTAGTTGACGACGGTATTGACGTGGTCGAGACCGGCGTCGTCTACCTTGGGATCGAACGGCATCGACGACAGGATCCGGCGATGCGGGCACGCCGCCAGCTCGTGCATAAACTGGCAAAAATAACCCATCCGCGTCGGTCCCGACGATTCACGGATCGCGCGCATGAAGTGATCGGCGCTGGCGCGCAGGCCGAAAAACTCGATTCCGCAGCGCGCCTCTTCGAGCAGCGGCATCAGCTCGCCGAACTCGGGCATCAACTCGGCAGCGCGCTCGATCGTTTCGTGTTCGAAATGTACGACCATGTCACGTAACGGGAAACGTTCGTCCGGCTCGACGCTGCTGATCCAGTTGTGCGGCAGGCGCGGCCCGGTAAGAATCAGGTTGCCCGGGTAAAACTGGCCGATATAGTCGCCGACGAAAACCTTGCCCGAGGTCGCAACGATGTAGTGCAGCTCGTACTGGTTGTGGAAATGCCAGCGCACGAGCGGATCGGGGTAACCGTGCTCGAGATAGTGAATTGCATTCGCGGACGGATTAGCGACTTCGAATTCAGGCCTGCTCAGATCGATGTCCCGTTGTGCCATTGGGCTCCTCCTGCTCCGTCGTCCGGTTTCGAGGCGAGCCTGTTATCCTTATTTACGGCCAAAATTCCGTGGTAATGAAACTCTTTCGGCTCCCGGCGACGGCGCGGCTGGCGCCCAGTATATACCTAAAACACACCATTTCGCAGCATACGGCCCGATTCGAGTAAAAAAAGTACAGGTATTTTCTCGCTAGGTATAGGTATTCATCACGACATCAAAATAATCTGTTCACATCCATCAATTGCTGCAGGCCGAATCGAAATCGGCCCAGGTAAACCGAAAAGGAGGGAGAGATGAAAATCCGACACCGAATCCTGACTGTCGCCGTGGCAATTTCGGCGATGTTCGCAACCGTGACCGCTGCCGCCGAAACGCTGACGATCGCGACGGTCAACAACGGCGACATGATTCGCATGCAGAAACTGTCCGATGAATTTACCAGCCAGAATCCCGGTATCGAACTGAAATGGGTCGTACTCGAGGAAAACGTGCTGCGCCAGCGCGTCACCACCGATATCGCGACCCGAGGTGGTCAATACGACGTCATGACGATCGGTACCTACGAGGTTCCGATCTGGGCCAAGCAGAACTGGCTGGTGCCGCTCGAGTTCGATTCGAGCTACGACGTCGATGACCTGCTGCCGGCGATTCGCTCGGGTCTGACGGTCGACGGCAAGCTCTACGCCGCTCCGTTCTATGGCGAAAGCTCGATGATCATGTACCGCAAGGACCTGTTCGCCAAGGCCGGAATCGAGATGCCCGACGCGCCCAGTTGGGATTTTGTTGCCGACGCCGCGCGCAAACTCACCGACCGGGACAACGAGCTGTTCGGCGTCTGCCTGCGCGGCAAGGCCGGCTGGGGTGAGAACACCGCGTTCATCACGACGCTGGCCAATTCCTTTGGCGCGCGCTGGTTTGACCCGGACTGGCAGCCGCAATTCGACAGCAAGGAATGGAAGCAAGCGCTGACCTTTTATCTCGACCTGCTGAAAGAAGCCGGGCCTCCGGGCTCGTCGTCGAACGGCTTCAACGAAAATCTCGCGCTGTTCCAGTCGGGCAAATGCGGTATGTGGATCGACGCGACCGTCGCCGCCTCTTTCGTCACTAACCCGAAGGATTCGAAGGTTCATGACAAGGTCGGCTTTGCGCTGGCGCCCGACGCCGGTCTCGGCAAGCGCGCCAACTGGCTGTGGGCCTGGTCACTGGCGGTTCCAGCTGGCACCAAGCAAGCCGATGCCGCGCAAAAGTTCATCGCCTGGGCAACATCGAAGGACTATCTCGAACTGGTCGCGTCGAAGGAAGGCTGGGCCAACGTGCCACCCGGGACCCGCACTTCGCTCTACCAGAACGACAAATACCAGAAGGCGGCGCCATTCGCCGAGATGACGCTGCAAAGCATCAAGCTCGCCGATCCGCAAAACCCGACGGTAAAGCCGGTGCCCTACGTCGGCGTGCAGTTCGTCGCGATTCCCGAGTTCCAGGGAATCGGCACCGCGGTCGGTCAGCAGTTCGCCGCCGCGCTCGCCGGCAGCCTTTCCGCCGAACAGGCGTTGCAAAATGCACAGGCGCTAACGCTGCGCACGATGAAAAAGGCCCGCTATATCAAGTAGCCATCGCGCGCCGGCGCGGGTCGGTCTCACCGGTCCGCGTCGGCTTTACCATCACCAATTGAGTTCGCGGGGGGGAACATCTCATGGCAACCGACGCTTCAAAAACCGCAGCGCGCTTCATGATCTCGCCGGCCGTTATTCTGTTGCTCGGCTGGATGATCATCCCGCTGTCGATGACGATTTACTTTTCGTTCCTGAACTACAACCTGCTGATGCCGGGGATGCAGGAGTGGATCGGCCTCGAAAACTACTCATTCTTTTTATCGGACCCGGCGTTCTTCGCCGCGCTCGGCAACACGCTGCTGCTGGT
>JBPEYE010000431.1:0-9514 GCA_052030825.1 Gammaproteobacteria bacterium | reverse complement strand
GCCTCGACATAGGCCTGGGCCTCGCGCAGGTCGATGGTGCGCTCGTAGAGCGCGCGACCAATGACGACACCGCCGATTCCGCGGCCCTTGACCGCGTTGAGCTTGACAATGCAATCCATGCCGGTGACGCCGCCCGATGCGATTACCGGCACGCTCAGCTTGTTGGCCAGCGCCTCGGTCGCGGCGACATTGACGCCGCACAGCATGCCGTCGCGATTGATGTCGGTGTAGACCACCGCGACGACTCCCTGGTCCTCGAACCGCAACGCCAGGTCGCAGGCGTCGTGTTCCGAATCCTCGGCCCAGCCGTGGGTCGCGACCCGGCCGTTGCGCGCATCGATGCCGACGATCACGCTGCCCGGGAACTCCGCGCACAGCTGGGTGACGAACTCGGGACGCTTGACCGCCATGGTGCCGATGATGACGTACTTGACGCCGGCCTCGAGGTAGGCGTCGACGGTCTCGATCGAGCGAATACCGCCGCCGATCTGGATCTCGATATCCGGATAAGACTCGCAGACTTCCTCGATCACGTCGGCGTTGATCGGCTGGCCTTCGAAAGCGCCATCGAGATCGACGAGGTGCAGCCGCCGACAGCCCATTTCGATCCACTTGCCGGCCATCGCCACCGGGTCGTCGGAGAACACCGTGCTGTCGTCCATGTTGCCCTGACGCAGACGCACGCACTGCCCCTCCTTGAGATCGATCGCCGGAATCAGAATCATGGCCGGCCGTCCCAGGCGATAAAATTGCGCAGCAACCGCAGGCCGGTGGCGGCGCTTTTCTCGGGATGACACTGCAGCGCAAACAGGTTGTCGCGCGCAATGACGCTGACAAAACGCAGCCCGTACTCGGTCGTGCCGGTGACGAGTTCCGGATCCTCGGGATCGAGATAATAGCTGTGCACGAAATAAAACCTGCTGCCGTCGTCGATCGAATGCCACAAGGGGTGTTGCCGGGATTGCGCGACGCGGTTCCAGCCCATGTGCGGAACCTTTAGTTTAACGCCGCTTGCGTCCTTGTGACTATCACCAAAGTAACGAACTCGCCCTCGGAAAACGCCGAGGCAGTCGACACCGTCGTTTTCCTCGCTGTGATCGATCAGTACCTGCATACCCATACATATGCCCAGAAACGGTCGGCTGCGCGCGGTTTCCAGAATCGGCTCGCGCAGGCCATATTCGTCGATTGCGCGCATGCAGTCGGCGGCCGCGCCCTGCCCCGGGAAAACGACGCGGTCGGCCTCGGCGATCCGCGCCGCGTCGGAGGTCAGCGCGATCTGCTGACGACCATCGCCGACGGCTTCGAGGGCATTGACGACGGAGCGCAGATTTCCCATGCCGTAGTCGACCACGGCAATCGATTGCATGGCCTAGAGGCTTCCCTTGGTCGACGGGACCGAGCCGGGCATGCGCTCGTCGCGCGACACCGCGACGCGCAGCGCGCGCCCGAAAGCCTTGAACAGGGTTTCGGCGACATGGTGGGCGTTCTTGCCGGCGAGATTGTCGAGATGCAGCGTCGCCGGCGCGTGGTTGACGAAACCCTGGAAAAACTCGTGGATCAGGTCGACGTCGAACTGGCCGATGCGCGGGCGCGCGAAATCGACCCGGTAGTGAATGCCCGGACGGCCGGAAAAATCGATCACGACGCGCGACAGCGCTTCGTCGAGGGGCACGTAGGCGTGGCCATAGCGCAAAATACCCTGCTTGTCGCCGAGCGCCTGCTTGAACGCCTGCCCGAGGGTAATGCCGATATCTTCGACGCTGTGATGATCGTCGATGTGCAAATCGCCCTCGGCCTTGATCTCGAGATCGAAAGCGCCGTGGCGCGCGACCTGCTCGAGCATGTGCTCGAGAAAAGGAATGCCGGTCTCGAGTCGGGCCTGGCCGCTGCCGTCGAGATTAAGCGTCACGCTGATTTGCGTTTCCAGCGTATCGCGTTGGACGCTTGCCTTGCGTTCGGTCATGTCGATGTCGGTGCGATTTTGCGAGCCTGCGATGATAATCGACATCGTCCGCAAATACGAACTTTAATCCGGCGCCGGCGGGCGTCAGTCGAGGATGAAGGTAACCGGGCCGTCGTTGACCAGGTGCACCCGCATGTGGGCGCCGAAGCGGCCGCTCGCGACCGCATCGTGACGCTCGTGCGCATACTCGAGCAAGCGGGTGAAGATCGCCTCGCCGTGTGCCGGGCTCGCGGCCGAGGTGAAGCTCGGCCGGCGTCCCTTGCGGGTGTTTGCCGCGAGGGTAAATTGCGGGACCAGCAGCAGACCGCCGGCCACGTCGACCAGCGAAAGATTCATCTTGCCGTCGGCGTCGGCGAATACCCGGTAGTTCAACAAGCGCTCGACGAAATTTCGCGCGACTGCCTCGTCGTCTGCGGCCTGCACGCCGACCAGCACCAGCAGGCCGGCGTCGATGGCGCCGACGATTTCTCCGCCGACCTCGACACGGGCTTCGCTGACCCGCTGCAACAGCGTGATCAAGACACGATATCCAGCATCGCGTTACAGCACTCGACCAGCGCGTTGCTGATGCCGGGCTCGGTGACCGCGTGACCGGCGTCGTTGACGACCTTGAGCCTGGCGTTGTCCCAGCGCTGCCGGAGCAGCAGGGCCTGGTCGATCGGGCAAACCATGTCGTAGCGACCGTGCACGATGAACCCGGGCAGGTGCTGAATCTTGTCGATGTCGTCGAGCAGCTGGTTGGGACGCAGAAAGCAGTGATGGGTGAAATAGTGACATTCGAGGCGCGCGATCGACAAGGCGATATGCGGGTCGCTGAAATGGTCGACGACGTTCTGGTCGGGCAACAGCGTCACCGACGAGCCTTCCCAGATCGACCACGCCTTGGCCGCGCCCATGCGCACGATTTCATTGTCGCTGGTCAGGCGCCGATAGTAGGCGCCGATCAGGTCGTCGCGCTCGTCGACCGGGATCGGCTCGAGAAAGTGTTGCCAGGCCTCGGGAAACACGCGCGCGGCTTCGCCGCCGAAAAACCAACGCACGTCCTCGTCGCGGGCGAGAAAAATACCGCGCAGGATCAGGCCGAGGACCCGCGCCGGATGCGTCTGCGCATAGGCCAGCGCCAGCGTCGAACCCCACGAGCCGCCGAAGACGACCCAGCGTTCGATCTCGAGCATTTCGCGAATTTTCTCGAGATCGTCGACGAGGTCCCAGGTGGTGTTGGCGTCGAGACTCGCGTGCGGCCGCGACTTACCGGCGCCGCGCTGATCGAACAGGATGATCCGGTAGGCCTCGGGATTGAAGAATCGCCGGTGACCCGGCTCGCAGGCGCCGCCGGGGCCGCCGTGCAGGAACACGACCGGCACGCCGTCCGGGTTACCGCTTTCCTCGACGTACAGCGTGTGCAGGTCGGAAACCGGGAAGCGCCAGGTTCGGGCGGGCTGGATGGCCGGATATAACATGCGGTCGTCGCTCTCCGTTCTACTGGGTGTAAGACCAGACCTACAAGAAAGATCGTTGCAAGCTGACAGAGTCGCAGCGCGGCCGCGGTGTCGGTCCGGCGCCGGTCGTGGCAGTATACTAGCACGACACCCGAAGGGGTCGACAGGCGTCGGGCAAGCATTGCGGTGCCGCGCCGGCCCAGGGTCGGCAACTACTCTCCTCGAGGTAATCGATTGGCCTGGTCACGACGACCGGGCTCTTTTTTGGGCATTCTACCCCGCCGGTTTCAGACCCGTGCCCCGAATCCCGATCTATCTCACCGGTTGAAGCCGGCGCCGCAATCTCAAGCGCTGCCCCAAGCCGTCGCCAGCGATTCCGCTATCGCTCGATCTTCAGATCCCTGAAATCGAACAAATCCGGATCGAGCAAATGCGACGGCGTCACCCGGCACAGGCCGTTGAGAATGTTTTCGACGCGCCCGGGATGGCTGCGATCCCATTCCCGCAGCATCGCCTTGACCGCCTGGCGTTTCAGATCGGGCTGCGATCCGCACAGGTCACACGGAATGATCGGAAAATTCCGCAGCGCGGCAAACTGTTTGATCAACGCTTCGCGGACGTAGGCCAGCGGCCGGATCACGACGTTGCGACCGTCGTCGCTCCTGAGCTTGGCCGGCATCGTCTTCAGCCGGCCGTTGTAGAACAGGTTCAGAAACGCGGTCTCGACGATGTCGTCGGCGTGATGGCCGAGCGCGATCTTGCTCGCGCCGAGTTCGGCGGCGACGTTATACAACACGCCGCGCCGCAATCGAGAACAGAGCCCGCAGGTCGTCTTGCCTTCGGGTATCACCCGTTTGACGACGCTGTAGGTGTCTTCCTCGACGATGCGGTAGTCGACGCCGAGCCCCTCGAGATAGTTTGGCAGCACGTGCTCGGGAAATCCGGGTTGTTTCTGATCGAGGTTGACCGCGATCAGCTCGAAATCGATCGGCGCCGCGCGCCTGAGCGCGCGCAACAGCTCGAGCAGGGTATAGCTGTCGGCGCCGCCGGACAGGCAGACCATGACCCGGTCACCGTTCTCGATCAGGCCGAAATCGGCGATTGCGCGACCGACCCCGTGGCGCAGCTTGCGCTCGAGCCGATCGCGCTCGGGCCTGAGCGCGCTGCAGTCGATTTCAAGGCGGGTAGCCGACACGCGCTCATTTCCTCCAGAAGGCCGGCGTGAACAGGACCAGCAGGGTAAAGATTTCGAGCCGGCCGAGCAACATCGCGATGCACAGAATCCACTTGGCGGTATCGCTGATCGACTTGAAATTGCTGCCGACGTCGCCGAGACCCGGACCGAGGTTATTGAGGCAGGCGGCCACCGCCGAAAACGCGGTCACCTGGTCGAGCCCGGTGGCGAGCAGCAGCAGGATCAGCAGTGCCGAGATCGCGAAGTAGGCCGCGAAGAAGCCCCAGACCGCTTCGATGACCCGGTCCGACATCGCCTTCTTGCCGATCTTGACCGCGATCTGCGCGTTGGGATGCACCAGCCGCTTGAGCTCGCGCACGCCCTGCTTGACCAGCAGCAGGATGCGAATCACCTTGATCCCGCCGCCGGTGGAGCCGGAACAGCCGCCGATGAAACTCACGTAGAGGAGCAGTACGGGCAAAAAGCCCGGCCAGGTGTAGTACTCGGCGGTGGTATAGCCGGTGGTGGTGCCGATCGATACGACCTGGAACAGTCCCTCGATAATCGAATCGGTGGTCGAATCGAAAGTGCGCGTCAGCTGCAGGTAGCCGATCGTGATCGCGCTGACGATAAACAGGACGAAGATATAGGTGCGGAACTCGGCATCGCGACGATAGGGTTGTATCGAGCGGTTGCGGAACGCGGTGAAGTGGATCGCGAAATTAACCCCCGACAGCAGCATGAACACGACCGCGATAAACTGGATCGCGGTGCTGTCGAAATACCCGATGCTCGCGTCGTGGGTCGAGAATCCGCCAATCGCGACGGTGGAAAACGAATGTGAAACCGCATCGAACAGCGACATGCCGGCAAGCCAGTAGGCCAGCGCGCAGGCAACGGTCAGGCCGAGGTAGATGTACCACAGCGCCTTGGCGGTCTCGGTGATGCGCGGCGTCAGCTTGGTATCCTTGACCGGGCCCGGCGTCTCGGCGCGGAACAGCTGCATGCCACCGACGCCGAGCATCGGCAGCACCGCGACCGCGAGCACGATGATGCCCATGCCGCCGAGCCACTGCAGCTCCTGGCGATAGAACAGCAGCGCGTGCGGCAGGCCGTCGAGGCCGACGATCACGGTGGCGCCGGTGGTCGTAATGCCGGAAATCGACTCGAATACGGCGTCGGTGACCGAGATATCGTTGACCCCCGACAGGTAGATCGGCAACCCGCCGGCGACCCCGAGAACGGTCCAGAACATGACGACGACGAGGAAGCCGTCGCGCAGGCGCAACTCCTGCTTGTGCTGGCGCACCGGCAGGTAGAGCGCGAAACCGACGATCAACGTCAGCACGAAAGCCTCGATGAACGGCGCGATTGCACCGTCGCGGTAGATCAGCCCGATCACGATCGGCGGCAGGTGGGTCACACTGAAGACGATGATCAGGAGCCCGAGAATGCGTTGAATGACGAGTAATTGCATGCGCGGGCGCGGTTATCCCTAGACGTAGGTAATGCCGACCTGGAACAGCTTTTCGACCTCGGTGATGCGCTTCTTGTCGGTCAGAAACAGGATCACGTGGTCTTCCGATTCGATGACGGTATCGTGGTGCGCGATGATGACCTTGTCGCCACGCACGATCGCGCTGATGCGCGTGTCGGGCGGCAACTTGATTTCCTCAATCGCGCGGCCGACGACTTTCGACGACGTCGGGTCGCCGTGCGCGATCGCCTCGATTGCTTCGGCCGAGCCGCGCCGGAGCGCGTGCACCGCGACCACGTCACCGCGCCGGATGTGTGCGAGCAGCGCGCCGATCGTGACCTGGTGCGGCGAGATCGCGATATCGACGAGCCCGCTCTCGACGAGATCGACGTAAGCCGGACGGTTGATCAGCGACATGACCTTCTTCGCGCCCATGCGCTTGGCCAGCATCGAGGATAATATGTTGGCCTCGTCGTCGTTGGTCAGCGCGCAAAACACGTCCATGCTCTCGATATTCTCCTCCAGCAACAGATCGGGATTGGCGGCGTCGCCGAGCAGCACGATGGTCGAGTCGAGCACCGCCGACAGCTCGCGCGCACGCGCCGCGAAGGCCTCGACGACCTTGACCTGGTAATCGTGCTCCATCAGCGCGGCAAGCTGGCCGCCGATGTTGCCGCCGCCGGCTAGCATGATGCGCTTGTTCGGTTTCTCGAGGCGGCGCATCTCCGAGATCACCGTCGGGATATGCTCGCGCGCGGCCAGCAAAAAGACCTCGTCGCCCGACTGGATTACGCATTCGGCCGAAGGCTCGATCGATTCGCCGTCGCGAAAGATCGCCGCGACGCGCATGTCGACGCCGGGCACATGCTCGTTCATCGTCTTCAGTTCGCGCCCGACCATCAGGCCGTCGTCGTAAGCCTTGACCGCGACCAGCTGCACCCGACCCTCGGCGAAGTCGAGCACCTGCAGCGCGCTCGGGTGCTCGATCAGGTGATAGATATACTCGGTGACCAGCGATTCGGGGCTGATCATGACGTCGACCGGGATCGAATCCTCGGCGAACAGGCCCGGGCGGCGCAGGTACTCGGGCGAGCGGATGCGGGCGATCTTGGTCGGCGTGTGAAAGATCGACGATGCGACCTGGCACGCGATCATGTTGATTTCGTCGCTGTTGGTCAGCGCAATCAGCATGTCGGCGTCGTCGGCGCCGGCGTCTTCGAGCAGCCCCGGGTAGGAACCGCTGCCGCAAATCGTGCGCAGGTCGAGACGTTCCTGCAACTCGGAGAGAATATCCGGGTTGGTGTCGATGACCGTGATTTCGTTGCTTTCTTCTTTCGCCAGCTCGGTCGCCACCGTCGACCCGACCTGGCCCGCGCCCAGTATGATGATGTTCATGGCCTATTTTTGTTTTTTGGTCTGCAGTCCCAGTGCTTTGAGTTTGCGGTACAAATGGGTTCGCTCCTGCCCGACCCGGCGCGCCAGCTCGGCCATGTTATACCCGCTCAGCGCCAGGTGGCGCGACAGGTACTCGCGTTCGAAAGCCTCGCGCGCCTCGCGCAGCTCGAGGTCGAGGTCGATCGTGATCTGCATCCGGTGACCCGCCTCGGCCTCGGCGGTCGCGGTCAACAGGCGCAGGGTTTGCTCGATTTCGCCGAGTTCGATGTGCTCGGAATCGCCGTTACCGAGAATCAGCTTGACGAATTGCTTGAGTTGGGTGATATCGCCGCTCCAGGGATGGTTACGCAGCAGGTTTTGCGCAGCGACGTCGAAGTGCCGGTACGGTAACTTTTCTTCGTCGCTGTACCAGTTAACGTAGTATTCGAGCAGTTCCGGGATGTCTTCGATGTGCTCGTTGAGCGACGGAATGCGGATCGCGTCGCCCCAGCGGCTCGCCAGCCGCGGGTCGATGCGCGCGTCGGCCTCGAGCGCGGCGCGATCGCGACGGCTGGCGACGATGAAGCGGCCGCGCGTCTCGAGGGCGGTCGCGTCGATCGCGTCGAGCAGGCGCACCTGGTCGGCAAGATCGAGATCGGTCACCTCATCGATGTAGACGTTGCCGTTGAGCGGCAGCAGCCGGTCGAATGCCGAATGTGAATCGTATACCCGCATGCCGACGTCAGCGCTGAGAAAATCGGCCCAGACGCGCCGACCGCTACCGTGCGGGCCGGTCAAAAACACCGCGCCGGGACGCTGTCGCCGTTCGGCAAGCTGCTGCTTGAGCGCCTGCACGATACGGCTGTTGCCGACCGGCAGCTCCCGCTTGCGCCGGCTTTCCGGGCGCTCCGGCTCGGTGCCGCCGGCCAGCGCCGACTTGACCGTCGACAGCAACTTGGCCATCGACAACGGCTTTTCGACGAAATCGATCGCACCGTAGCGGGTCGCCTCGACCGCGGTTTCGACCGTGCCGTGTCCCGACATCATCACCACCGGGCAATCGTCCTTGCCAGCCGACTTCCACTCCTTGAGCAGGGTTACGCCGTCGACGTCCGGCATCCAGATATCGAGCAGCACCAGGTCGGGTTGCACCGCGCGCCGGATTTCGTTGGCGGCGCGGGCGTGCTCGGCGACATCGACCTGGTAGCCCTCGTCTTCGAGAATGTCCTTGAGCAGGAAACGGATGTCGGGTTCGTCATCGACGACCAGGATGCGAGCGTTCATGGCAGGGCCCGCTTGTCGGGCGTGACCTCGGTCGGTTCGGAATCGTCAGCCGGCGCCGCGGTCGCGTCGAGCGGCAGGCGAACGCTGAAGCGCGCGCCGCCGCGGCGCGACCTTCCGACTCGCACCGAGCCACCGTGCTCGTCGACGATTTTCTGCACGATCGCGAGGCCCAGGCCGCTGCCCGCCTGCTTGGTCGTGACGTAGGGATCGAACAGGTTATCCGCGACCTCGGGCGCGATACCCTCGCCGCTGTCGGTGACGCTGAACTCGATCCAGTGGCGATTCGAGTTTTCGACCCGGGCAGTCTTCAACTCGATCCAGCCGTGACCGTCGAGGGTTTCGAGGCTGTTCTTGATCAGGTTATGGGCGAGTTGCCGCAGACGCACGTCATCGGCTTCGAGGGTCGGCAGTCGCGAATCCAGCTTCAGCCGGATTTCGACGCCGGTGTTGTGTTCATGATAAAGCACCGCGATTTCCTCGAGCATCGCGTTGAGATCCACCTCGCGCGGCGCTTCCTTGGGCGAACGCGCGTACTCGGTGAACGCATTGACCATGGATTTCATCGCCTCGACCTGCTGCACGATGGTGTGCGTGTAGCGATCGAGCAGGGATTGCTTCTCGGCCGGTACCTCGCCACTGAGCTTGCGCTGCAGGCGCTCGGCCGACAACTGGATCGGCGTCAGCGGATTCTTGATTTCGTGCGCCAGCCGGCGCGCCATCTCGCTCCAGGCCGATTCCTTCTGCGCCTTGATCAGTTCGGTCAGGTCGTCGACGACGATAACCTGTTCACGGCGATTGCC
>JBPEYE010000430.1:0-4635 GCA_052030825.1 Gammaproteobacteria bacterium | reverse complement strand
TGGCGGCACTCGCCGCCGGCGTCAACCGCATGGCCGCGCAAATCGCGGCGATGCTCGAAAGCAAGTCGGCGCTATTACTCGCGGTCAGCCACGAATTGCGCTCGCCGATGACGCGTATGCGGGTCAATCTCGAGCTGCTCGACGAGAGTGAGTTGCGCGATCAATTGATCGCCGACCTGCGCGAAATCGAAGCCATGCTCGCCGCGATTCTCGAATCGGAAAAGCTCAACCAGCGCCACGCGCCGCTGGCGCTCGCCCGCACCGAGCTTGCCGGCCTGATCGACGAAGTCGTCGCCGGTCATCCGTGCCGCAACCGGATCAAGCGCCGCCTGTCGCCGGTCGAACTCGATGTCGATCCGCTGCGGATCGGTCTGCTGCTCAAGAACCTGCTGGACAATGCCTGCCGCTATGCGCGAGACGATGACAGCCTGATCGAAATCGAGCTTCAAAGTGCGCCCGAAAGCGTTACGATCAGCGTGCGCGACCACGGTATCGGCATCGAGGCGCAGGCGTTGCCGCGGCTGACCGAGGCGTTTTACCGGCCCGACGGCGCGCGCGGGCGCGATACCGGAGGCTACGGGCTCGGGCTCTACCTGTGCCGGCTGATCGTCGACGCCCATAACGGGAAGTTGACAATCGAAAGCGCGCCCGGCGAGGGCACGCGCATCGTCATCGAACTGCCCCGGGATAATAGTTGACCATTTTAGTCAGGATTGTATACTGGCGCCGTTCCACGCTCGGCAACGGACAATGCGATTATCCACCAAAAGCCGCTACGCAGTGACGTCACTGCTCGACCTTGTCATGCATTCGCAACAGGGCCCGGTATCGCTCGCCGACATCTCGGTGCGGCAGGGTATTTCGCTGTCCTATCTCGAGCAGCTGTTCGCGAAAATGCGGCGCAACAAGCTGGTCGTCAGCACGCGCGGACCCGGCGGCGGTTACAGTCTCGGCGCGACGCCTGAAAAGGTCTGTATCGCCGACGTGATCAACGCGGTCGACGAAGAGGTCAACATCAACGGCCGCGGCGACAAGGACGGACCGGGCTACGAGCCGTGCCTGACCGAACAGCTCTGGGACGAGTTGAGCGCCGAGATCGAGCGCTACCTGACGACAATTTCGCTGGCCGACATGATGGCCAACGAGGAAGTGCAGGAATTGTCGCGGGCGCACGACCTGCGCCAGGGCCAGCCCGACTTGCTGCGCGACCGCGAGGGCCCGCCGAAATGAACCTGCGGCGGTGCTTGAAATCGAGGCGCGCGAGCATTAAGTCTGATGACCGAGGCCGAACAAATACAGGATTGAGACGATTCGAATGGCAATTCATCTGAGCGACATCGCCGCTTCGCGGGTGCGACATTTCCTCGACAGTCGGGGCAAGGGCATCGGCTTGCGGCTCGGCGTCAAGACGACCGGCTGCTCGGGGCTTGCCTATGTCATGGAATTCGTCGACGAATTGCAGCAAGACGACGAGGTTTTCGAGTCGAAAGGCATCAAGGTCGTGGTCGATAAAAAGAGCCTCGTGTACCTCGACGGAACCGAGGTCGACTTCGCCAAGGTCGGCCTGCAAGAGGGTTTCCAGTTCAAGAACCCGAATGCCAAGAATGCCTGCGGCTGCGGCGAGAGTTTTACCGTCTGACTCGACGCCCCTTGATGCAGTCCCCCGATTTCAGGCAAAACTATTTCGAACTTTTCGGAATCGAACCGACGTTCGATATCGATACGCAGACGCTGCAGGCAACCCAGCGGCGACTGCAGGCCAGCTGTCATCCCGATCGTTTCGCCAATGCCAGCGGTCGCGAGAAGCGTCTCTCGGTGCAAACCGCGGCGTGGGTCAACCAGGCTTTCGATACGCTGCGTGACCCGGTTCGGCGCTCGCGCTATTTGCTCGAGCTCGCAGGGGCGACGCTTCCCGACGAGGCCGCCACGACCTCGGACAGCGCCTTCCTGATGGAACAGCTCGAGCTGCGCGAAGCGCTCGAACGCTGCCGTGGAGCCGCTGACGGTCTTGCCCGCTGCGAAGCCATCGGCGCCACGCTGACGCAACGTGCCGGCGAACTCGAGCAAGCCTTCGTCGCGCATTTTGATGCGCGCGAATTCGACGCGGCCGCGGCGGTCAGCCACAAGATGCAATTCATCCAGCGCCTGCAACAGCAGCTCGCGGAACTCCGTTTCGAGCTCGAGGACAGCTGATGGCACTGCTGCAGATCTCAGAGCCGGGGCAGTCGAGGGCGCCGCACCAGCGACGGCTGGCCGCCGGCATCGATCTCGGTACGACCAACTCGCTGGTCGCATCGGTGCGCAGCGGCGAAGCACGTTGTCTGCCCGATGAACAGGGACGCTACCTGCTGCCGTCGGTCGTGCATTTCGGCGAATCCGGCGTGACCGTCGGCTACCCGGCACAGGCACTGCAACTCGGTGACCCGCTCAACGCGATCTCGTCGGTCAAACGCCTGATGGGACGCGGCGTCGACGATGTCGGCCAGCTCGGCAACGTATTGCCTTACGAATTCGTCCGCAGCGACGACAGCAGCGTGCCGCGGATTCGTACCCGCAGCGGCGACTTCAGCGCGGTCGAGATCTCGAGCCGTATCCTCGAGACGCTCGCCGCACGCGCGCGCGAGGCACTCGGCGGCGACCTCGATGGCGTCGTCATTACGGTGCCGGCTTATTTCGACGACGCCCAGCGACAGGCAACGCGAGACGCCGCGCGGCTTGCCGGGCTGAACCTGTTTCGGTTGCTTAACGAGCCGACCGCGGCGGCGATCGCCTACGGCCTCGAGGAAGCTGACGGCGGCCTGATCGCGGTCTACGACCTCGGCGGCGGCACTTTCGACATATCGATCCTGCGCCTCAACCAGGGGGTCTTCGAGGTGCTCGCAACCGGTGGCGACTCGGCGCTCGGCGGTGACGACATGGATCACGCGCTCGGCGAGTGGATCATCGAACAGGCCGGCCTCGACACGATCGATGCGCGCCTGTCGCGCCGGATTCTGACCGCCGCGCGACGCGCCAAGGAAACCCTGACGACGAACGATCGTGCCGAGATCGATTTCGAACTCGACGGCGGACGCTGGTACGGCGAGATCGAGCGGACGCAGTTCGAGGCGTTGATTCGGCCACTGGTCAAGCGCACGCTCGGCGCCTGTCGTCGCGCGCTTCACGACGCCGGCCTCGAGCGCGAAGCAATCGGCGAGGTCGTCATGGTCGGCGGTTCGACGCGGGTACCGCTGGTGCTGCGGATGGTCGGCGAGTTCTTCGGCCGCGATCCGATGTGCGACCTCGATCCCGACCAGGTGGTCGCGCTCGGCGCGGCGCTACAGGCGGACGTACTCGCCGGTAACAAGCCCGACGCCGACATGCTCCTGCTCGACGTGCTGCCGCTGTCACTGGGCATCGAAACCATGGGGGGACTGGCGGAAAAGATCATCCAGCGCAATACCGCGATCCCGGTCGCGCGGGCGCAGGAGTTCACGACCTTCAAGGACGGCCAGACCGCGATGTCGATACACGTCGTCCAGGGTGAACGTGAGCTGGTCAGCGATTGTCGCTCGCTGGCGCGATTCGAATTACGCGGTTTCCCACCGATGGCGGCGGGCGCCGCGCGCATTCGCGTGACTTACCAGGTCGATGCCGATGGTCTTCTGTCGGTCAATGCCGAGGAGACCCAGAGCGGCGTTGCCGCCGACATCGTGGTCAAGCCGTCCTACGGCCTGACCGACGCCGAGATCGAGGAAATGTTGCGCGCCTCGATGGCGCACGCGCGCGAAGACATCGAGCAGCGCATGCTCAAGGAACAGCAGGTCGAGGCGCAACGCGTCATCGAGGCGCTCGACGCGGCGCTCGCGCAAGACGGCGAAGCCCTGCTGAGCGAAGCCGAGCGGCAGGCGATCGATGCGCATCGGGCGCGTCTCGCCGGCGCGCTCGACGCGGCCGACGCCGACCGGATCAAGCACCTGATCGAGGCGGTCGAACACGCCAGCGAGGACTTCGTCGCACGGCGCATGGACGCCAGCGTGCGCCGGATGCTCGCGGGCCGGAACATCGACGAGGTCGAGATCTGATGCCGCGGATAACCGTTTTGCCGCATGCTGAAATTTGCCCCGAAGGGGCGGTAATCGAGGCCGATTCCGGCATCAGCCTGTGCGACGCGATGCTGAAAAATGGCATCGAGATCGAGCACGCCTGTGAAAAATCCTGCGCCTGCACGACCTGCCACGTACACGTGCGCGAGGGTTTCGATTCGCTCGAGGAGTCGAGCGAAGACGAGGACGACATGCTCGACAAGGCCTGGGGGCTCGACATGGAATCACGGCTGAGTTGCCAGGCGATCGTCGCCGACGAGGACTTGACCATCGAAATTCCCAAGTACACCATCAATATGGTGTCCGAAAACCATTAGGAGGCACGCCATGAGCCTGAAGTGGACCGATACCCTGGACATCGCGATCGAACTCTCCGAAACCCATACCGACGTCGATCCGCAGTACATCCGATTTACCGATCTGCACCGCTGGGTTTGCGAGCTCGAAGGCTTCGATGACGACCCCAATCGGTCGAACGAAAAGATCCTCGAAGCGATCCAGATGGCGTGGATCGACGAGATTTCGTGACTGGTCAAAATATAGTCAAAAA
>JBPEYE010000043.1:0-1542 GCA_052030825.1 Gammaproteobacteria bacterium | reverse complement strand
GCCGGCACCGACGCGGCGCTGTTCTCCGAGCTCGAATCGGCGATCCAGCGCAAGGCGCCGATCCTGCTGTGGGTTTACGCGCCGCACTGGGCAGTGGCCAAGTACGATGGCGAGTGGGTCGAGTTCCCCGAATACACCGACGCCTGTTACGAGGACCCGAGCTGGGGGATGAACAAGAAAATGGCTTACGACTGCGGCAAGCCGTTTGGCTGGATCAAGAAGGTCGGCTGGAAGGATGGCGAGAAAAAATGGCCGGGCGCCTACAAGGCCGTGCGCAACTTTAAGATCGACAACAAGCAGATGAGCCAGATGATCGTCGAGGTCGATCTCGAAGGGAAATCGGTCGACGAAGTCGTCGCCAAGTGGATGCGTGACAACGAGTCCACCTGGAAGGCCTGGATCAAGTAAACCTTACGATGCGCGGCGGCCGTGGACCCGCGGCCGCCGCATCGTCGTGCCCGCCCGCTAAACCGTCGTGAGCAACGTCGCCATCGCCGTCGGCAAACCGGCGAGCCTGCAGCCGAATCGCTGGCTGCTGTTGTGGCTCGGCCTGATCGGCGCGACGATTGTGCTGATGGTCGCGCGCGAATGGTGGCCCTGGGCGTTCAAGTACCCGCGCGATTTACAGCTGCCGCTGGCGGCATGGATCAGCGCGTTCATGAAATGGCTGATCAACGATCTCGATTTCGGCCTGTTCACGTTCAAGGATTTCACCCGCTGGTTCGCGTGGCTGGTGGAGCAACCCTACGTGCTTGCGCGCAGCCTGCTGTCGACCGGTTTCATGCAGGGGCAGGGCAGTGACGCCGTGCAGGTTTTCCCGCGGGTGTCCTGGGTCGCGCTGCTCGCCGGCGTGATCCTGCTCGGGCACTACGCGCGCGACTGGAAGCTGGCCGCGCTCGCCGGCGGCTGCTTCGCTTACCTGGTCGTCTTCGGCCAGTGGGACAGCGCGATGGTGACGCTCAGCTCGATCGTCATCGCGGTGCCGATCGGGGTCACCGGCGGCATGCTGCTCGGCATTCTCGCGCACCGTTCGCCGGCGTTCCGGATGGTGCTGACGCCGATTCTCGACCTGATGCAGACGGTGCCGGTGTTTGCCTACCTCGTGCCGGTGTTGCTGCTGTTCGGTTTCAGCCCGGTGTCGGCGATGATCGCGACGATCATCTACGCGATGCCGCCGATGGTGCGGGTCACGCTGCTGGCGCTCGACCAGGTCGGCACCGAGGTCATCGAGGCCGGCGTCATGGCCGGCTGCTCGCGACTGCAAATCCTGTGGAAGGTCAAGCTGCCGTCGGCCAAGCGCTCGCTGATGGTCGGCGTCAACCAGGTCATCATGCTGTCGCTGAACATGGTCATCATCGCGTCGATGATCGGCGCCGGCGGTCTCGGCTTCGACGTGCTGTCGGCGCTGCGCCGGCTCAAGATCGGCGAGGGCATCGAGGCTGGCGTCGCGATCACGCTGCTCGCGATCGCGCTCGATCGACTGAGCCAGGCCTACGCCAACCGGTCGCACGATTCGCGCGGCCCGCGGGGCCGCAGCCTGCT
>JBPEYE010000429.1:0-3750 GCA_052030825.1 Gammaproteobacteria bacterium | reverse complement strand
GGCCGGCGTGCTGCTGATGACGCTGGGGCAGGAGGTCGCCGCCGAGGTCCTGCGATTCCTGCATCCCAAGGAAGTGCAGCTCGTCGGCTCGACGATGGCGACGATGAAAGACGTGTCGCGGCCGATGGTCGAGCGCGTGATCGACAATTTCTTCGACCTGCTCGAGGAGCAGACGGCGCTCGGCATCGGCAACGACACCTACATCCGCGGCATGCTCGAAAAGGCGCTCGGTGAGAAGGCCGGCGGTGTCATCGACCGAATCCTGCTCGGCAGCGGCAGCAACGGCCTCGAGACCCTCAAGTGGATGGACCCGCGCGCGATCGCCGAGATCATCCGGCTCGAGCATCCGCAGATCATTGCGATCGTGTTGTCTTACCTCGAACCGGAAAACGCCGCCGCGGTGCTCGAGCACCTGCCGGAAGCCACGCGCCCCGGAATTCTCATGCGCATCGCGACGCTCGACGGCGTGCAACCGGCCGCGATCAAGGAACTCGATACGATCATGGAGAAATACTTCATCGATAACGAGAACGTCAAATCGTCGATGGTCGGCGGCGAACGCAGCGCGGCCAACATTCTGAACTTCCTCGACAGTGCGGTCGGCAACCAGCTGATGGAGCAGGTGCGCGGCGAGAACGAGGAACTCGCCGACCGGATCGAAGACAAGATGTTCGTCTTCGAAAACCTGCGCGACGTCGACGATCGCGGTATCCAGACGATGATGCGCGAAGTCTCGACCGACCTGCTCGCGCTCGCGCTCAAGGGGGTCGACGAGGAACTGCGGCAGAAATTCCTCAAGAACATGTCCTCGCGCGCCGCCGACATGCTGGTCGAAGACATGGAGGCCAAGGGCCCGGTCAAGCTCAGCGAGGTCGAGGCGGCACAAAAGGAAATTCTCGCAACCGCGCGCAAGCTCGAGGAATCCGGCGAGATCATGCTCGGCGGCGGCGGCGAGGCGATGGTCTAGGCCCGGCGCGATGCCGGCCTGCAGGCGAAATCCGGAGCGGAGGCGATGACCAGCGAAGACGTCGAGAAATGGCGCGCACCGACGATGCAGGCCGACCCCAGCCGGGTCGTCCGCATTCGCGAAGCAAGCGATGGGTCGATGCCGACGGTCAAGGACATCGACCAGTGGCGCCGCGAGGCCGAGGCCGAGGGTTACCAGGAAGGCCTGCGCCGCGCCGACGAGGAAGCCGCGGCGCTCAGGCGTCGCCTGCTCGACCTGATCGATTTCCTCGAACACCCGCTGAAGCAGGTCAACGAAGACATCGAGCACCAGCTGACCCAGCTCGCGGTGACGCTGGCACAACAGCTCGTGCGTCGCGAACTCAAGGTCGAACCGGGCGAGATCGTCGGTCTGATTCGCGACTCGGTGAAGCTGCTGCCGGGCAACACGCGCAATATCTCGATCGTACTGCACCCGGAAGACGCCGAGCTCGTACGCAACGCGCTGGCGCTCGACGAGCACGACGACGAACGCAGCTGGAAACTGGTCGAGGACCCGATGATCACCCGCGGTGGCTGTGAAATTCAGGCGCCGCCGTCGGCGATCAACGCGACCCTCGAGAACCGCCTGTCGGCACTCGCGGCCTCGGTGCTCGGCGGCGAGCGGGAGCAGGACGAATGAGCGATCCGCTGATCGAGCAGGCGTGCCTCGACTGGATGACCGCGCTCGCGCGCGTCGGCAGCGAGGCCAAGCGTCACGCGCGTCCGGTGGTCGAGGGCGTGCTGACGCGAATGGTCGGGTTGACCCTCGAGGCGGTCGGCTGCCAGGCGCCGATCGGCGCCCGCTGCGACGTGATCAATGCCGACGGCGAGCGCGTCGAAACCGAGGTCGTCGGCTTCGCCGGCGACCGGCTCTACCTGATGCCGACCTCCGAGGTGCGCGGCCTGACGCCGAATGCGCGCGTGATCCCGACGCACCACGGCTCGGATGCGCTGGTTGGCCCCGAGCTGCTGGGCCGCGTCATCGACGGCCGCGGCCGGCCGCTCGACGATCGGGGACCGTTGCGGGCGCGGCAAAAGGTCGCGCTCGCCGGCAAGGAAATCAACCCGCTCGCGCGCACGCCGATTCGCGAGGTACTCGACGTCGGCGTCCGCGCGATCAACGCGCTGTGCCCGATCGGCCGCGGTCAGCGCATGGGCCTGTTCGCCGGCAGCGGCGTCGGCAAGTCGATTCTGCTCGGCATGATGACCCGCTATACCGCGGCCGACATCGTCGTCGTCGGCCTGATCGGCGAGCGCGGTCGCGAGGTCAAGGAATTCGTCCAGGATATTCTGGGACCGCAGGGCCTGCGCAAGGCCGTGGTCGTTGCCGCGCCGGCCGACGCGTCGCCGTTATCGCGGATTCACGGCGCGATGCAGGCGACCAGCATCGCCGAGTACTTTCGCGACCAGGGCAAGAATGTGCTGCTGCTGATGGACTCGCTGACCCGTTTCGCCCAGGCGCAGCGCGAAATCGCGCTGGCGATCGGTGAGCCGCCGGCGACCAAGGGTTACCCGCCGTCGGTGTTTGCGCGGCTGCCGCAGCTGGTCGAACGGGCCGGCAACGGCGCGCGCAATGCCGGTTCGATTACCGCGTTTTACACCGTACTCGTCGAAGGCGACGACCACAACGATCCGATTGCCGACGCCGCGCGCGCGATCCTCGACGGGCACATCGTGCTGTCGCGCCAGATGGCCGATACCGGGCTCTACCCGGCAATCGATATCGAGACGTCGATCAGCCGCCTCGCACCGCAAATCACGCGCTCGGAGCACCTGCGCATGATTCAACAGTTCAAGCGTATCTATGGTTTATTCCAGCACAACCGTGACCTGATCAGCGTGGGCGCCTACCAGCGCGGTTCGGACCCGGCGATCGACGAGGCGATCCGGATGCAACCGCGCCTGATCGACTTCATCGCCCAGGACATGGAACAGTCGTTCGGTTTCGACGCCAGTCTCGTCGCGCTCGACGCGCTGCTCGCCGAAGCCGGCAGCGAGACCGTCGACGCGGCGCCGGAAATGAGTGACGAGGCTCCGGCATGACCCGCGCGGAACGATTGCAGCCGGTGTTGCGTCACAGCGACGACAAGGAACAGCGCGCGCTGCGCGAGTTCGCCGCCAGCCAGGGCCAGCTCGAAAGCGAGCGCGCGCGGCTCGCCCAGCTCGAGGCTTACCGGCTCGAATACCTCGAGAAATGCCAGGGGCAGACGACCGTCTACACCCCGGTCGAACTGCAGGAATTCAATCGTTTCCTGCGCCAGCTCGAGCAAGCCATCGAATGCCAGCGCGACGTGGTGCGCGAGCGCGAGCGCGACCTCGCCAGCAAACGTCGCTCGTGGTTCGCGACGCGGGCGGACTCGAAAGCAATCCACAAGGCCGTCGATCGCCTGCAGCGACAGGAAGACTACGAGCAGTCGCGCCGCGAGCAAAAGGCGCTGGACGAATTCACCCAGCGCAAGCACCGCAAACCCTAGGGCGGGGTCGATGCTGGCACGCAAGATGCATCGTGACTGTCGATGGCCCGGCCGGCATGTCGGTTCGGGCACCGACGAGACAAGCGTATGGATATTTTTTTCGCCGATATTCGCGGCCTGACGGTGGATCTGGAGGCGACTCCGGCGATCGGAGCAGAGCTTCCGACGTCGCCGGGGCGGCCCGCTGAAGACGCGCTTCGGGATACCGGCCTGAAGATGCAACCAATTGATTTCAATGATTTTTTCGATCAATTGAGCGCGGCAGAAACGACCCCTGACGAAATCCGGC
>JBPEYE010000428.1:0-2931 GCA_052030825.1 Gammaproteobacteria bacterium | reverse complement strand
CGGCCAGCTCGGGCTTTCCTGCGAGTTCGCAGAAACGTCGGAACTGGGCATCGTTACCGACCGCGAGAATGATGTAGCCGTCGCGGGTCCGGAATGCCTGGTAGGGCACGATATTCGGATGCGCGTTGCCGTAACGCGGCGGATTTTCGCGCTTCGCCAGGTAGTTCATGGCCTGGCTGGCAAGGGTCGCGACCTGCACGTCGAGGAGCGCCATGTCGATGTATTGCCCCGGGCCGCCCCGTTCGCGATGCAGCAGTGCCGCCTGGATCGCGTTGGCGGCATACAGCCCGGTCAGGATATCGGCCAGCGCGACGCCCGATTTCATCGGTTCGCCGTCGATTTCACCGGTCACGCTCATGATGCCGCCCATCGCCTGGATCATGAAATCGTAGCCGGCGCGCGCGGCGTAGGGCCCGTCCTGACCGAAGCCGGTGATCGAACAATACACCAGCCCCGGATTGATGGATTCGAGATTCGAGTAATCGAGACCGTACTTCGCCAGTCCGCCGACCTTGAAATTTTCGATCAGCACGTCGCTAACCCGCGCGAGTTTGCGAACCAGCGCCTGGCCCTCGGGGTGCGCAATGTCGATCGCGATCGACCGCTTGCCGCGGTTGGCGGCGTGAAAGTAGGCCGCCTCGGTGGTCGGTTCACCGTCCGCGTCGGGCATGAACGGCGGTCCCCAGCCGCGCGTGTCGTCACCGCTGCCGGGGCGCTCGACCTTGATGACGTCGGCGCCGAGATCCGCCAGCAGCTGGCTCGCCCAGGGCCCGGCGAGAATACGGCTCAGGTCGAGGACGCGATAACCGTCGAGCGGGCCGGGCATCGAATGGCAGCCTCGTGCGGTGGCTAGCCGAATGCCTGAATGCCGGTTTGCGCCCGGCCGAGGATCAGCGCATGGATGTCATGGGTGCCCTCGTAGGTGTTGACCGCCTCGAGGTTCAGAACGTGACGAATGACGTGAAACTCGTCGGCGACGCCGTTGCCGCCGTGCATGTCGCGTGCGACCCGGGCGATGTCGAGCGCCTTGCCGCAATTGTTGCGTTTCATCAACGACACCAGCTCGACCGGGCAGCTGCCGGCATCCATCAGCTGCCCCATGCGCAGGCAGCCCTGCAGGCCGAGCGTGATCTCGGTCTGCATGTCGGCGAGTTTTTTCTGTACCAGCTGGGTCGCCGCCAGCGGGCGTCCGAACTGGCTGCGATCGAGCGTATACT
The DNA here is from genome assembly GCA_052030825.1 of Gammaproteobacteria bacterium. GTDB lineage: Bacteria > Pseudomonadota > Gammaproteobacteria. The sequence goes on along the minus strand of JBPEYE010000428.1, from coordinate 1,714 downwards.
GGCGCGCCGCGTGCCAGCAGAACTCGGCCGCTCCCATCGTCCCCCAGGCGATGCCGTAACGCGCGCGGTTGAGGCAGCCGAACGGGCCCTTCAGACCCTCGACGTCGGGCAGCAGGTTCTCGTCGGGAACGAACACGTCCTGCATGACGATTTCGCCGGTGACCGATGCGCGCAACGAAAACTTGCCTTCGATCTTCGGCGTCGACAGGCCGTCCATGCCGCGCTCGAGGATAAAGCCGCGGATCACGCCATCGAGCTTGGCCCAGACCACCATCACGTCGGCGATCGGCGAATTGGTGATCCACATCTTCGCACCCTTGAGGCGATAACCGCCGTCGACCGCGGTCGCCGTCGTTTTCATGCTCGCCGGGTCCGAGCCGGCGTCGGGCTCGGTCAGGCCGAAACAGCCGACGAGTTCGCCGGTTGCGAGCCGCGGCAAATACTTCTGTCGTTGTTCCTCGGTGCCGTAGGCATAGATCGGGTGCATGACCAGCGACGATTGCACGCTCATTGCCGAGCGGTAACCGGAATCGACGCGCTCGACTTCGCGCGCGACGAGGCCGTAAGCCGTGTAGCTCGCGCCGGCACAGCCGTATTTCTCGGGGATCGTCGCGCCGAGCAGTCCGAGCTCGCCGAATTCGTTGATGATCTCGCGATCGAAAGTTTCCTCGCGGTGCGCGTCGCGCACGCGTGGCAGCAGCCGCGCCTGACAATATTCGCGCGCCGCGTCGCGAATCAGGCGTTCGTCATCGCCGAGCTGCTGCTCGAAAAACATCGGATCCTGCCAGTCGAACGGGGTGCGTTGGGTCTGCGTCATGGTGTGAACTCGTCGAACAATGTGATCACATTCTATCGGGACCGCGGCCGATTTCCAGTGCCGGCGGTCAGTTTAATCGCCCGGCCCGGTCGCCGGCTGGCGGCGATCGACGAACTGTAGCGCAAGCGTGCCGTAACTGTAATAAGCCGCGCGCACGCCGGTCCATTTCTCACGGTACAGCGCTTCGATCGGAAACGGGAAATCGTCGCGATTGCCGCTGGCGATCGTCGCCGCCAGGTGTTTGCCCATCACGGTACCGGTGCCGATCCCGCGACCGTTGTATCCGGCCGGAGCCAGCACCCCGGGTGCGAGCAACTGCACGCGCAGGATCTTGGTCGAGGTTACGCCGACCTGGCCGCTCCAGGCGAATTCCCAGTCGATACCGCGGGTCTGCGGATACAACCGGTCGCGGACTCGCGTCATCCAGTCCTGCCGAATCTCGCGCTGGAATCCCTGCAGGCGGCCGGCACTGCTCATGACCAGGCGACCACTGGCATCGATACGCGACGAGGTCATCAGGGTTTGCGTATCCCACAGGCCGTGGCGCGCGGGGATGATCGACGTGGCGATCGCGTCCGGCAGCGGCGCGGTCGCGCACTGGAAAATGAAAACCGGCAGCGTCGATTCGCGCACCCCCGCGCTGCCCGCGTCGGCGTAGGCATTGGTGGCGAGGATGACCTGTTCGGTTTCGACCGCGCCGCGCGCGGTTTGCGCCAGCCAGCGATTACCGCGCCGCGTCAGCGACGCGATGGCCGAGCCTGCGAAGATCCGCGCGCCCGCGTCGAGCGCGGCGCCGGCGAGGGCACGCGCATAACTCAGCGGCTGGAGAGTGCCGGCGGTCGGGTCGAGAATACCGCCGAAATGGTAAAACGGCGAGCCGGACAGCGTGCGGGCGCG
>JBPEYE010000427.1:0-6179 GCA_052030825.1 Gammaproteobacteria bacterium | reverse complement strand
GCGATCTGGTAGTAGCCGAGCGCGCTGTCGGTCCACGGACCGATGAATTCGCCGGCGTCGAGCGCCCCCGATTGCAGCGCCTGGAACATCGCGCGCCCGCCCATCGCCTGCACCGACATGCCGAGCCTGGCGCACATTTCCGACGCCAGCCCGGTGGTGCGAAAGCGCAGTCCGCGCAGGTCGTCGGCCGACTTGATTTCCTTGCGGAACCAGCCTTGCCACTGCGGCCCCGAGTTGCCGCACAGGAACGGCTTCAGGTTGAAGCGTGCGTACATCCGGTCGTATAGCGCCTGGCCGCCGCCATGGGTGAGCCAGCCGACCTGCTCGTCGGCGCGCAGGCCGAACGGCTGCGAGCCGAACAACAAAATCCCTTTCGATTTCGAGCCCCAGTAAGCCGGCACCGCGTGGTAGAGCTCGGCGGTACCTTCCGAGACCGCGTCGAAAACACCGCGCCCGGGCACCAGTTCACCGGCGGCGAACAGCTTGACTTCGATGCGGCCGCCCGACAGCGCGGTGATGCGATCGGCGAGCATTTGCGCGGCCACCCCGGGTCCGGGCAGATTTTTAGGCCACGCGGTGACCATCTTCCAGCGCAGCTTGCCCTGCGCGATCGCGGGCGCCGCGAGTGGCAGGGTTGCGGCGCCGGCGGCGGTGGCCTGCAAAAATTGACGTCTCTTCATCGGTTTCTCCCTCGACTTGTTTGCTTGTTCTGTCGGCCACGCCGGCCGCTCGTTGGGAACACGTTCTGGAACGCCGATTCTATAGAAATCGACGACGCATCCAAAATCGGTGCCGGCCAGCCGGCTCAGGCGTCGGGCACGAAGTAGTCGTCCCAGCGCCGGTCGAGCCGACGGATAGCTTCGTCCAGCGGCACCGCGCGCAGTTCGTCGTCGGCCGTCTCGACGAGACCGAGCGACACGAGCTTGGCGAGCGCGTCGTCGATTTCGAAATCGATCGGTGTCTGCCAGCGCGATTCGAACCAGGCTTCGACCGCCGCATCGAGGTCGGCCCGCGCCAGCGGCCGCGGGCTTTGCAGCAGGAAGTAATAGGCCAGCACGGCTTCCTTGGTTTCTTCTTCCTCGGCATCGTCGACGATGCGGTGAAACACGCCGGCATTGTTGTCGAGGTTCTTGAAGTACAGGTTTTGTGACAACGCCTGCATGAAGCGCAGCTTGCGATTCTTGAAGTTGTTGAACTGTTTCCACAGGTAGCCGACAAGCGCGGCGGCGCCGGCGGCGAGCACCATCATGCTGGCCTGGTCCAGCGCGATCGGCCGGTTGTGCATCCCGAGCCAGAACCCGATCAGCGAACCGAGCAAAATCAGCGACGCGCCGAGCTTGGTCGACAGGACGATGCCGCCGCTGACCACCGCCGGCACGCCGATCAGCAGCTTGTCGGTCAGGCGCATGCGCACCTGGGTATTCGGGAACAGCATCTCGAGATCGGCCCGCGGCACGTTGCGAAACAGTTTCAGCAGCGTCGCACCGGCGCGACAGGTCGCGAAATCGTTCTTGTCGCGGACGAAATCGTCGCGCATTCGCAGGTAGACAACGACCCGCTCGTAATTGGTGAACTCGATTTCGCGGCGGCGCAGGCCGAACCAGGTTTTCAGCGTTTCGGTCCTGCGCGACTCGCCGCGGGCGAACAGCGACACCTCGGCGAAGTCATCGAAATCGACCTGCAGGCGGATCTTGAACAGCGACGATTCGGTCAACGCCTGGTTGAGCTCGGCCTCGGAGATCCGTTCGTAATTGGCTTTCTCCAGCAAGCCATCGAGCAATTCGACGAACGGCGGGCCATCGTCGCTGGCCTCGAAATCCGGTTGGCGGGTATCGGCGTCCGGATCGACCCCGGCGTAGGCGCATTTGAGCGCTTCGACGACGCGGTGAAACTCGTAGTGGAAGACCTGCTCGAGCATGCGCGCGAGCTGCCGAAACGCGTCGACATCCTGGCCGAGGCGGCCGTCGCGCACGCACATCTCGACGACATCCCGGCGTCGAAACGGAATGAAGCGCAGGCGCCGCTCGCCCGGTTCGGCGGGCGCGGCGGTTGCGGCAAGCTCGCCGCGCTCGATGTTCGCGGCGTCGGTCACGCTTCCCGCGCCAGAATCGCCAGCGCCTCGGCGTGCAGCGCCGGCGTCGCCGCGGCGATCACCCGCGGCCCCGAATCGAGTCCGAGCGGACGCCCGCTCCAGTCGCTGACGACGCCGCCGGCCTGCTCGATGATCGGCACCAGCGGCAGGATATCGAAGGGCTTGAGGGCGGTCTCGATGACCAGATCGCTCCAGCCGCCGGCGAGCATCGCATAGTTGTAACAGTCGCCGCCGAACCGCCGGTAACGCACCCGGGCCGCAACCGCGTCATAGGCCGCGCGCTCGGCGGTATCGAACATTTCCGGCGACGTGGACAGCAGCGATGCGTCGGCAAGCGCGCTGCGATCGCTGACGCCGACGGGCTTGCCGTTGCAACGCGTCGGCAGGCCCGGCGCCGCGAGCCAGGTTTCGCCGAGCGCCGGCATCGCCAGCCCGCCGGCTTCGACGACGCCGGCGCGGACGAAGCCGACGAGGCAGCCGAACAGCGGGTTACCGAGAATGAAACTCTGGGTACCGTCGATCGGGTCGATAACCCAGGTACCGCCGCTGCCGGCACTGCGCCCCTGCTCTTCGCCATAGATCGCGTGATCGGGAAAACGCGCGCCGATCAGGTCGCGAATCGCGACTTCGGCTTCGCGATCGGCAAGCGTCACCGGCGTCGCATCCGGCTTGGTATCGATCGCGACCGGCCGGCGAAAGTAGCGCCGGCAGATTTCGCCGGCACGGGCCAGCGCCGCCTCGAGCGTTGCCATGATCTCGTTGTCGTCGCTCACCTTCGTCGAACCTCGTTTGCGATCCGGCGAATGATACCGGTTTCGTGCGCCGGTCGCGCCGCGAATTGAGGCGTCTGTCGATTTTGTCGGCCGACCGGAATCGCCGTATACTCGATCGCCTGCGCACCGCGCAACCCGGAGGACGAACATGGCTGCCCACCCCGATTGCATTTTCTGCAAAATTCTCGCCGGCGAAATTCCGTGCTTCAAGCTCTACGAGGACGACGCAACGCTCGCGTTCATGGATATCAACCCGGCCAACGACGGCCACGCGCTGGTGATCCCGACCGAGCACTCCGCGGACGTACACGCGGTGTCCGAGGCCGCGATTACCGCAACCGTGCTGACCGCGAAGAAGGTCGCCGCGGCGGTGCAGAAGACGCTCGAACCCGACGGTCTGAACCTGTTGCAGTGCAACGGCCCGGCCGCGGCGCAATCGGTGTTCCACTTTCACATGCACGTGCTGCCACGCAAGAATGGCGACGCACTGAAGCTGAACTGGGGCCTCGTGCCCGGCGACATGGACAAGATCGGCCAGCTCGCGGAACGGATCCGCGCGCATTTGTGACGTCGCGACCGTTCCCGACCCGCCAATGAAAAAGTTCCGGAAATCATCATGAATCAGGACGCTTACATCAAAATACCGATTCTCGACCCGATGGGCACGGCGAATTGCCGGCTGTTCGCGATGATGCTCGCCTTGCTACTCGGCCTGCTTGCTTCGACCGCGCAAGCCGCTGGCGGTTACGGCACGACGTTCAAGCGCATACCCACCCAGTTCATCGCCGCGCTCGGCGCGCCGGATGCAACCTCCGGCGACGGCGCCGAAACCTGGGGCTGGTGGCACCTCGATCCGGGCCCGCGCGGCGTTCGGCTGAAACATTTCGACTCGCTCGTCGCCGCCGGCGGGAAAGCGCCGGCGCGCTGGAAATTCGACCGCGACGACTGGTGGCTGGAGGAAAACGGACTGATCATGGAGCAACCGGACTTTCCGCTTTCGCCGGGGCAATACGTCGTCACCGGAAACCGCCGGATGTCCAGCATCCTGACCGTGCATCCGCCGGACGAATCCGGCAACCAGCGTTGGGAACTCGCCAACGGTACGACCCTGCACGACGTAACTCACCTCGGCTGCCGGTCGGCGAGATACACCCCCGTCTCCGGCTCGGGCAGCTGCTCGCCGAGCAGCGCGCCGCAATCCGTTTTCCCGATGGACCCCGAGCGCCGAATGCCCGATGTCGCGGGCTGCGCCAAGCAAGAATACGCGGTGTTGTTCATCATCGGCGTCGCGGTCGGCTACTGATCGCGAGCGACGCGGCCGTGCCCGTCAGGCGTGCTCCATGCCGGTCATGGGGTCGACGCCGGCGGGCGGAACCCAGGATCTGGCTTCGCCGGCGTACTCGGCGCCGGGATTGCCGATGACCGTCGTGCGCCACATCAGTCGGTCGTAACGCGCGGCGTCGTACCAGGTCGCGCAGTGCAGCAGGTTACGGTTATCGCCGATCAGCAGGTCGCCCGGCTGCCACGCGTGCACGTAGACGAACTCGGGCCGGGTCGCGTGTGCGAGCAGTCGGCGGATCAGCTGCGCGCCCTCGCCGTCCGGGCCCGGCTCGAGCCCGGCGATCGGTCCGTCGACGTAGTCCATCTGCTTTTCCTCGCAAATGTACAGCGCCGGTTCGCCGCTGACCGGATGTCGCCGCACCAGCGGGTGGCGCTGCGGCAACTGGTGCGGCAGCAACTCGAGCGGGGTCTCGCCGGACTCGACCGCGGTGCGCGAGCGACCGACCCAGCCCGGCGCATGGATGCCCTCGAGACCGGCGATTCGCGCCCGGGTCGCGGCATCGAGCGCCGCGTAAGCCGCGGTGCAATCCGCATACAGCGTCTGCCCCTGGTCGCGGGGCGGCACCTCGAGCGCGAGCAGCAGCGACAGGTCCGGCGGCGGCCGGCGATAGCTCTGGTCGGTGTGCCAGTTGATCTGCTGCGGAAACTGAACGCGCAATTCGCCGCCGTCGCGACCGCGCCGCGGCGGCGGCGGATGGTTGCACGGTGGCCGGTTCGACAGCACCAGGATCTCGTCGGTCGTTTCGTGGAAAAACCGCGGGCTGGTCAGCGTCCGGCGATAATTCTCGACTTCGGGGCCGAACAGGCGACTGAGTTCGACCAGCGCCGCGGGCCGATCGCGGATGTCGCCGAGCCCCGCTATCAGCATCAGACCGTGGGCTTCGTAGAAGGCATCGAGAATCGGAGCGATTTGATTCGCGCAGGTCGCGATGATCGCGTCGAGATCGGCGCGGTCGAATTCGAGCCGGATACCGAATCCGGCATCGGTCAGCCGGCGAATGCGAAAGCCGGTGTCGGGTGTCATCGCCTGCAACGCCCTGGATCGGAACTCGAACGATACCACGAATTCACGGCTTTACCGCCCGCTGGCGCCTGCGATACGGATCCGGGCGATCGGCGCGGAATCGTCAGTCGAGATCGAGCACGAGCTCGATCGGTTTGTGGTCGGAAGCCAGGCAATCGTGATCGATCGAGACCGTTTCGATTGCGCCGGCGAGATCCGGCGTTACCAGGATGTGGTCGATTTTGCCCCACACGCGCACGTCCTCACCGCCCTCGTTGTGCAAGGTCGGCGAATTGGCTTCGTCCGCGGCGACCACCGACCAGCAATCGACGAGCCCCGTGAGCTCGAGCAGCAACCCGAATTCGGGAGATTGCGGATTGCAATTGAAATCGCCGCAGACGATTGCGCTCGCCGGCATCGGCGGCGCGAGCTCGCCGTGCCCCCAGTCGGAGCCATCGATATCGGCCTTGCCCGACCAGGCGCCGCCCTCGTCCGGTGCGCGGACGAAGCGCGCGGCGAAGTCGGCAACCTGGGCCTGGCGTTCGGCAGACTCGAGATAACCGGCGTGATAGCTGTAGACGCGCAGCGCGCGCGGTCCGACCGTACGCGGCTCGATCGAAATAACCGCCTCGAGACAGGTCATGTGCATGTTGAACTTGTCGGGGTAATGCCGTTTCGGCAGGTCTAAGCTGCGCGAACTCAGAATCGGCCAGCGCGATAAAATCAGGTTTCCGTGCCGGCGACGCCGATTGTCGACGCGGCCATCGGCGGTTTTGCGACTCGCGTCGACATCGAAGCTCGAGCCGTAGACGGTGTAATAGTCGGGCAGCCGCCGCGCGATCTCGGCCGGCTGGTCGACATCGCCGCTACGCTGCCAGAACTGTTCGACTTCCTGCAGGCAGGCGATATCGGCGCCGCGCAACCGCTCGCAGCTGCGCGCGAGATCATAGCGGCCGTCGATGCCGCGGCC
>JBPEYE010000426.1:0-2440 GCA_052030825.1 Gammaproteobacteria bacterium | reverse complement strand
ACGCGCTCGAGCAGCCAGCCGAGCAGGTCCGAGTTCGGCGACTTGTACTGCCAGACTTCACCGTGTTGACCGTCGGCGCGGGCGAGTCCGCACAGGAAGGCATGCAGGTTCTGATCGATCGACTCGACCGCGCAGGGATGCCATGCGGTCGCGGTGCGGTAGTCGACGAACGGCCCCTTGGTCGCGGTGTAATCCTCATCGAAATCGATGCACACCGCCATGTCGAACACGTGCTGCACGCATGCGTCGCGATAACCCGAGTCGGCGAGTTCGGGGATGAAGTCGACGACCGCGCGGGTCGGGTCGAGCAGGCCCCGCTCGACGAGCACCCCGGCGAGCGTCCCGGTGATCGATTTGCTGACCGAGAACACAATATGCGGATGCGTTTCGATCGCAGGCTCAACGTACCATTCGTGGGTCAGGCGGCCGCGGTGGGCAACCAGCAGCGCATCGGTTTTGGAGAGTTCTAGCCATTCGGCGAGCGAACAATCACCGCCATCGGGACCGGGCGTGACGATTGCATCGAGCGCATCCGTCGGCGCGCGCTCGAGCGGCTGAATCGCGTCGCCGCGCGGTATCGCCTCGCTCGGCACGATTTCGCGCACGTGATGGAACGCCCAGCGTCCATGGGGCGGCTGCCGCCAGTTGGCGAGATTCAGGCTGCGGGGGCGCTCGGGCATCAGTCGAGTTCGGTAATCGTTTTCTGGTTGTTGGAATCGAGGACGGTCTGGCACATTTCGAGATGCAGCCGGCCCCCGGGGGTATAGGGGTGCGACTCGACGACCGTCTCGTTGAGGGTAATACCGAGCCCGGGTTCGCCCGGTGCCGGCATGTAGCCAGCCTCCCACGGCAGCGGCTGCAGCAGGATGGCGTCGTGGAACTCGGTCTGGATCGTCTCCAGTATCAGGAAATTCGGACAACTGAAGGCGACATGCGCGGCCGCCGCGTGCGCAATCGGCCCGCAATAGATGTGCGGCGCGATCTGCGCGTTGAACAGCTCGGCCAGCGCGGCAATCTTTTTCGTCTCCCAGATGCCGCCGCTGCGGCCGACATCGGGCTGCAGGATCGACACGCCGGCGCGAAGCGCCTGGTGGAACTCGACCCGCGTCGTCAGCCGCTCGCCGGTCGCGACCGGGATCGTCGTTGCCGCGGCGACCCGGCCAATCGCGTCCATCTGGTCCGGCGGGCAGGGTTCCTCGAACCACAGCGGATCGTACGGCTCGAGCCGGCGCGCGAGCCGGATCGCCGACGCCGTCGTCATTTGCCCGTGGGTGCCGAACAGGATGTCGGCGCGGTCGCCGATCGCTTCGCGCAGCTTGCGCACGTTGTCCTCGCAGCGCGCGAGCTCGGCGAGCGACAGTTCGCGCCCGCCCTGGAAGCTGTAGGGACCCGCCGGATCCTGCTTGATCGCGGTAAAGCCCATGTCGATGTAGTCGAGCGCCCGCGCGGCGGCCGCGTCGCCATCGTGATAGACATCCGGCGCGCCGTCGTCGGGGTTGCCGTCGCTGTCGACCGACTCGGGGTACAGATAGGTATAGGTGCGGATGCGATCGTGGAACTGCCCGCCGAGCAGCTGGTAGACCGGCTGATCGTGCGCCTTGCCGAGAATATCCCAGATCGCGATCTCGATGCCGCTGAAAACGCCCATCATGCTGACGTCCGGTCGCTGGGTGAAACCGGCCGAATAGACCCGGCGGAACAGCGTCTCGACGTGGTGGGGATCCTCGCCGGCGATGTAGCGCTCGAAAGTATCCTCGACCATCCGGCAGGCGATATCGCCCGAAACCGGGATGCCGTAGCACTCGCCGATGCCATCGATGCCGTCGTCGGTCGTGATCTTGACGATGACCCAGAACGCACCGCCGATGCCGCTCGGCGGCACCGTGACCCAGGTTTTGATGTCCTTCAGCAGCATGGCGTGACTCCGGCGCGGACAATGCCGCTAAACTACTCCATTCCGCGTCGCGACGAAACCGCGATTTCAGCCGCCGTGCATCGCGCCCGCGGTTGACTATAATCAGATGTCCAGCGGGAACCTGGTGCAAGCCGGTGGGGAGCAGTCAACCCGATACCTTCATTCTCGGCCAGATCATGCAGTCGATCCCGGCGATGGCGCTGCATGTCGACCAGGCCGGAACCTGCCGGCTCGCCGATGAAAGCCTGCTCACCGCGGTTACCGACCTGGCGCAGCGCTTCAGCGACGACCTGTCGATCTCGCAGACACTGGCCGCCGAAATCGAGCGCCGCATGCCACCCGGAATCGACCTGCAGAAGCTCGCCGAACCCCGTCACTTCGACATCGAAGTCTCGTCGACGGCAGGCGCCGTCACCCACGTGCGGATCTGCCTGTTCCCGGCCTCCGACGGCAACGGTTCGCGCGACGGCACGATGCTTTTCTGTTACGACGTCTCCGCGCAGATGCAGGACGAGTCCGCGCTGT
>JBPEYE010000425.1:0-2628 GCA_052030825.1 Gammaproteobacteria bacterium | reverse complement strand
CGCGCGTGTTGGTGGAGCCAGGATTCGGTGATCAGCATCGCCGCGAGGCTGTCGATTTCGGGCTTGGATTTGCGTTGCTCGCGCTCGACGGCGAGCTGCCAGGCTTCGCGCGTCGTCAGGCGCTCGTCGACGAGTTCGCTGGGAATGCCGAAGCGGCCTTCGAGCTGGCGACCGAAACGCTCGGCGCGCGCGGTCATCGCCTGGCGATTGCCGGCGAGATCGAGCGGCAGCCCGACAACGATTCGTTGCGGGCGCCATTCGCCGAGCAGCTTTTCGATCTTGCGCCAGTCGCCACTGCGAATCGCCGCCAGCGGGCGCGCCTGCCCGGTCAGGGTTTGCCCGACCGCGACGCCGATCCAGTGTTTGCCGAAATCGAAACCGATGACGGTTTCGACCGGTTCAGGCATTCCCGCTCACGGGCGAGAGCGAATTGATGTCGAAGCCGAGCGAGTCGAGCGCGATCTGCCACTTGTCCTCGGGCTTCTGGTGAAACAGCAGGTCGGCGCTGGACGACGAGGTCAGCCAGGAATTCTGCTGCAATTCGGATTCGAGTTGACCCGAGGCCCAGCCGGAGAAGCCGAGAATGACGAGGTAATCGTCGGGGCCGCGGCCGTCGGCAATCGCCTGCAGGATGTCGAGCGAGCTGGTCAGGTGAATACCCGAGGCGATTTCGACGCTGTTCTGCCAGCCGCTGCCGCCGCCGGTGTGCAGCACGAATCCCTGCTCGAGCTGCACCGGTCCGCCGATGTAGACCGGCTGCTCGAGGATCATGTCGTCGTCGCAATCGATATCGAGCTGTTTGAAGATATCGCCGAGCACCTGCGAAGTTTCGCGGTTGACGACCAGTCCCATGCTGCCCTGTTCGCTGTGTTCGCACATGTACACCAGGCTGGACTCGAAGATCGGGTCCTTGATCGCGGGCGTCGCGATCAGGCACTTGTCGACGAGACTGGCGGTCGATTCGTTCATGGCGTAAGCCTTAGCTTACTCCGCTTTTGGTCCTAAAGCGATTGCTTTTGAAATCCCAGGTGCGGATGATGACGATCTGGTCGGCGCGTTCCTTCAACTCGTCCGGGAACGGCGCGAACGGCTGCGCGAGACGCAGGATTCGCTTGGCGGCCTCGTCGAGCACGCTTTGTCCCGATGAACTGGTAATCTCCACCTCCAACACCTCGCCGGCGGCGTTGAGCCAGACGCTCATGCGCAGACGGCCGTCGATGTTTTTGATCCGCGCTTCGTGCGGATAGTTCAGGTTGCCGGTGTGCTCGACTTTTTGTACCCATGACGCGAGGTAACTCGCCTCGACCGCTTTGCGCGTGCTCGCGGTCAGCGTGATCGTTTTCGGGCGCTTCGCGTAATCGATCGTCATTTGGCGTATTTCCGCCTGCAGGCGCGCGATCTTGCTTTCGCGTTGTTCGATTTCGCTGGCCTCGCGCGTCGCCGAATCGTCGTCGCGGCGCTGTTCGCGGCGCGCAATGCGCTCGTCGGCTTCGCTTTGGGTCAGGAAGTAGAGCTGGCTCAGCTTGAGCTGCTGTTTTCTGAGTTCGACGCGATCCTGGTCGGAAAGTCCGCGCTGGTCGACCGGCGTCGGCGACGAAACCGGCGCGCCGGGTCGCGCCTTGTCGTCGGCGTGGCCGCCGCCGGCCTGGTCGAGCTGGGCGAGGAAGTCCGGGTCGTCGACCCGGGCGTGGCTCTCGGCATTGGCGAGGATGATCTCGAGGCTCGGCAGAGCTTCGGCGACGGCGTCGTCGGAAGGGCGAAATCCGACGCCGAACACGACGATCGCGTGCAGCATCAGCGCCAGGAACAGCGTGAAGCCGAGACGGTCGCCTGCGGAGATTCGGGGCCTGGGAGGCGGGGTCGGAGCCATGTCAGCGCGATTGTGCCAAGAATATTTCTAGATAACCAGAAAAACTTGTTGAATTAGTTGACAATTTTAGTCGACCATCAGCGATTAATCCGGACTTTTTCGACGGTCGGCGAACGCGCCCTGTGGGTCGCTACGCGTCGATGACGAAACCGTCGTCTCTGCCTAAGGATAGTGCCAAATTCGACGTTTTGCCGAAGCCGTCGAGCGGTCGCGCGAACGCCGCGGCGACAGCGGCACTCGCGGGTGCCGACGTCGATCGGATCGATGCCGCGCACGACGACCCAATTGGCGCGGGGGTCGGTGCCGAGATACCCGGCGAACCGCGCGAATTGCAGCCGCTTCAGTCCGGGACGGACGCGAGGCGTCGTTCGATGCACGTAAACAGGTCAGCGCTGATATTGAGGTCGAAGTCGCGATCGAGTTCGCGAATGCAGGTTGGGCTGGTGACGTTGATCTCGGTGATGTAATCGCCGATCACGTCGAGGCCGACGAACAGCAGGCCGCGCGCGCGCAGCTCGGGTCCAACCTGCTCGCACAGCCAGCGGTCGCGCGCCGTCAGCGGTTGCCCGCGCGTACTTGCGCCGGCGGCGATGTTGCCGCGATTTTCGCCCTCGGCGGGCAGGCGGGCCAGCGCGTAGGGCACGGCCTCGCCGTCGATCAACAGGATCCGCTTGTCGCCGTCACTGATTTCGGGAATGTAGCGCTGCACCATCGTCTGCGAGCGGCCGTGTTGCGACACCGTTTCGATAATCGCGTTG
>JBPEYE010000424.1:0-11398 GCA_052030825.1 Gammaproteobacteria bacterium | reverse complement strand
TTGAAAAACACGACTTCCGAGCTCTCGGCGAGCGCGACCCCGGTATGCCCCATCGCGAGCGCCTTCTGGCCCTGCAGCGAAACGCGGTATCCACCCGCATGCGCGCTACAGGCCACGGCCGCGCCCAGCGCCGCAATCAGATATCTTTTCATGTCGAAGGTTGTCCTCTTCGGTTATTCCCGCTCTCTGTGGAGCAACCATCGGGGCCGCGTAAACATGGTCCTTCGTCGCCCCCCTCATTATTTTCCGGCGCCTGGTTTTATCGTTGTCGCGCCAAAAGTTGCAAAATAATACTATCAACTCCGGTCAGTCCACAAGCCGCAATTTCAGCGGCATTGCCGCGCCCCGGTCGACCGCGTGCACCGCCTGTTCGCCTCCGGTCGAAACCTCGAAGCCCGCCGCCGGCATTAATTCAGATATCCGGCGCGTCACGACGGTCTCCGGTTGCGCACGAGCGCTTGCAGTTGCCTGATCGTCCGGTCGGACCGCAGGATGGCGATCGTCGCGAGAACCTCGCGCGGCATGCCGGTTTTTTTCGAGGCCGCCGAATTCAGCGATTGAAGATCGCGCGCCGCGGATGATAAGTTGACGTAAAGCCCGACCTGAGCAGACATTCCCGTGGCCAAAAATTGAAGCCAGCAACCTACATCGCCGCCAGCCCGATTCACGGTCGGGGATTGTTCGCCGCCGAGCCGATCGTGGCGGGATCGGTAATCGGCCATCTTCAGGTCAGGCCCTGTTTCGAGGATGGCCAGCACGTGCTGTGGCTCGGTCCGGACGAAGGTTTCGAAGTCTTGTGCCATCTGCGTTTCATCAATCATTCCGACGACCCCAACGCCTGCTACTTCGACGACCTCAGCGTGGTCGCGCTGCGTGACATCGCCGCCGGCGAGGAGATCACCCACGACTATGCCTGCGCCGACTGGTGCCAGGCGGAGTAACTCGCCTATAATGCGGCGCAAGCTCAATCACCGGGCCGGCCGCCGATGAACACCGCCGCAGTCGCCAAGACCAACATGATCCAGCAGCAGATTCGCCCGTGGGAGGTACTCGACCGGCGCGTCCTCGAGACCCTCGAGGCGCTCGACCGCGCCGATTTCGTCGCCGATGCCTACCGCGGCCTGGCCTACGCCGACTGCCAGATTCCGGTCGTCGGCGGCGTGCGCATGCTGCCGCCGACGATCGAGGGCCGCATGCTGCAGGCACTCGCGCTCGACGGCGACGACGCGGTGCTCGAAATAGGCTGTGCCGGCGGTTATGTCAGCGCCTGCCTCGCGCGGCTCGCGGGCCGGGTCACGGTCGTCGATGCCAGCGCCGATCGACTCGAATTCGCGCGCCAGAATCTCGCCGCCGCCGGTATCGAGGGGATCGAGTTCGAGCAGCGCTCGCCGGCCGCGCTCGACGATTCCGAAAGCTACGACGCGATTGCGGTTACCGGGTCCTGCGCGACGGTCCCCGATCATTTCTGCCAGGCGCTCAAACCCGGCGGTCGCCTGTTCATCGTCGTCGGCCAGTCGCCGGTCATGGAAGCCTTGCTGATCACCCGCCTCGGCGCCGACGCGTGGAGCACGCAGTCGCTGTTCGAAACCGACCTGCCTCGACTCGCGGACTGAGTCACGGCGATGCAACGCATCAGCGCGGGTGAGCTCGCGGACCTGCTCGCGCAGGCCACGCCGCGCCTGATCGACGTGCGCGAGCCCTGGGAATTCGAGATTTGCCACATTCCGGGCAGCGTCAATATCCCGATGGGTGAGGTCGTCGGGGAAATCGCGCAATTCGAGCACGATGGCGACACCGTCGTCATTTGCCACCACGGCATTCGCAGCGCCAACGTGATCCGCTATCTCGAGCAACAGGGCGTCGAATCGCTGCTCAATCTCGACGGCGGCGTCGACGCCTGGGCGCGCGAAGTCGACCCGGCGATGCCCGTGTATTAATCGAAAATCACTTTCTTTATAATCCGCGCAACATCAAGAAGGAAGCAGCGATGCGACAATTTCTGACTCGAGCCTTGCCCGTAGTCTCACTGTTGCTATGTGCGCCGGCGCCGGCCGAAGACCTGATTACCATATACCGCCTCGCGCTCGAGCAGGATGCCGAACTGAAGATCGCCGAGGCCGACTACCGCGCGGCTCTCGCGGCGCTGCCCATCGCCAAATCCGGCCGCCTGCCGCAGTTGACGCTGAGCGCCGATGTAAACCGTCGCGAGACCGATAATTCCGAGACCGGCGACGATACCTTCGACACCACCGGTTACACGCTCAGCCTGACCCAATCACTCTACGATGCCGACGTATCCGCCGACATCGACACGGCCGAGGCAACCACCGAAGCCGAGCGTGCGCGCTTCGAAGCCGCGCGCCAAAACCTCGCGCTGCGCGTCGCCGAAACCTATTTCGACATACTCGCCGCGCAGGACAACGTCGACTTCGCCTACGCCGAGCGCACCGCGATCGCGCGCCAGCTCGAACAGGCGCAAAAACGTTTCGAGGTCGGCCTGATCGCGATTACCGACGTGCACGAAGCGCAGGCGCGTTTCGACTCGGCCGAGGCGCAGGCCATTCTCGCCGAAAATCTGCTCGAAAACGCTTACCAGGCACTCGCCGTCATCACCGGCGACGCCGGGTTTCGCGATCTCGCCAAGCTCGGTGACGACCTGCGCCTGATCGTACCCGATCCGGCCGACGCCAGCGCCTGGGTCGAGTTCGCGCTCGACAACAACCGCGACCTGGTCGCCGCGCGCGAAAATCTGAGTGCCGCGCGATTTGCGCGACGCAAGGCCGAGCGCGGCCGCTACCCGACGGTCGACCTGGTTGCGAGCTATGCCGACCAGGATTCCGAGAACAACATCATCGGCGAGTTCCAGCAGGACGATCTCAGCGTCGGCATCGAACTGCAGATTCCGCTCTACTCCGGCGGCCGGATCGGCGCCGAACAGGCACGGGCAGAAGCCGATTTGCAATCCGCGCGCAATACGGTACTGCTGCAGTCGAGGCTCGCGTCGCAGCAGGCGCGCACCTCCTATCTCGACGTCGTCTCCGGCATCAGCCAGGTCAAGGCCCTGCTACAGGCGCTGGAATCGAGCAACATCGCGCTCGAAGCGACGCAGGCGGGTTTCGAGGTCGGCACGCGCACCTCGGTCGACGTGCTCGTGTCGTTGCAAGAAACCTACCGCGCGCAACGCGATTACGCGAGCGCCCGCTACGACTACCTGGTCAACACCCTGCGACTGAAGCAGGCCGCCGGCCTGCTCGAGGCCGACGACCTCGCGCAGATCAACCGCTACCTGGTCGCGCAGTAATCGATGGGCAAGCACAAGTCGGTCGTGTTCCGGGCCGGCGATTACCTGTCTCCGCGTTTCTGGCCGATGTGGTGCATTATCGGGCTGCTGCGCGTGGTTGCGCTGCTGCCGTTCGGCGCGGCGCTCGCCGTCGGCGCCGGCGTCGGCCGCCTCTTGTTCTACCTCTCGGGTGCGCGCCGACGTATCGTCGACATCAATCTCGCGCGCTGTTTTCCCGACAAGCCGCCGGCCGAGCGCGAGCGCATCAAGCGCGCCTGTTATCGCAATATCGGCATCTCGCTGATCGAGATGGCGATTTGCTGGTGGTGGCCAGCCGAGCGCCTGCGCTCGCGGGTCGAGATCCGCGGTAAGGAACATGTCGACGCGCTGCGCGCGGACGGCCGCGGCGTGATCCTGCTGACCGGCCATTTCACGAGCCTTGAAATCGGCGCCCGCCTGCTGGCGCTGTACATGCCGGTGCAGGTCATGTACCGGACTCAGCGCAACGAACTGTTCGACAGCTATCTGTACACCCGGCGTAGTTCCTACTTCGTCAACGCCGTGTCGCGCAAAAACATGCGCCGACTGATCAAGGGGATTCGCGACGGCGTGCCGACCTGGTACGCGCCCGACCAGGATTTCGCCCGCGAGCGCAACGTGTTCGCGCCGTTCATGGGGATCGCGACGGCGACGATCACCGCGAGTTCGCGCCTCGCCCAGTCTTCGGGTGCGGCGATGCTACCCTACTACCCGGAGCGCAAGGCCGACGGCAGCGGCTACATTCTCCACATCGAGCCGCCGCTACCCGATTTTCCGAGCGGCGACGATCTCGCCGACGCGAGCGCCATCAACCAGTCGATCGAGACCTTCGCGCGCCGGCAACCGGAAAACTACATGTGGATCCACCAGCGCTTCAAAACCCGCCCACCCGGGGAACCGCCGTTTTATGCGTAACCCAGTCGACCGATCGCCGCCGCCGCTGAGCTATCGTCTGTTTGCACTGTTGCTGGTACCGTTCTGGATCGTGCACGCGCTGCGTCACGGCCGCCGCCATCGGCTACCCGGCTACCTGCGACTGCGTCTCGGCGCGCCACGCGAAGCATCGCCCGGCTCGCCGCTGTGGATTCACGCCGCGTCGGTTGGCGAAGTCAATGCGATCGCGCCACTGGTGCGGGCGCTCGACGACCGCGGCGAACGGCTGCTGGTGACCAGCTTCACGGCAACCGGTTATCGTGCGATCGAGCGCCAGTTCGGCGACACGGTCGCGCGCAGCGTCATCCCGCTCGATTTCGCTCCCTGCGCCCGCCGTTTCATCGTTCGGCAGCGACCGCGCCTCGGTTTGATCATGGAAACCGAACTCTGGCCCGAGTTGCTGCACGCGGCGGTCGCGGCGCAGGTGCCGCTGCTGATGATCAACGCGCGGCTGTCTCCCCGCTCGACCGCCCGCGGCCCGCGGGTGCGCGCGTGGCTGGCAGCAACGCTAAGTTATTTCACCTGCATTCTTGCGCGCAGTGCGCGCGACCGCGACGCGCTCGTCCGGCTCGGCGCCAATGCCGACGACGTCGTCGTTGCCGGCAACCTGAAGACCCTGCCGGACCCCGCGAGCGATCCCCGGCGCCTGGTCGAGCGCGACTACCTGTTGCTCGCTTCGAGCCACGAAGGCGAGGAAGTTCGCTGGCTGCGCCAGCGGCCGCCCGAGCTCGCCGGGCAGCTCGTCGTGATCGCGCCGCGACATCCCGAGCGCGGTGCGGCACTCGAACGCGACCTCGCCGCGCTCGGCCTGCGTATCGCGCGCCGCAGTCGTGGCGATGCGGTCGACGCCGACACCGATGTTTACGTCGCCGATACGCTTGGCGAGCTCGAGTCGCTGATGGCTTTCGCTCGCGTCGTGGTCATGGGCGGTTCCTTCGACGAAACCGGCGGCCATAACCTGATCGAACCGGCGCGCCTCGGCTGCGCGACGATTACCGGACCGTCGGATCGCAACATCCGCGACGATATCCGTGCGCTCGCCGACGGCATCATCCAGGTCGGGGACTTCGCCCAGTGCTGGCGCGTGATCGCCGAATTGCTCGCCGATCCCGCGCGCGCGGACGCACTCGGGCGTGCGGCGCAGGCGCAACTCGCCGCGCAACCGGACGTCCTCGCGCGTTATCTCGAACTGATGGATGCGTGGCTCGCGCCGACGGCTCAGGATTCGTAACCGTCCATCAACGCCTGCCAGTCGTCGTCGATGAAGTTGAGTCTGCGCGTTTGCCCGCGCTTCAATAGCGAGCGCTGGAACCGGTAGAGCGGTCCCCACTGCCAGTCGTCGAGGTGTCGCATCACGCGCGCCTTGTCGAAATCGACCAGGTAAAACCGCTGGCGCGAATCGATCAGCACGTTATCCGAGTTGAGATCGGCGTGGCGGATGCCGGCCACCTGCATCTGGCGGATCAGCGTACCGAGCCGGCGCCAGTCTCTGGGCGAAAGCTTGTGCCGTTCGAGCCGCCGCGTCAGCGTTTCGGTGTCGGCGAGATAGGCGGTCATCAATGCCGCACGATACCAGGGTCCGTCACGGCAAACGCAGGCGCCGAGCGGTCGCGGAACCGGCAGTCCGCCGGCCAGCGCAATCTCGAGCACATCCCATTCGCGCCAGGGCCGCGTCCGCTGCTTGCCGAGCCACAGGTAGCGATCACCGAGCACCCCGCTCATCCAGCCGCCGCGGTAATAGTGGCGCAACACCGCGTCACCATCGGCCAGCCGAATGCGCGCGCTGCCGCCGCGGCCGCCGGTCATCTCGCCAAACCCGGGGCGATCGCGCCAGTAGTCGATCTCGAAATGCTCGGCAGCGAGCGTTTCGACGGCATCCGGTCGCTGCCGGACGTGGCAGCGCGAAGATTCAGTCACGCGCCCGATGCGGCCCGGCGTCGAAATCGACGCGCTGCGCCGGGCGACCGGCGCGGGCCAGCAACACGCCGCCGTCGGGCGCCACCGCGTCGACGGCAACCGTGCCGAGCTGTCCCGCCACGAGCGCAGCGTCGGCCGCGTGGATGCGGTGATAATGCGGCGTATAGCCGGCCCAGACGGTCTCGCCGGCAGCCACCGGCTGTTCCCACAGCACCCTGACCCGGCGGCCGACATGGCGCTCGAGTTCGCGTCGCCGCAAGCGCCTCGACAGCGCATGCATCTCGCGACTGCGAGCCTTGCGGGTGGCGTCGTCGACCGGATCGGGAAGCCGCGCCGCCTTGGTGCCCGCGCGCGCCGAAAACGGGAACACGTGCATGTCGCCGAAGCCGACCCGTTCGACGAAACGCAGGGTCTGCTGCCACTCGGCATCGGTCTCGCCCGGAAAGCCGACGATCAGGTCGGTGGTGACGTTGAAGCCATCGACCGCGCCGCGCAGCCGCTCGACCAGGCGCTCGAAATCGGCGGTCTTGCAGCGCCGGGCCATGCGTCGCAGCACCGAGTCGCAGCCGCTTTGCAACGGCAAGTGCATATGGGGCATCAGGCGCTCGTCGGCGAACAGTTCGAGGAAGCCGTCGGGAATGTCCCAGGGCTCGACCGACGCCAGCCGGATTCGGGGAATCGTCGTCCGCGTGAGAATTTCGCCGAGCAGCGCTAACAGGCTCGACCCGGTATCGCTGCCGTAACCGCCGACGTGGACCCCGGTCAACGCGACCTCGTTGACACCGCCCGCGTGCAGGCGGTTGATATCGTCGACGATCTCGGCCTCGCTGCGGCTGCGCTCGTCGCCCCGCGCCAGGGTCACGATGCAATAGGTGCAGCGATAGCGGCACCCGTCCTGGATCTTGACGAAGCCGCGATGCCGGCCGCGTAACAACAGCGCGTTCGGATCGTCGAAGACGGTCGGACGCGGCGACGACACCGCGTGCCGCGCGAGCGCCGGGAGCGCCAGCGTGCGCGCGACCAGCTCGTCCTTGTCGACGTTACCGACGACGAGATCGACGCCGAGCCCATCGCGCACGGCGCCGGGATCGAGGCTGGCGTGACAGCCGGTGACCACCAGACTGGCGCGCGGATTGACGCGCCGCAGCCGCCGGATCTGCTGGCGCGACTTGCGTTCCGCCGCGCCGGTGACGGCGCAGGAATTGAACACGACGACGTCGGCTTCGTCGGCATCGGTCGTCACCCGATACCCGCGGTCGACGAAATCGGTGGCCCAGGATTCGAGCTCGGCTTCGTTGAGCCGGCATCCCAGTGCCTGAAAATGAACCAGCACGGTGCCTACCCGAAAAATTGAGTTCGCGGATTCTAACAAGAAACGTGATCGAGCAAGTAGCCCGGTCGTGTAATTTCCGCCACCGGTTAGCGTACCGAGAATCGAATGCGCTAGCGAACGCGCGCGCTGGCCTTGTCGGTGTAGCCCCGGTTATCGAGCCAGGTAATGGTGACGAGATCGCCCTTGCGGCCGGGAAACTCGGCGGCAAGATAGGGATTGCGCGCCACCGACCGGCCCCAGTATGCCTCCATGACGGTGGCGCCGTTGACGCTGACGACGAGTTCGCGGATGTAGTGCGGCGGAATCTTCTTGCCGGTCTTCTTGACCTTGCGCTGACCGGTTTCCATCGGGTGCATGACGACGCTCTTGAGCCTGATCTGGCCCTCGATTTCGTAGGCGCGAATCTTGATCGAGCCGGCCACGGGTCAGCGCTCGCAACCGTGACGACCGACGCTGACCGCCTGCCGTCGACTGTAAAGCTTGCCGTCGGCCTTGACCACGACCAGCACGTCGCCGCTGTCTGCCATACGAACGCGCGTCGTAACGTAGGCTTGCGGTACGTGCACGCGGTAATGCGCGGTCAGCGGCGATGGATTGGCGGCAACGATGATCGTGATCGACTCGGTGTCGACGAAGCCCGACCTGACGCGCACCGGTACCAGGTCCGGATCGCTCGCGATCGCCGGCATTTCGATGACGATATCGCGACTCTCGGCGATATCCGCGGTGCCGACGGTTTCGCGCAACGCGGTCGCGATTTTCTTCGCCTTGAAGGCCTGCTTCGGGTACGCCGCGAGCGCCCCGCCAGGGACTACGCCGGCGGCCGCGGCAAGCGGTATCAGGCTGGCTTGCAAAAGAGTCCTGCGTTTCATGCCGATCGCCCGTCGTGCGGGCGCGCTGGTTGCTACGACCCGGTTATCGGCGCGGCGCGGCAAAGCTTGAACCGCGACCGCCCCCGGCTTACTTGGCAAGCAGCAGCAGGCGTTTTTCGCGGGCTTTCGACTCGGTCGCGAGATCGGCGTTACCCGCCGCAAGAATTTCGTCGTACAGCTTGATCGCCTGTTCTGGATTGCCCGACAGGCGATGAAACTCGGCCTCGGCCATCCGCCGCAACGCCGGACGTCCGAGCGCGGCGTAGATCTCGGCGAGTTCGAAATAGACCTCCTTGCGCTGTGGATGCTCGTTTTCGAGCCGGCGCGCGAGCAGCAGCGCCGACTGGTTATGGCCCTCGAGCTTGAGCAACCGCAACAGCCGCAGCGACAGCACGTAGTCGCCGGGGAAGATGTCGAGGAGGCGGCGATAAACGAGTTCCGCTTCGGCCTCGCGTTTTAGCATCTCGAGGTTCTCGGCGTAGGCGATGCTGTACCAGATGTTTTCGCTATCGCGATCGTAGAGCGCCGCCAGCAGGCGGTCGGCGCGCTGGTGATCGCCGGACTTGATCGATGCCAGTGCCTGGAGGTACTCGCTGTTCTGGCCCGGCAGATGGTCGCTCGAAACATACTCGAGGAAATCGCGAAACAGCGGATAGTGATCCACCTGATCGACCCGCACCGCCGCCGGATCGACCCGCGCGCTGGCCTCGGCGATCCGGTTGGTATTGATCGGGTGCGTGCGCAGGTACTCGACGGTACCGATGCCGGAACTGCCGGATAGCCCCGCCATGATCTGAAAAAACTCGACCATGCCGTTGGCATCGAAACGCGCCGCGCGCAGCAACTCGACGCCGAGGCGATCGGCTTCGTATTCGTTTTCGCGGGTGTAATTGACCAGCGCCTGCTGACCGCTGGCGGCACTGCCGTAGGCCACCGCCGCGCCGACCTGCGAATCGACGCCGCCGAGCAGCAATCCGGCGATCATGCCGAGGATCGCGGCGTTGCCGATCGAACGCCCCTTTTGCATCAGGTCGATGCCGTGCCGCAGGCGCACGTGCGCGATTTCGTGCGCCATCACCGACGCCAGCTGATGCTGGGTGCGGGCCTCGCGAATGAGACCGCGATTGATGCCGATGAAACCGCCCGGCAGCGCGAAGGCGTTGACCGAGTCATCGCGCACGATGAAAAAGCGATACTCGCGCACCGGGTTGTCGAGCCCGGCGAGCAGTCGGATACCGAGATCGTTGATGTAGCGATCGAGCAGCGGATGGGTTTCGATCAGGCCACGCTCGAGCAGGCGATCGTAGATCGATTGCCCGAGTTTGCGCTCCTCCTCGATGTTGAGCAGCGAGTGCTCGCCGAGTTCGGGCAGCGCCGAGTTGGCGGACGCCAGCGGCGTCGCGCCGAGCAACGAGAGAAACGCAGCTAGCAGAACCGCCGTCTGCATCGCGTGGCGCCGGGGAAATCGCAACATGTGACCTGCGTCGACTAAATTCGGATCTATACTAGAATACTATCGACTCGGACGTACAGTAATCGTTCCGCAAACCCCGTACCATGCCGCGAATCAAGGAAATCAGCGTCTCCGATCTGCGCCGAATGCTGCGCGATGAAGACCGTTTCGAGCTCGTCGACGTTCGCACGCCGGCGGAAATCGAACGCGGCGTGCTGCCCAATGCGAAAACCCTCGCCATGCACCTGGTACCGCTGAACCTCAACTACTTCTCCGAGTCATCCCGCCAGATCGTCATTTACTGCCGCACCGGCAGCCGTTCGGCGCAGGTTTGCCGGTTTCTCAACCAGCAAGGCATCAACAACGTCATCAGTCTGCGCGGCGGCGTCGTCAAGTGGGCTTCGGGCGGCCACCCGTTGCCACCCCGGCCTGCCGGCAAAATTGCCTGAGGGCGGGCTTGCCTTTTGCCCGGCCGTGGCATATAAATGCGGCCACTTTCGCAATCCGCGAGCCACAACCCCAAGGTACGATCGATGGCCGAATTCGACCGCGAACTGGACGCTTCCGGACTCAACTGCCCGCTGCCGATCCTGCGCGCCAAAAAGGCGCTCGGCGACATGGAAAGCGGGCAAACGCTGCGAGTGATCTCGACCGATCCCGGATCGGTCAAGGATTTCGAGGCGTTCTGCAAGCAAACCAACAACCCGTTGCTGTCGTCCGGTGAAGAGGGCGGCAAATTCGTGTTCCTGCTCAAGAAATCCTGACCGTTTATATCGTCACCGGTCCGCGTCGCGACCCCGCGCCGGCGCCGGCCGTTCGGCGTCGATCCCCGCAATTTACGGCTTTTTTTTCGATTTTCCCGCGACATAACCGCCAATTAGTGGTGCATTTGCGAAATATCCATAATAGAATTTTGGGTTTGGCGTCGGTTATCGCGAGAAGTTAACAGGAAACAGGGGTTTAGCGTGGAATTGTCGGGATCCGAAATCATCATCCAGTTCCTGAAGGACGAGGGTGTCGAGTACATCTTTGGCTATCCGGGCGGCGCGGTGTTGCACATTTACGACGCGCTGCAAAAACAGGACGATGTCAAGCACATCCTCGTGCGTCATGAGCAAGGCGCCTCGCATGCCGCCGACGGCTACGCGCGCGCGACCGGCAAGCCCGGCGTGTGCCTGGTAACCTCGGGCCCCGGCGCGACCAACGCGGTGACCGGCATCGCCACCGCGTACATGGACTCGGTGCCGCTAATCGTGCTGACCGGCCAGGTGCCGAGCCACGCGATCGGCAGCGACGCGTTCCAGGAAGTCGACGCGGTCGGCGTCACCCGCGCCTGCGTCAAGCACAACTTCCTGGTCAAGGACCTCAACAAGCTCGCCGAGACCCTGAAGAAGGCGTTTTACGTCGCGACCACCGGTCGGCCCGGCCCGGTCGTCGTCGATATCCCGAAGGATATTACCGCGCCGCACATCAAGATCCCGTACGAGTACCCGGCCAAGCTCGAGATGCGCTCGTACAACCCGAACTTCCGCGGGCATCCGCGCCAGATCAAGCGCGCGGTCGAGCTGATG
>JBPEYE010000423.1:0-1560 GCA_052030825.1 Gammaproteobacteria bacterium | reverse complement strand
AAGAACTCGCGCGCGCGAAGCAGCACATCGTCGACCCGGTGCTGGCGAAATTCGCCGATTCCGGCGTCAAGCTCGACTGCTCGATCAAGTTCGGCCACGTCGCCGAGACGCTCGCGAGCATCGCCGCAGAAGCCGGCGCCGACCAGATCTTCATCGGCCGCACCGGTCACAGCGAACTCGCCAACCGGATTTTCGGTTCGGTGGCGTCGACCATGGCGCAAATCGCACCCGTGCCCTGCACGATCGTGCCTTAACCAAATCAGGGGAGTCATTTAAATGCACAACAAGAAACTGCTTGCGGTCATCGGCGCGCTCGGGCTCGCGCTGGTGTCGAATTCCGCCCTGGCCCAATCCATCGACGAGCAGGTCAACCAGATCTTTTCCAGCAGTACCGGCTGGTTCGTCGCCTTCATCTTCAGTCCGTTTCCGGGCACCAGCTTTCCGTGGATCGTCGCCTGGCTGGTCGTCGCGGCAACGGTCTTCACGCTGTACTTCGGATTCGTTCAGTTCCGCGCCTTCAGGCACTCGATTTCGCTGGTCAAGGGTGATTACGCCGACCCGAACGACGCCGGTGAAGTCAGCCACTTCCAGGCGCTGGCAACGGCGCTGTCCGGCACCGTCGGCCTCGGCAACATCGCCGGCGTCGCGGTCGCGATCGGCATCGGCGGCCCCGGCGCGACCTTCTGGATGATCCTCGCCGGCCTGATGGGGATGGCGTCGAAGTTCACCGAATGTACCCTCGGCGTCAAGTACCGCAACGAGTACGACGACGGCACCGTGTCCGGCGGCCCGATGTACTACCTGACCAAGGGCTTCACCGAGCGCGGCCTGCCCGGCGGCAAGATCCTCGCGATCATGTTTTCGATCTTCTGTATTCTCGGCGCGCTCGGCGGCGGCAACATGTTCCAGGCCAACCAGGCGCACCAGCAAATCTCGAGTATCTTCGGCGGCTATCCCGGCTGGATCACCGGCGTGATCTTCGCCGCGGTCGTGTTCGCGGTCATCGTCGGCGGCCTCAAGTCGATCGCACGGGTGACCGAGAAAGTCGTGCCGTTCATGGCCGTCATGTACGTGACCGCGGCGATCGTCATCATCGCCGTCAACTACGACAAGATCGGCTGGGCCTTCGGCCAGATCTTCGAGGGCGCCTTCACCGGCCTCGGCGTCGCCGGCGGCATGGTCGGCGCGCTGATCCAGGGCTTCAAGCGGGCGGCGTTCTCCAACGAAGCCGGCGTCGGCTCGGCGGCGATCGCGCACTCGGCGGTACGCACCAAGGAGCCGATCACCGAGGGCTTCGTCTCGCTGCTCGAGCCGTTCATCGACACGGTCGTGATCTGCACGATGACCGCGCTGGTCATTATCATTTCCGGCCAGTTGACGGCCGACCCGGCCACCGGTAATTACCTCGTCGACGGCGGGCATATCGTCACCGCCACCGGCGCGACCGGCGTAGGCCTGACTTCGGCCGCGTTCGAAAGCGCGATCGGCTGGTTCCCGTACGTGCTCGCGCTCGCGGTCGTGCTGTTCGCGTTCTCGACGATGATTTCGTGGTCGTACTAC
>JBPEYE010000422.1:0-5382 GCA_052030825.1 Gammaproteobacteria bacterium | reverse complement strand
CCAGGCGGCGCAAAATCCGGCGCCGCGCAGGGCGTCCGGGGCGGCGTTTAAATCGCAATGCGGCCGCTGCTATAATGGCGCCCTCGTAAGGAACGGCTTCCCGGATCGACCCCCGTCGGCTTTACGAATCGCCCCGTCGCGTTGCCACCAACCTTCGCCGCGGAATTCGCCGTCACGCCCGCGAGGGCTCATCAACCCGGAAAACGCACATGACCATTTCTCGGAACAAGGTAGTCAGCTTTCATTACGAAGTCGCCGATCGCGACAGCGGCGACCTGATCGACTCGTCCGAAGGCGGACAGCCTTTGACCTATCTGCACGGCGCGCAGAATATCATTCCCGGACTCGAGCAGGCACTCGAAGGCAAGGCCGTCGGCGACGCGCTCGAGGTGACGATCGAGGCCGCCGACGCCTACGGCGAACACAGCGAAGATCGCGTGCAGCGCGTGCCGCACGAAGCCTTTGCCGAGATTGACAAGGTCGAGCCCGGGATGACGGTGACCGCGCAAACCGAGTCGGGGCCGATCAACCTGGTCGTAACCGAAGTCGACGATGACGCGGTCACGGTCGACGCGAATCACCCGCTCGCCGGCAAGGCGCTCAAATTCAACGTCACCGTCGAGTCGATTCGCGAGGCGAGCGACGAGGAAGTCGAACACGGTCACGTCCACGGGCCGGAGGGGCACGACCACGGTTAGCGCACAGTCGGTGGCGTCGCAGCACAAAAATTGCAAGAATTGGCGCTGCGCACCATCACGGCAAGCGAGACCATGGCAAGCGATACCCAGCACGATCGATTTTCCGTCAAATACGTCAACCTCGCACACCCGCGCCTCGGTGCGAAGCCGGTGTTCGTGACCGACGAATTCTTCGCCCCGGCCGAGCGCATGCTTGCGCCCGAACCGGCGGTCTTCATCCCGGGAAAGTTCGACGACCACGGCAAATGGATGGACGGCTGGGAATCGCGCCGCAAACGGGTCGAAGGCTACGACTATTGTATCGTTCGTCTCGGCAAGCCGGGCGTGATTCGCGGCGTCGACATCGATACCAGCCACTTCAAGGGTAACCATCCCCCGGCGGCGTCGCTCGAAGGCTGCTATTGCGAAGACGACCTGCCAGGCGACGACACCGCATGGACGACGATCCTCGACTCGGTTGCCCTCGAGCAGGACAGTCATCATCTGCATGATATCGCCGATCGCGGTACCTATAGCCACGTCCGCCTGAACATCTTTCCCGACGGCGGTGTCGCCCGCCTGCGCGTCTACGGCATTCCGCACTGCGACTGGGACGCGCGCGACCCCGACGAACTGGTCGACCTTGCCGCGCTCGAGAACGGCGGCCGTGCGA
The DNA here is from genome assembly GCA_052030825.1 of Gammaproteobacteria bacterium. Taxonomy (GTDB): domain Bacteria; phylum Pseudomonadota; class Gammaproteobacteria. The sequence goes on along the minus strand of JBPEYE010000422.1, from coordinate 4,032 downwards.
TCGCCTGCAGTGACCAGGCCTTCGGCTCCAGCATGATGAGCCTCGGCCTGCCGGGCCGCGGCATCGACATGGGTGACGGCTGGGAGACGCGGCGCCGGCGGGTGCCCGGTAACGAGTGGGTCATCCTCGAGCTCGGTCACGCCGGTACGATCCGCGCGGTCGAACTCGACACCGCCCACTACAAGGGCAACTACCCCGATCGCGCGTCGATCCAGGCGGGATACATGCGCGGTGGCACCGAACAGTCGCTGATCACGCAAAGCCAGTTCTGGCGAACCCTGCTGCCCGAGCAGAAGCTCGAAATGGACGCGGTTTGCCGCTTCGAAAGCGAGGTCGAGGCCCTCGGACCGGTGACCCACGTGCGGGTCAATATCATTCCCGACGGGGGCTTGAGCCGGGTGCGCCTGTACGGCGTAATCGAGCGCTAGGGGGGACCCGGTGGCGGTCATCCGACTCCAGCTCGAGCCGCTCACGCGCGACGCGTTTGCGCCGTTCGGCGACGTCATCGAGATCGAGGGCGCGCGTCACTTTCCGATCAACGGCGGCACGATCGAGCGCTACCACGATCTCGCCAATATCGATATCGACAGCGAGACGGGCGGCCGGCCGATCATCAGCATCATGCGCTGCAACGAAACCGCGAGCCTGCCGTACCGCGTGCGCGTGATCGAGCGCCACCCGCGCGGCAGCCAGGCCTTCGTGCCGATGAGCCCGATCCGGATGATTGTCGTCGTTACGTCGCCGGGCGACGACCCGGACCCGTCAAGCCTGCGCGCCTTCATGAGCGACGGCACGCAGGGCGTCAACTATCGCGCCGGCGTCTGGCACATGCCGCTGATCTCGGAACGCCAGGACCATTGCTACCTGATCGTCGATCGCGCCGGGCCGGGCGACAATTGCGACGAATACGCGCTCGACGCGCACGACATCGTCGTCGATATCTAGCGCCGTCGCGAGTCACGCGCTCAGGTCGGCTCGCCGAGCTGTTGGCGTAACCAGTCGTGAAAGGCCCGCAGGTGGTACTCCTCGGGCATCAGCACGCCGTGGGCGAAGGCGCGTGCGTGCAGGCCGCGCTGGTTCAGTTCCGAAGCTTCGGCGTCCTGCAGCAGCACGCGTTCGCCGAACGCGTAGACGTCGTCGAGATCGACGTCGTCCGCCGCGAGCGTCGCCGGCGCGAACAGCCATTCGACCTCGAGTTCGGTTTTTTCGGGCCCCAGCGGCAGCACGCGCACCGTGCGCATGTAGTCGGCGTGCGCGGCAACGAACAGCGATGGCAGGCTGACGAAGTAACTCTGCCCGCGGCGTAGCTCTTCCGGCGTCAGGCCGGCAAAAGCTTCGCCGGCGCGGCGGCCGCTGTCGGACCAGGTCTCGGCGCCCGCGCGCAGTCCGCCGCGATAGCGGGGGTCGGGATCGTCGGCGTGTCCGGCCCAACCCGGCTCGTCCCGGAAATACGAGATCCGGCGACCGTAAATCGGCACCAGCTCGACCAGTTCCGGGTGGATATTCGGGCAGTGCAGGCACTCGTTGAAATTCTCCCAGAATACTTTCCAGTTGCATTCGAGCGTCTTGCGCCAGCGGCGGCCGACGACCAGATCGGCCAGCGGCCAGTGGTCGATGCGGTCGCTGCCGCGGACGAGGCCGGCGGCGAAATCCGGCGGGTCGTCGTCGAGCGCGACGAATATCGCACCGCGCCAGGTTTCGAGCGGCACCTCGAGCAGGCCGTAATCGCCCTTGTCGAAGTCGGGCGCCTCGGCGTGCGACGTGGTCGCCAGCAGGCGGCCGTCGAGTGCGTACGACCACTGGTGGTAGGGACAGGTGATCAGCTTGCGCGCGAAGCGACCGCCAACTTCGGCGCACAGTTCCGAGCCGCGATGACGGCAGGTATTGTGAAACGCACGCAGACTACCGTCGTCGCCGCGCACCAGCAGCAGACTTTGGGAACCGACGTCGAAGCGGCGGAACGTGCGCGGTTCGGCGATTTCGCTGTGGTGACAAACGTATAGCCAGTTGCGGTAGAAGACCGCCTCGAGTTCGGCCTGGTACTGGACGGGGTCGTAGTACCAGCGCGCGGGTAGCGAGGGCGTCGATTGCCTGAGCCCGTCGAAATCCTCGTTGCCGCGGAGTTTGCGTGCAGGCGGTTTGCGGCGCGCCATCGCGTCGGGCTCAGGGGTTCAGGGCTTCGCTCTGGCGCTTGATGTTGACCAGCGTGCGCAGGCGGCCGAGGAGATCGATTTCGTCGATCGGCTTGGTGATGAAATCGTTGCTGCCGGCGCCGAAGATCCCGGTGAAATCGGTGCGTTCGTCCTCGCCGGGTTCGATCGTCATCAGCAGCACCGGTAGCGCCAGGTAGTCGAGCCCGAGGTCGTTGCGGATCGCCTGGATCAGTTCGAAACCGCCCATGTCGCCCGACAGCGTCAGGTCGGTAATCATCATGTCGAGCGTGCAGATGCCGTTCTGCTTCAGATCCTTGCGCAGGAAATCGAGCGCGTCGCCGGCATCGCGGAAATGCACGTACTCGATGTTGTTTCGATCGAGAATCGAGGTCGTGATCGCGGTCGAGGTCGCGCTCTTGTCAACGTAGAGGACCTTGACCGGAAATTCGTTGTAGCTGCCGAGATAGTTGAGGATGAAATTGACCAGCGACTGGTGTCCCTCGGCCTTGTCGAAATACGCCGTCACCGCGTCGGTGTCTTCGATGTCGGCGCCGACGATGCGCGTGTCGGTGTCGCCGGAGACGACGAAAATCGCGGTGTCCTTGTTCTTCGGCGATTTGCGGATTTCTTCGATCAACGCGTAACCGTCGGTGTCGGGCAGTGAAATGCCGGTAGTGATGATTTCGAACTCGAAGCGCTTGACCGCGGTGAGGGCTTCCTTGCCGTTGCCGCAGGCAACGATGTCGAGATCGGGTGCGCGGTTGGTCAATTCCTTGAACAGAATCGTGCGCGCCGAATCCGATGAATCAATCAGTAACAAGCGACGTTTGCGAGCCATGTTCAGGTATTCAGGTCGGTTCGATCTGCCTCAGGTGGCGGGCGACGGCAATCCACGATCCTGCCAGCCCGAGCAGCGTACTAGATAATATCAGAATGACGAAATCGCGCAGCGAAAATGTGATCAGCGACAATTCCGATTGGTAGAGCAGGTTCAGGCGCTCGAGCGGCCCGGAGATCGCGAGGTAGCCGATTTCGACGATCAGCCACGAGACGATGCCGCCGAACAGGCCGTACCAGACACCGCCATAGAGAAACGGCCGGCGGATGAAGGCGTCGGTCGCGCCGATCAGCTTGGTAACGATGATTTCCTGGTAGCGATTCTGGATGTCGAGACGGATCGTGTTGCCGATGATCAGCAACACCGCGCAGGCAAACAGCACGGTGACGATGGCGACGCCGCGTTGCGCAATCTCGAGGATCGTATAGAGACGCTCGAGCCACTCGGTGTCGAGCTTGGCGATCTCGACCTCGGGCAGCGCCTCGAGCCGGCCGAGCAGGTTGCGGATGGCGAAAGTATCGGCGTCGGCACGCGGTTCGACGACGATTGTGTGCGGCAACGGGTTATGCGACAGCGTGTCGATGCTTTTGCCGAACCCGGAATGCTCGCGAAACTCCTCGAGCGACCGCTCGCGCGAAATGAAACGTGTCGATGCGACCGTGTCCATGTCGGCGATTTCACGCTCGAGCGCCTGCGCCCGCGCCTGGTCGAGCTTGAGGTCGAGGAACAGGCTGATTTGCGAACTCGAGCGCAGGTCGCCGGACATCGCGTCGATATTCTTGACGAACAGGTAGAAGCCGCCCGGCAGTGACAGCGTGATGCCGATTACGGCCACGGTCATGATCGTCGTCGCCGGTGCCTGGTAAATCTTGCCGAGGCTGAAAATCAGCGATTGCAGGTGATGCAGCAGGTAGGCCGACAGCCGATTGGCGGCCGCCGGACGGCGGCGGCGCCGGTTACTCGTAGCCATGCCGGATTTCCTGCACTTCGTGATCGAGATCGTTGAGGATCAGCTCGCCGCGGTTGAGCGTCAGCCGCGGC
>JBPEYE010000421.1:0-9951 GCA_052030825.1 Gammaproteobacteria bacterium | reverse complement strand
CCGGTCCAGTCCGCATCGACGTAGGTAATCGCGTCGGTCGGGCAGGCCGCGGCGCATTGCGGGTCGCCGCCGCACAGGTCGCACTTGACGACCTTGCCGCTGGACTGCGAGTAATTGATCGTGCCGAACGGGCAGGCGATGGTGCAGACCTTGCAACCGACGCACTTGTCCTCGTAGACCACCTTGGCGCCGGTGGAGTGATCGATGCCGATCGCGTCGACCGGGCAGGCGCGCATGCACCAGGCTTCGTCGCACTGCGTGCAGGTGTAGGGCGCGAATCGTCCCTCGTGATGGAAAGTGAATACCTTGATGTAGGATTTGGCCGGGTTGAACACGCCGTAATGCTCGTACGAGCAGGCCATCTCGCACTGCAGGCAGCCGGTACACTTCCCGGGGTCGATGTTGAGGGATTTCAGCATTGTATCCTCCGATTGCGTCGTTTTTTGTCCCCCCGGAAGCGGTGCTGACGAACCGGGCGGAAAGCCTTTGTTCAGGGGCGTAAAAATACCACTGTCGCCGCGCCTTTTATAGCCCCGCGCGCGAAATTGTTGGCCTTTCGCCGCCGAATCGCGCGGTGCGCCAAAAAAACCCGATCGAGACTACCAATTTGCCGCGGTCTGTGCCTCAATAATCGCCCCGAGAAGCTAAACTCTCTGTCATGAGCAGCAAAATCCAGCCCGCACCGAGCTGCGTCGACCCGTTCAGCGAAAACCTGATGAGCCTCGATGACGCGCTCGCCCGCATCGCCGAGCGCGTGCGCCCGGTACACGCCTGCGAACGCCTGCCGATCCGCGAATGCCTCGACCGGGTCAATAACGAGGCGGTCAAGTCGCCGTACGACGTGCCGCCGCACGCCAACGCGGCGATGGACGGCTTCGCGCTCGCGGTTGCGAGCCTTGCCGACGGCAAAATCGTCGAGCTCGACGAGATCGGCATCGCCTATGCCGGCGTGCCGTTCGAGGGCAGCTGCGGACCCGGCCAGTGTGTGCGCATCATGACCGGCGCGCTGCTGCCGGAGGGCACCGACGCGGTCGTCATGCAGGAGCAGGCCGAAGTCACCGACGACGGCAGGATCCGGATCGACGGCGATCACCGCGAGGGCGAAAACATCCGTCGCGCCGGCGAGGATATCGCCCGGGGCGACGTCGTCATCGAGGCCGGCGCGCGCCTGAGCCCGGCCGACCTCGGCGTACTCGCGTCGCTCGGCATCGCCCGGCTGCAGGTCAAGCGCAAGCCGGTGGTCGCGTTCTTCTCGACCGGCGACGAGCTGGTCTCGGTCGGCGAGCCGCTCGAACCCGGCAAGATCTACGACAGCAACCGTTACAGCCTGCACGGCATGCTCTCAAGGCTCGCCGTCGACATCATCGACCTCGGCGTCGTCGGCGACAGGCCCGAGGCGATGCGTTCGGTGCTCGAGGCGGCGTCGGCACGCGCCGATCTGATCATCAGCACCGGCGGCGTGTCGGTCGGCGATGCCGATTACATCAAGCCGGCGCTCGAGGAAATCGGCACCACCGAGTTCTGGAAAATCGCGATCAAGCCCGGGCGGCCGCTGACGCTCGGGCAGATCGGCGCGAGCGTCTTCATGGGTCTGCCGGGCAACCCGGTCGCGGTGATGGTGACATTCAGCCAGTTCGTGGTGCCGGCGATCCAGGTGCTGGCCGGCGCCCCGCCGACGCGTCCAAGGCTGTTCAAGGCGCGCGCGCAGGACAAACTGCGCAAGAAGGTCGGCCGCTACGAATTCCAGCGCGGCTTCGCGACGCTGGATGACAACGGCGACTGGCAGGTCGCGAAGACCGGCAAGCAGGGCTCGGGGATCCTGACGTCGATGAGCCGCGCCAACTGTTTCATCGTCCTGCCCGATGCGAGCGAAGGCGTCGAGCCCGGCGATCTCGTGAACATCCAGTTCTTCGACTGGTCTTAGGCGGGTATGGCCGAAATCCGCTATTTTGCCCGCCTCGCCGAGGCGCTCGACTGCCGCGCCGAGTCGCTCGAGTTACCCCCCGGTTGCCGCACCGCCGCCGACCTCGTCGCGCTGTTGCGCGACCGCGGCGGCGCGTTCGCGACCGCTTTCGACGGCTCGACGCCGGTGCTGGTCGCGGTCAACCAGGAGATGACCGATCCCGACGCACCGATTACCGACAGCGACGAAATCGCGTTCTTCCCGCCCGTTACCGGCGGCTGAAAAATCAAGAATCAGGGTGACAGTTACCCTAATTACCGCAGTTTACTGGCCCGTCGGTACCAATTTAAATTAGTTAGGTAACTGTCACCTTAATTCAACGAATTCGAGGTAATTGAGTATACTGTCCCCCTAATTCATCTGCGGCGTATCGAATCACTCGGGCACGCCGGCGAGCCGCAGACCCTCGACGAAGTGCTCGAGATCCTCGTCGCGGCGATAGATACTCTCGCGATACTCCTTCGACAACGTGATCGCCGGGTTGATCGCAAGCGCCTCCTCCACCGACCAGGCCGCATCATCCATTCTGCCGAGCCGAGCGTAAGTCGCCGCCAGAACCAGGTGGATACGATCAAATGCCGGATTGCGCTCGATGCTTTGCTCGAGTAACGGCAGCGCCTCATGGTAACGACCCATCTGGTAGAGAATCCGACCTTTAACGCTGAGGTATACCCCGGTGCCCTGCGGGTTGATGCGCATTGCCTGGTCGATCGCGGCAAGCCCTTCTTCGAACTGTCCCGAGTAGCTACCGATGAACGCCAGCGTCGCAAAGCCGTCGGCGTAATTCGGATGCACCTCGATCGTGCGCTGCGCCGCCTCGAATGCGGCCTCGTGCTGGCGCTGCGACAGGTACAGGATGCTGCGAGTCAAGTAGATTTGCGGAATACTGTCGTCGAGCGCGAGCGCCTTATCGGCATTTTCGAGCCCGAGCCGAATCGACTCGTCGCGATTACCCGTCCAGAAAAAATTGACCTCGGTAGCGTGCGTCAGCGCGATGTTGGCATAGGCGCGCGCATAGTTCGGATCGATTTTCGCCGCTCGCTGAAAAAGCTCCCGCGACCCGACAACGGATTCGGGCGTGAACGTGTTGTACTGTTCGATGCCGCGCAGCAGCACGTCGTAGGCTTCCGGACTGGTGGTCTCGACGCGGTCGAAGCGCTCCTCGTCGGCGGCCGTCAGGCTGACCTCGAGCGCGGCGACGATCTTGCGGTTGACATCGTCCTGTAGCGCGAACACATCGGCCAGCTGGCCATCGAAGCGCTCGGCCCAGATGTGGCCGCCACTCGTGCCGTCGACCAGCTGCGCATTGATGCGAATCTGGTCGCCGGCGCGGCGCACGCTGCCTTCGAGCACGTAGCGCACGCCGAGTTCTTCGGCCACGGTGCGCACGTCAACCGAGCGACCCTTGTAGGCGAAGGCGGAATTGCGCGCGACGACGAACAGTCCCGACAGGCGCGACAGGTCGGTGGTCAGGTCCTCGGTGATGCCGTCGGCGAAATAGTCCTGCTCCGGGTCGCCACTGAGATTGTTGAACGGCAACACCGCGATCGCTGGCTTGTCGGCCTGGATTGTCGCCGCCGGCGCGACGGCCTCGCCGGTCCGCGGCAGCCACTCGATGAAAGCATAGGCGGCAACGCCGAAGGCCAGCAGCAGGATCGCCGCCAGCGCGAAACGCAGGGTCACCGGCACCCGTGACTGTCGGTCCGACGATGCCGGCTCGGGCACCGCCGCACCGTCGCGCAGGCGGACGCGGAATGCACCGACCGCGTGATCGAATCCTTTCAATTCGAGTTCGCCGAGATGCTCGAGGTCGAACGGCAGGCGCTGTGGCAACGCCTCGCGCACCGCCGGCGTGATGCACAGGCCACCCGGCTCGGCAACCTGCTCCAGCCGCTGTGCGAGCACGACCCCGGTGCCGGTAATCGTGTCGTCGGCGATGACGACCTCGCCGAGCGCGATACCGACCCGTACCTCGGGACGAATGTCATCGTCGAGCGCCGCGTTGACGGCGAATTGCTGCGCCTGGAACGCGAGCGTCGCGGTCACCGCGTCGGAGGCGCGTTCGAACTCGGCCAGCAACGCGTCGCCGCGCAGTTCGCGCACCTGGCCATGGTAGCGGGAAATGACGTCGCCGAAACGGACGAAGGTTTCGCGGATGCGGGCGTGCGCGGTCTGCTCGTCGCGGCGCACCAGTTCGGTCGAGCCGACCACGTCGGCATGCAGGATGACCGCGAGTTTGCCCGATAACCGCCCCGCCCCCATGAAGGCCCCCCCGGTAGAGTCCGCGGTCATGTTAGCACAAGGCACACCGGGATCAGTCACCCGCCGACATCCCCGTAAGCGGGGTTCATGCGCACCGGTTTCGATACGGACTTGCGGGATGGGCCCGTCTCCGGGTCGCGCTAACCGACTCGCGATAACGCGCCGGACGCCACGAACCCGGCGCCGCGGTCAGATCGGCGCCGAAACGGCAGGCGCGGGGTCAGGCCTGGCAGGTCACCTGGTTGGCGGTGAAGTCGCGCAGGCGCACGAGTTCGCAGGCGTCGCGCGCGACCGCGTCGACGTCGGTGCGGCCGTGCTCGAGGATCAGGCGATCGGTGAAACTCTGAAAGTACTTGTCGAACATTTCGCCGCCGATCGTCGCGGTCGCGTAAAACGCGTCCTGTTCGGCATCGTAATCGAGTTCGATCGCGGCGAGCGGTTCCGGCGCCGGACCGCCGAGCACGCGGCAGCCGTCGGCCGGGTCGTAAACGCTGCGCTCGGAGCAGCAGTAAATCACACCGGCACGTTCCTCGATCTCGTCATCGTTGTTGCGGAAGCGGACTTCCTGGTGGCGGTAATTGATGAAGCTGACCGACTTGGCCGGATGACTCATCTTGTGCGCGCAAATCGCCGAGAACGCGACGATCGAGCGATCCGGCCCGGCGCCGCCCTTCCAGTCGTAAGGTTTGCCGTCCCGGGTCTTCAGCCGGACGCGAGTCTGCAGCGACTTGCCGAGATTCAGCAGGAAGCACGGGGTCGAGATGTACGGGTAGTGGAACAGATAAGTCTCGCCGACCTCGAGCGCCTTCGCGCCGACCGGTTTCTTGGTATAGGCATCGACCAGCGCAACGCGGCCGTAGGCGTGATAGACCTGCGATCCTTCGGCAAGAATCCCCGGGCTGGCGGTCACTCCCGCAACCGCCGTGGCACAAAGCTTGACGAAGCCGCGTCTTTGCATGATCGACTGCCTCTCTCCACCGGATGCTGACTGAGTATAGGTGATTCGCTCCGATTTCGGTAGCGCCGGGAATGGCCGGCCAATCGCGGACCCATGCAGCGGCCGGCGACGGATACCGCGCCGCGTCACCAAAAGCGCCGACGCATCTGTGCGGACGATACGGCAACCCGCTCCGGTCAGGGCAGCAGGCGCGCCGGCGAATTGCCGCGCTGACCCGACTGCGCCCTGATCAGATCTTGATCGCGGTGCGTTCGCCGGGCTCGAGCCACGCGGCGAACGCGAGCAGCGGCGCGTCGCCGGTCCGCATCGCGTGTTTTTGCCACGGCTCGTGCACGATCAGGTCGCCGGGCGCAACGTCGAACCAGTCGCCGCTGTCGAGACACCACTGCGCGCCGGGCGTCAGGACCAGGTAAATTTCGCGCGGCGCGTGCCAGTGATCGCGGTAGGTCAGCTCGGGCGCCATCATCAGGTAACCGCACAGCGGCGACTCGCACGGGATCGGGCCGTCGGGTGCCGTCAACACCGCGTAGGCGTAGCCGTCGAGCAGCTCGCGGCTCACCGTGGATTCGTCGTAAGCCGCGTTTTGCGACCAGCACAGCACGTCGCGCAGTGCGTCGAGCGATGCCGCCAGGTCGGCGAGTTCGTGCGCGCGCGCGAGGTCGACGGCGCGGTCGAAATGTTCCAGCACGGGAAACGCGTTGCTGAACCGCGATTCCTGGCGCGGCGCGCGCAACGGTTGCATCGGCGGCCGGCCGATGCGCTGGCCGCTGCGCGCGTCGCGTCGTTCGCCGACCGCCGCCCACGAACGATCGACCAGTGCTGCCAGTGATTCCTGCATGTGCGCATTGTAGCGGCTGCGGCAGGCCTCGCTCTACCACCCCGAATGCCGCGAGCGACGACGCCGTGCATAGCGTACGGGCGACCGGGGATTCGGCGGAGTCCGGCGCCGTCGAGGGTTGATCTGGCTGGCGGCGCGGCACATCATAGCGACACCCTTGTTGCGATCTGCCCATGTCCGAACTCGACGAAATCCTGGCGGCCATCGAAGCCGGCGACGCGGCCAGCGCGGCGAAACGCGAATGGAACCCCGCGCGCAGCGGCGAGATCGACATTCGCATCGCCGCCGACGGCACCTGGTACCACGACGGCCGCGCGTTTCAGCGCGACGCGCTGGTGCGACTGTTCGCCAGCGTGTTGCGCCGCGAAGGCGATGCCTTTTACCTCGTCACGCCCGTCGAGAAGCTGCGCATCCGCGTCGACGACGCGCCGCTCGTCGCCGGCCTGGTCGAGCGCCTCGACGACGGCGGCCGCGTGGCGATCGTGTTTACCACCAACACCGGCGAGCGCGTTGCGCTCGACGCCGACCATCCGCTGCGCATCGAAACCGATCCGGACTCGGGCCAACCGCGACCCTACCTGCACGTGCGCGACGGGCTCGACGCGCTGATCGGCCGCGGCGCGTTCTACGACCTGATCCAGCTCGCCGACGAACGCGAGCGCGATGGCCGCCGCGTTCTCGCGGTCGAAAGCCTCGGCGCCACCTACGAACTCGGGAGTCTCGATGACTAAAGGCACGCACGATTACCAGGACGATCCGCGCAACGCGCAGATCGTCATCGACATCAACGGCGAGTTTTTCCCCCGCGACGAAGCGAAAGTCTCGGTGTTCGACTCCGGCTTCGTGCTCGGCGACGGCGTCTGGGAAGGCCTGCGCGTGCACCACGGCCGCATCGCGTTTCTCGCGCGCCATCTCGAACGGCTCTACGAGGGCGCCCGGGCGCTCGACATGGCGATGGACGTCTCGCCCGCCGAACTCGAGGCGCGCCTGTACCGCCTGCTCGACGAAAACGGCATGCGCGACGGCGTGCACATCCGCCTGATGGTCACCCGCGGCGTAAAGGCGACGCCGTACCAGGACCCGCGGGTCACGATCACGCCGCCGACGATCGTCATCATCCCCGAGTACAAGGCGCCGCTGCCCGAGACCGCGAGCCAGGGAATCCGCCTGTTTACCGTGCACGTGCGCCGCGGCTATCCCGACGTGCAGGATCCGAAGCTGAATACCCATTCGAAGCACAACTGCATCGCCGCCTGTATCCAGGCGACCAAGGCCGGCGCCGACGAGGCGCTGATGCTCGATCCGCACGGCTTCGTCGCCACCTGCAACTCGACCCACTTCTTCATCGTGCGCGGCGGCGAGGTCTGGACCTCGACCGGCGACTACTGTCTCGGCGGGATCACCCGTGGCATCGTCATCGAGCTGTGCCGTGCGCACGGCATCCCGGTGTTCGAGAAGAATTTCAGCCTGACCGACGTCTACGGCGCCGGCGAGGCGTTCGTTACCGGCACCTTCGCCGGACTCGCGCCGGTGCGCGAGGTCGACGGCCGCGCAATCGGCGACGGCGCGCGCGGCCCGATGGTCGAGCGCCTGCAGCAGTATTATCTCGAACGCCTCGAGCAGGAATGCCGATGACGTTGCGGGTCGCGATGTGGTCGGGGCCGCGCAACATCTCGACCGCATTGATGCGCGCCTGGGAGAACCGCGAGGATTGCGCGGTCTGGGACGAGCCGCTCTACGGTTACTACCTGGCGCGAACCGGCCTGCCGCATCCCGGCGCCGCCGACGTCATCGCCGCCTGGGGCAGCGACGCCGACGCGATCATCGCACGCTGCGTCGGCGACGCGCCCGACGGCGCGCCGATCTTCTACCAGAAGCACATGACGCTGCACCTGCTGCCCGAACTCGACCGTGGCTGGCTCGGCCAGCTGCACAACTGCTTCTTGATTCGCGAACCCGAGGCGGTGATCGCATCTTACGCCGCGGTACGCGCCGAGCCGACGCTCGACGACATCGGCTTCGTGCAGCAGGCCGACCTGTTCGCCGAGGTGCGCGAGCTGACCGGCGCAATACCGGTCGTGATCGACAGCCGCGAATTCCTCGCCCAGCCCGAGGCGATGCTGCGCGCGCTCTGCGATCGCCTCGGCGTCGACTTCACGCCGCGCATGCTGAGCTGGCCGCCGGGCCCGCGCGCGAGCGACGGCGTCTGGGGCCGGTACTGGTACGATTCGGTCTGGCGCTCGACCGGCTTCGCGCCGGGTCGTGCGGAACTGCCGACGCTGTCCGCGGCCAACGCCGCGATCGCCGCCGCCGCGCGACCCAGCTATGAAGCACTCTACGCGCATCGCTTGCGGCCGGCGGTCGACCGCTGAGCCGATTTGATGTCGTTTCTGCCAACTATCTAACACTTTTACGCTTTGACCCCCCAAAAACGCAGGTTAAACTTGAATGTTCAGCAATAATTATCAGGATAATGGCTGAACCAAAACTGCTCACCCCCGCGCCCGGCAGTCGAATCGTCACCGACGAGTCGGAAGTCGTCCTGTTCGGCCAGCCGCCGGAGGTCCTGAAGGGCTTGCTGCGCGAGGGCATTACCCGCTTCGACACGCTGGTGCTGACCGACGTCCGCGAAAAGAATTCGTCGCTGCTCAACAGCCTCGAGTTCCCGCTCTACTTCTTCCTGTTTTTTTCCAAGGGCCTCGCCGAACGGCGCAAGATCAACCTCGTCGGCGATGCCGAATCGATCACCCACGCCATGCGCTTGCTGCGCTTCACCCTGCTCGGGCCGACACGCGAGGAGCTCGAGGCCTGGCGCACCGAGGAAGCGCTGCGCGAGGAATGGCTCGGCGTGTCGCAGGCGCTCGCGATCAAGGACGACGACGACAAGGTCATCCCGGTGCAGGATTTCTTTACCCCGGTACCGTTCGAGAACAATCTCGCGGTGACCGGCGACTTCGCGATCGAACGCAAGAGCGTCGACCGCTACCTGGTGTCGAGCCCGGGCGGCGATGTGTTCGTCGATCTCAACGACGACGTCGAGATCGTGCCGCCCTACCCGGTGCCGATCGATTATGTCCCCGGCGGGCTCGCCAAGCTCGGCATCGAGGTGCTCGGCGGCGCCTCGGGTTTTTCGACCGAGGAACCGTGCACCGGGCTGGCGCTGTGCTACAACGGCGATTACGTGCTGATCGACTCGATCCCGTTCCTCGACCAGCACCTGTTCGCGCGCGGGATTTCGAAGAACCAGATCACGGCCGTGTTCCTGACCCACCTGCACGACGACCACTGCTCGATGTTCCCGCTGATGGAGATGCCGCACCGGGTCGAGGTCATCACCACCGAGGAAATCTTCAACATGGCGATGGAAAAGCTCGCCTGCAGCCTCGGCTGGAAGGTAGAGGTCGTGCGCGAGCATTTCGACCTGATTCCGGTGCGCCCCGGCGATACGCTGAACTATTACGGGCTCAATATCGAGGTGCACAACACGGTGCACAGCATCCCGACGATCGGCGCGACCTTCTCGACCGTGCACAAGGGGCAATATCGCGACGTCTGCATCGTCGGCGACAACCAGAACATGGCGATGGTGCGCGAGCTCGCCGACAAGGACCTCGTGCGCCGGCAAACCCTCGACAATCTCGAGCGTCTCTACCGGCACCCGTTTCACCTGCTGATCGCCGACGGCGGCGGCGGCGATATCCACGGCGACCCGGCCGACGCGCTCGATTCCCAGGCCGAGCGCGTGGTTTTCGTCCACGTCGACCACGTGCCCGAAGCGCTGCAGACGACCTTCTCGGTGGCGAGCTCGGGCAAACGCTACACGCTGCTCGAGGGCGACAGCACGATCTACACGTCGCAGATCAATCATTACCTGACGACCTGGCTGGCGCAGCCGCTGCCGAACCGCTGGATGCGCAACCTGCTCGCCGA
>JBPEYE010000420.1:0-4650 GCA_052030825.1 Gammaproteobacteria bacterium | reverse complement strand
CTGAAGAGCTACATGGAGCGGCTCGAGTCGGGCGAAATCAGGAAGTTCAAGAACCTGAAGACGCAAACCCAGGAGCAGTAACCCGGTACCCGGGTGCCCTTGCCGCGCGCAGGGGTGCCCGGGCGCCTGTAATCGCGCCTCCGGCGACACGGGTCCCGCGCACCGCAGCGCCCGAATTTTTCGCGCCAGCGTTCATTGAGTTTCGGCTTCACCCGACGACAGGCTTTCGCGAACTTTACGAATTTCCTCGATCACGCCGTGAGCGGCGTAAAACAGGTTAGACAACGCGTCTTCGCCGATGCCGAGCTTGAGTTCCGGCGCGCCGTACGCTGCGACCCCGTCGAATCCGAGAAAATAGAACAACACCTTGCCCGGCGCCGGCCGCGGGTACTCGTCGACCGGTTCGGCGCGATCGAAAAAGTACTGCGCACCGGCGAGGTAATGCCCGACCGCGCGGCGCACGGCCGGATACTCGCCGGCGCCGATCATGCCGCCACCGCTGCTGAAATAGAGGCTGGTCGAACCGTCGGCCAGCGTCACCAGCGTGAAGAAGCCGTCGTCGAAGCCGGTTTCCATCACCATGCCCCAGACCGGGTGGGCGAAGTTCTCAGCCGAAATGCCGATCTCGGCCGGCTCTAGCGCAAAGACCTGGCTGCGCAGTGCGGCGATGTCGTCGGCGGGAGTGGCGGCTGCCGCAGCGGATACCATCAGCACCCACGCGCCGAACATGATCGCTTTCAACCTCTGCATAACCTTTCCGGGCTATAGCCGCCGCTGATTGACGGGCGCCAGTATACCGGGTTGTCGCGCCGCGCGGTCAACGGCCGCGCTCGACCGTCAAACCGCCGCACCCGTTGATGCGACCCGAAAATCATTGTTCGATTCCGGCGTCTTGCGATGCGGACCGGTCGTGCTCGTCGTGCAGGCACAGGTTGTGATCGGACAGCACCTCGATGATCCGGCAGTCGGCGACGCGGTTGGCGGTGCATTCGGAGATCATCCGCTCGAGCTCGGTGCGCAGGCTTTGCAGGCGCGCGATGCGCGATTCGACGTCGCGCAGGTGTTCGCGCGCGATCTGGTCGACCTCGGTACACGAATGTGTCGGTTCGTCGCCGAGCGCGAGAATTTCGCGAATGCGGTCGAGCGGAAAACCGAGCTCGCGCGCATGGCGAATGAAGCGCAAACGGTCGCGATGCTCACGGGTGTATATCCGCTGATTGCCGGCGCTGCGCGCCGGCAGCGGCAGCAGGTCGATTGTCTCGTAGTAGCGCACGGTCTGCACCTTGCAATTGCCCGTTTTCGCCATCTCGCCGATCGAAAACTGCTCGGCCATACTGGCTGCCTCCTTGAAGCTACAGTCGCTGTAGGTACTAAACTTAGCATAATTCGAATCATCCGGAGTCCCGATGGCTGCCTGCGGTTGCGACAGCAAGCTCGATTTCGACGGCGCCTCGCCGCGCTACCGCGCGATCCTGTGGATCGTGATCGGCATCAATGCCGGAATGTTCCTGGTCGAAACCGGTGCCGGCATCGTCGCCGATTCGATGGCGCTGCGCGCCGACGCGCTCGACTTCCTCGGCGACACGCTGACCTACGGCCTGACGTTGCTGGCGATCGGCCACTCGCTGCGATGGCGCGCGGCGGCGGCGCTGTTCAAGGGGCTGACGTTGCTCGCGATGGGATTATGGGTCTTCGGCGCAACCGCCTGGCAACTGCTGACGCTCGGCCTGCCGGACGAGTCGATCATGGGCTCGGTCGGGCTGCTCGCTTTCACCGCCAATGCGCTTAGCGTGCTGCTGCTGCTGCGTTACCGCGACGGCGACGCCAACGTGCGCTCGGTGTGGTTGTGCAGTCGCAACGACGCGATCGGCAACCTCGCCGTGATCCTCGCCGCCGGCGCGGTCTACGTCACCCGCAGCGCCTGGCCCGATCTCGCCGTCGCGTTCGCGATGGCGCTGCTGTTCCTGCACTCGGCATTTCTGATCCTGCGCCAGGCGCGCGCGGAGCTGCGTTCGGCGGCAGGCGTCGCCTGCGCCAATCCCTGAATTCCGAACAAAAAAAACGCCGGTCTTGCCAGGGCGCGACCGGCGCAAGTTGGATCGACCCGACACCCGCCGCAAGCGGTGCGGGTCGAGAGGATCAGCCGATCGGGGCAATCAGCTGCGCGGGGGAGTTCGTCATCCCGGTCGGTCTCAGGCGGCGCGATCGGCTGCGACCGCCGCCACCCGGCGCGCGCCGGGGAGGCCGACGACCCTGGCGTCGAGCCGCGACCAGACCAGCCTGCTCTCGGCCATCCAGGCAGCGCGATCGAGCGCGCGGTGAATGGCAACGTACACGTTGGCCGCCGAATCCTCGACCACGACGTCGGTCTGGCCCGGCATTTCGATGCGGACCCGGCAACCCCGGCGCCCGGCGTCGCGCGCCGCGCCGATGTCGACCTGCACGCACTCGGTTTGGTCGCGCAAGCCGCCGAGCGCGTGCTCGATCCGATGCTCGACGAAGCGGCGCAACTGCGCCGCTTGTGCTTCCGGGTAAATTCGCAGCTCGATGTTCATTCTCGTCTCCAAATAGGATCTTCGATTTAACCGGACTCGAATATAGGGCCAGAATACGTGAAAAAATATTCGAATTAAGTAATATGTTCGTTCGTTTTTTCCGAAGTCCATGCCGTGCTCAATTTCAAACACCTGCGCTATTTCTGGGTGGTAGCCAAGCAGGGCGGTATTGCCCGCGCCAGCGAGGTGCTGCACCTCACCCCGCAAACCATCAGCGGCCAGATCAGCCTGCTCGAGGAGCGGCTCGGGCAGCCGCTGTTCAACCGGGTCGGTCGCAACCTCGAGCTGACCGAGGCCGGGCGCCTGGCGCTGAATTACGCCGACGAGATTTTCGCTCTCGGGTCCGAGCTCGAGGAAAACCTGCACAACCAGCCGGCCAACCGGCCCGCGCTGTTCCGGGTCGGCATCGCCGACGTGGTGCCGAAAACCATCGCCTACCACCTGTTGTCGCCGGCGCTGGCCCTGCCCGACCCGATTCGCATCCAGTGCCGCGAAAACAGCCTCGAAACCCTGCTTGCCGACCTCGCGCTGCACCGTGTCGACATGGTCCTCGCCGACGGACCGATCCCGCCCGGCATCGACGTGCGCGGATTCAACCACTCGCTCGGCGAATGCGGTATGGGTTTTTTCGGCACCCCCGCGCTCGTAGACGCGTACGCGGGAGAGTTCCCGCAAAGCCTGAACGGCGCGCCGCTGCTGATCCCGAGCGATATCAACCGCGTGAATGACCGCCTGCTGCGCTGGCTCGAAGCGGAGCGCGTCTATCCGCGGATCGTCGGTGAATTCGACGACAGCGCCCTGATGAAGGTTTTCGGCCAGGCCGGCACCGGCTTTTTCGTGGCCCCGACCGCGATCGCGGCCGAGATCGAGGCGCACTACGGCGTTGCGCTGGTCGGTCAGACCGACGCGGTACGCGAGCAGTTTTACGCGATCTCGGTCGAGCGGCGCATCTCGCATCCGGCGGTCGCGGCGATTACCGAAGCGGCACGCCGCTGGCTACAATGACGGCCGCCGGGCGACCGGGCGGTCGTTGCGCCGCAACGACGCCCGCACCGGTCGCTTTGGACGTTCAGTTTTCGCATCCCCTGCCGATCAGGTATTCGATCGATGCCGATACCGAAAACCGATCAACCCGGACGCCGCGGAGAGCCCCGGGATCGATTGCGCCAGGGGCGATTTCTCTCCGCGCCGAACTATAATAAACGCATGGAAAATAACGACTTTTCGACCGAATACGACAGCGACGAGTTCATCTTCCGCGAGGGCGATCCGGGCGATTGCGCCTATATCATCGAATCCGGCCTGGTCGAGCTGTCGCTCAACAAGGATGGCCGCAGGCTCGTCATCGCGACACTGTCGAAAGGCGAGATCTTCGGCGAGATGGCGATCATCGACCAGCTGCCGCGCAGCGCGTCGGCACGCGCGGCCGTGCCGACCCGGGTGACCGCGATCCCGCTCGAGTACGTGAGCCAGAAGGTCGAGCAGTCCGATCCGACGGTGCGCATGTTTCTGCGCCTCGCGATGGCGCGCTACCGCGATCTGAACGCGCGCCTCGGTCACGTCTTCGAAGGGCTCTCGCCGGAGCAGGGACCCGCCGACAGCGACGAGCTCGCGTCCACGACGATGGAACTCAAGAACGTCGTCTCGCAATTCGCCGAGATGCAAAAACGCATCGATTCAGCGGTGTCGCGTCCCGCGCACGTCGCCGACAGCGCGATGTTCACCGAGGCGACCCTGCGCGATACCAAGCTTCGAGTGAGCGAGGAGCAATTGCTGAAGCATGCGCTCGCCAACGAGGAATTTCGCCTCCACTTCCAGCCCATCGTCGAGTTCGCAAGCAAGCGCGTCGCCGGCTGCGAGGCGCTGGTGCGCTGGCAACATCCGTCGGGCGAGCTGGTAGCGCCGGGGAAGTTTATCCCCCTCGCCGAGAGCAGCGGGTTGATCGTCGATCTCGGCTACTGGATTGCCGAGCAAGCTTGCCAGCTCCAGCAGCGCCTGGCCAGCGAGTTCGGGCTCGACCTGTTCGTCGCGATCAACCTGTCGGGCAAGCAGTTCGATGATCCGCTGCTGATCGCGAATCTCACGATCACGATGG
>JBPEYE010000042.1:0-8264 GCA_052030825.1 Gammaproteobacteria bacterium | reverse complement strand
ACGAGGTCGACGGACTCGACTACGTCGTGCGCGACGGCTTGGCGTACCCGGCGGATGGTGCCACCGTGCCCGACGGGCTCGAAATTCTGGCCGTCGGCCTGGCGTCGAACGACGAGGTTGCACGCGGCGTCGACGCCGGCGAGCTGTTCCTCGGCAGCGAGGATTGCGCGTTTCGCGCGGCGATGCTGCACGGTGACGTCACCCCCGAAACCATGGCGCTGGCGGCGCGCGGATCGGGTATGATCGTCAATTTCCGGCGCGGCCGCGGCGAAGTGTTTCATGCCGGCAGCGTCGAATGGGTCGCCGGGCTGCTGCGCCGAGACCCGCAGGTCGAACGCGTCACGATCAACGTTCTGCGCCGTTATCTTGCGCATTCCTGATGCGACTAACGGGGGTTGAGTATGGGCAGATTAACGCAACCGATGCAGCACATCATTCGCAACTTCAGCGCCGGCGCGGTCGCGACGGTCAACGCCGACGGCAGCCCGGCCGTCTCACCGAAGGCTACCTTCGTCATCGTCGACGAGGGCTGTCTGGCCTTCGGACATATCCGCTCGCCGCAGACCTGCGCAAACCTGCGCCTTAGGCCGCGTCTCGAAGTCTGTTTCACCGATGTGCTCGCGCGGCTCGCGGTGCGGGTGACGGGGCGCGGCACGATCGTCGACAAGCAATCGGATCGGGGCCGGGAATTGCGACCTCATTTCGAGGCGCTCTGGTCGGCCTACCTCGATCGCATGCAGGCTTTCGTCGAGATCGAGGTCGAGCGCGCCGAGCTGATCCAATCGCCGGCCTACGACGTCGGCCTGACCCGCGACGAGCTGGTCAGGACCAACCTCGAAAAGCTGAATCGGCTCGAATGAACTCGGGGGAGTGCCAATGAAAGTCACCGTAACGCCGCCCGCGGCGAGCGATCGCGCGGACTGGGAAAGCCTGTATCACGGATACGCCGAGTTCTACCAGGTACCGATGAACGCGGCGATCCTGGAAACGGTCTGGGGCTGGATTCACGACGACGCCAACCGGTTTTTCGGTTTGATCGCGAAAACCGGCGACGGCCGCGCGGTCGGCCTGATGCATTGCCGCGAAATGCCGTCTCCGCTGCGCGGCGCGCGGGTCGGTTTTCTCGACGATCTGTTCGTTGCGCCCGAGGTCCGCGGGCAGGGGATCGTCGAGGCGCTCTACGACGCGCTGCGCGAACTCGGTCGCGCGCAGGGCTGGCCGTTCATCCGCTGGATAACCGCGGAAGACAACGTCCGCGCCCGCGCGGTCTACGACAGGCTGTCGGAAAAAACGCACTGGGTCACCTACCAGATGGCAATCGACTAGACCCCGCGACGCGAATCTCGGTTCGCCAATGCACGCCCGTCATTGCGGCCTCCGCGCCGCAATCCAATGCGGTCGATCGGGGGTATCGGCCGGAGAGCGCGGCGCGCTCTCCGGCTCCGGTCGGTGTGGCCGCCCGGATGGATCCCGGCCTGCGCCGGGATGACGAGAGTCAAGCTTGTGCCGGGATCAGGGGAATGATGGTGGATCGAGCGCGGCGAGGACCCGGCGCTGGAAGTCGTGTACCGCGTGTTCGCTGACGTAGGAGCGCTCGGCATCGACGATGAATTTGCCCTGGCGGTAGCCGAGACTGTGCAGGCCGCGCTGCACGCTCTCGCAGATCGGAACGTCTTCGGCGCGCACTTCGTGAACGAAATCGATGATTTCGCGTTCGGCCGCGCTCGGTAGCGCGTTCGGGAAATACCACTCGCACTGCTGCACGCAGCGTTCGGCGCCGGCCGGTACGTGATGGAATACGGTCAGGTTGCCCCCCGGGTAGACCTCGAACACCATGTTCGGAAACAACAGCCAGCTGCCGAAGTTGTCGTCGCCGCGGGCGGCTTCGTCGATCGCATATCCCTGGTGTTCGCCGACGTCGCCGGTCACGTGGCGGTGGTAATTATCGCGGATGTGAATGCGGTAGCGGTCGATGTCGAGCGCCGCGCCAACCAGTGACGGGTGGCGATTCGGGCAGTGGTAACACTCGGAATAGTTCTCGACCGAGTTTTTCCAGTTGGCGGCCAGGTCGTAGTGGTGGACGTGCGCGCGCTGCAGGTCGGCGGCGTTCGGTGCGAGTGCGAGAATCTCGGCCTCGAGCCCCGGATAGGTTTCCCCCAGCGACGCCGCTTCGGCATCGAGGTTGACGAATACGAAGCCGGCGAGCGTATCGACGCGCACCGGTTGCAGCCGTATTTCGGCCTTTGGAAAGTACGCCATGCCGTCGCTGCCGCGCGCGAACGCGAGCTCACCACTGGGCGCGTAGGCCCAGGCGTGGTAGGGGCAAACGATACGCTTGCCGATCTCGCCTTCGCCCTCGAGCAGCCGGTGCGCGCGGTGCTGGCAAACGTTGTGAAACGCGCGCAGCCCGCCGTCGCCATCGCGCAGCACGAACACGCTCTGATCGCCGATATCCCTTACCGCGTAATGGCCTGATTCGCGCACGCGAGAACCGTGGCAAACATATTGCCAGCTGCGGTAAAAGATGCGCTCGAGTTCGGTACGGTAAATTTCCGGGTCGAAATAGTAATTTCCGGGCAGGGTCCAGGACCGGGCGGGGTCGGTGTCGAATCGTTCCACCGCCATCGCCGGCTATCCGGATACGCCGGCCGGCAGCGTTTGCCGCGCTTCGGCGTCGAAACCGAGCCGTGCGGCCGTCAATCGGAGGCGTTGGTGAAACTGGTCACGCGACACGTTGCAGATCTGCAGGTGCCGTGCGGGATCGGTAAACGCGCGCCGCGCGTGCAT
Organism: Gammaproteobacteria bacterium; assembly: GCA_052030825.1. Lineage (GTDB taxonomy): Bacteria > Pseudomonadota > Gammaproteobacteria. The sequence continues at coordinate 5,477 of JBPEYE010000042.1, read as the reverse complement.
GACACGATGATTATCGAAGAACACGGCGTCGCCGGTCTTCAGCTGGAACTCCAGCTGGCTCGACGGGTCGAGAATCAACGCGCTGAGCAGGCTGTTGGCGCGGTGCAGCGCGGCGCTGAGCTCCGGGCTGACATCGGTTGGCGCCATCGCGCGCGGATGGTAGCGAAAACCGACCAGCTCGCCGCGTTCGTCGACATTTATCGCGCGTGCCCGCGTACGAAAATCCATCTCCGCGCCCGGGACGATGCGATGATAGGCCTGCGGGCAGCGGGTCAGCAGGTCGAAGGCCTCGGGGTCGCGTTGGCGCAGCCGGGTCGCGACCTGGAAACCGTCGACCAGCGCGGACTCGCCACCGTCGCGCGCCGGCTGGACGCAGTACAGTACCAGGATGCCGGTCGGCGTGTGCAGATAAGCTTCGTCGGTATGCGGCGGCACCGGTTGCATCGTATTGCCGTAGGTATGCACATCGGGACTCGGCTTGAGATCGAATACCGGCGAGTAGGCGGCCGCGGCAATCTCGCCGATCAGCGCCGCGATCGCCGCGATACCCCTGGCCTCACGGTTTTCGCGACGCACGATCGCGATGCCGTAATCACGCAGGCAGCGCATGAATTCGAGCGCGGCGAATTCGCTGGATTCGATCGCTTCGAGGGGATGCGAAACGCGCTCGGGCGCGAGCGTCGAATCCCACAGTTGCGGCCGCCAGCGCTCGCGCTCGCCGTCGTAGGCATAATCGCGCAACCACGCGAAGGCATACTCGGAGACGTGACCGTCGGGCGCCCAGACGATACGCAGGCGCTCGGCCGACAACGGCTCGACCGATTGCGGACGGACGTCGAGCGCCACGTCGCTCGGGTGGAGGCGGCGGCTGCCGGTATGGCTGTCGCCGCAAAGGTCGCAAAAACAGGCGCTGCGCAGCCAGAAGTAGTGAAAATCGTGTGATGTATGCTCGTCCCAGACGAGTCGCAGCCCGTCGGCGCGCGTTTCGACACGCGGTGGTGGTGTCAGCCGCTCGGGATGGGTCGCCATGAAAACCGACTATATGCCTCGAGCCGCGAGAATCAATCGAATTTTTCTGTTCGCCGCCATCGGAAACGCCGGTTGGCGACGCGGTCTCGAAACGACGCCAACGGTAGGCTAGCGCGTCAGCGCCTTGCGCACCGCGGCGCTGCAAATGACTTCGTGATCGGTCACGAAGGCCTCGTGGTTGTCCTCGACGCGGTTGAGATCGTAGACGTAGTTGACCATCGTACCGAGCGAGCGCTGCATGCCTTTCGGCGACGGATTGCCGAGGATGTTGATGCGTTCGAGAATTGCGCCGTTTTTCAGGTGGAAGCGCGCGACCGGGTCGAGTGGCTCGCCATCGGCGTTTTTCTGGGTGAGGAAATACCGCGCAACGGTATTCTCGAGCCGTGCGCGCAGCTCCTCGTCGGCGTCGGTGTCGAATGATTCGAGCAGCTCGCGAATCCCCCGGTCCTCGTCGGGTTGCTGTTCGAGCCATTCACGTAGCCGCGGGACCGGCGATATCGTCGCGAACGTCTTGAGTTGCGGAAACTGCATTTTCAGGCTGGTGGCAACCTGCTTGATCAGAAAGTTGCCGAAGGAGACACCGGCCAGCCCCTTGTGGCAGTTGGAGATCGAGTAGAAGATCGCGCAGCTGGCCCTGTCCGGCGCGACTTCGCCGCCCTCGCGTTGCAGGATCTCGCCGATACCGCGCGGCATATTGTCGGTTAGCGCGACTTCGACGAAAACCAGCGGTTCGTCGCCCATGCGCGGGTGGAAAAAACTGAAACACAGGCGATCGTCGGGTTCGAGGCGACTGCGCAGCTCGTCCCAGTCCTCGATTTCGTGCACCGCCTCGTAAGCGATGATTTTCTCGAGGATATGCGCCGACGTCGTCCAGTCGATCGGCTCCATGATCAAGAACCCGCGGTTGAACCAGGTGCTGAACAGGTGCAGAAAATCGTTGTCGACGCGCTTGAGCTCCGGCTGCTCGCGCATCGCGGCAAGCAGGTGCTCGCGAATTTTGACGAGGCGGCGAGTCGCACCCTGGGCGAGATTGAGGCGCCGCAGCAATTCTTGTCGACGTGGTTCGGCGGCCTGTCCGACGCGCTGGAGATTGTCCGCATCCGGTTCGCGCTCGTATTCGTTTAGCGCGGACTTGACCTGGTCGAGATCGATATCGTAGTCATCCTGGAGCAGGCTGAAAAACCAGCGGCGGCCGTCGCCGTCGAGTTTTTCGTAGGCGGTAAAAATACGCTCGGCCAGCAGCAGGCTCGAGTACTCGCCATCCGACTCCATCATTTGCCGGCAAAGTGTGTCGATTGTTGCCGTTTCGTCGCCGAACAGGTGCTTGCGCAACCTCGACGGTGACCAGCGGCCTCCGCGCAGATTGGGCATTAAATCTTGAAAAAACAACATGCTACGCGTGATTTCTGTCTTTCAATATAGCTTAGAGTGTAGACGATCCCAACGGTTCGGTCGGTACTCGACGGCCGGGTCAATCGTCGTCTTCGGCCTTCCGGGGTTGATCATTGTAGGCACTCGACGGGAATTCGTCGATGTCCGGGAGGTCCTCGAGCCAGTGCTGCGACGAGTAGACCGTCAGCACCGCCGAGTGGCCGTCTGCGGCGAGCTCGTCGAAAGCGGCGCGCCAGACGATACCCTCGGCCTCGGGGAAGGCGTTCGCGACGAGCTGCTCGTCGAACAGGCGCTCGAGAATGCTTTTCTCGTCCATGCCGTCGGCGAGCACGCGGGCGACGAAGCCCGGATCGGGGGCATGCGCGAAGACTTCGTGCGCGTCCTTGTCCCGCGCCGTGAGCCGCATCCGCAGGCGCAGGCAATCGGGGCGGGGAAACAGCTTCGGAGCCACCTGGTGCAGCAGCGCGCTGGCCTCGTAAATCCGGGCATGCAGATAAAGATCGGCCCATTCTTCCCACGGCTTGCCGCCGTCGAGCAGATCCTCGACGAGGTTTTGGCGCGCGCCACGGCTGATGCGATCTTGCAGCTTGAAGGCAAGCACCCGGTCGGCGGCTTCCTCGGGCTCGAGATCCTGCAGCGCCATTAGCAGCATGTCGAGCAGGTCGGTGCCGGCGAGATCGTCGATTTCGTCAACCTCGAGCGCACCGAGCAGGGCGCGGTAATCGGCGTCGCTCCAGCTGTCTGGCAAGTCGTAGATTTTTTTCAGTTCGAGGACGCTGACGTCGTAGCGCGGCATGCCGGGACTCCGGTTCGCGCCACCGAAATGGCGACGCTGTTCGGCGCGCTATATTGAACCCGCGCGGCGCGGCTTGCAACGGATAAAAACGGCCCCGCCGCGGTTGCCGGGGAGGCATTGCGGCGGGGCCACGAGGACGGGCCTGGACGGGCCCTGGAATCTACTGGTAGATGACCTCGGCGGTGAAGTGGATCGAGGTATCGTCGTAATTCAGATGCGACTTGAGTTCCTGCCAGACGGTCTCGCAGTTGATCACGCGCTCGTGATCGAAGTTGCGGGTGACCTGCAAACGCGTCAGCGGAAAGCGGCTGCAGAACTTGATCGAATCGGCGACCGCGCTGTCGCGGTCCGATTCGTCGTGAATGATGACGCTGACATCGCCGTATCGCTCGAGATTTCGCGCCAGTTCGAGCTTGAGATACTTGCCGCGATATTCCTTACCGAAGCGATGGGCATATTGTTTCACGAGGTCCGGGTGCAGCCCCAGCTTGACCAGTTTTTTCAGGAAATACAGCTTCAGGTTGAACACCGGCGAGATCAGGAACAGACCCGCGTCGTTGACCAGGGTCGGCCGCGCGTTGGCGATCGCGATGCAACCGCTGGAATGCCCGACCAGTGACGTCAGCCCCTCGTTGGGATTGCGCCGGATGTGGGTCAGAATCTGGTTCAGCGTCGCGATCATTTGCGGCAGCGTTCCGGGTTTGCGGTCGCTCATGCCGTGGCCGAGCTGGTCGTAGGCGACGGCATTGAACCCGCACTGCGCGAGACCGTGCATCAACGGGAAAAACTGCTGCGCGCTGCCACCCCAGCCGTGCACGAACAGGACCGTCGGGCCCTTGCCGGTCTGGTAGGCCTGGATGTTGCCGTCGTCGGTCTCGACCGTGACCTGGTTGAAGCCCCGCGGCAGGCGCGTCTTGCGCCCGCCGTGCGCGTTGGGGATGAACAGCCTGCCGTCGATCTGGTTGTTGGACCAGGCGGGCAGGACCCGGTTGATCAGATTGCCGGTTTTTTTGGTCAGAAACGATTGCAGGCCGAAGCCCGGTGCGGTGGTCGCTTTTTCCATGGTTGCTCGACACCTCCTTCTTTATACAGGGAGCTTAGTCGAGATCGGCCAAGGTCGATCTCCGGGCGCGGTAAATAAGTCACAGCGAAACTGCCAACAAGTTTTGCCGGCCGGTCTTGCGTCGCGATAAGTCGTTGATTTCAGGTCAATCTGGCCGCGCTCGGGACAAAAAAATACGCCGCCGGGATCGGCCGCGGCGGCGCAGGAAGGTCGAATTACGGTCTTATTTTTGCAGTTCCGTCCAGATCGCCGTGTACATCTTCTGCGCTTCCGGCGGGCAGGTCGGGTAGAAGGTGCCGGCCGACTTGAACTCCTCGGGCACGATGATTTCGGTCGCGGTCGCCATGTCCGCGGGCATGTACTTCTCCGAGCCCTTGATGCTGTTGGCGTAGCGCGCGAATTCCGAGATCAGCGCCGCGTTTTCGGGGTGCATGATGAAGTTCATGAACTTCTTCGCGTTTTCGACGTTCTTGGCGTCCTTCAGCAGCACGACGGCGTCGGCCCACAGGCCGTAGCCCTCGCGCGGGTAGCCGTAGCGCACGTCGGGATTCTTCAGGCGCGCGCGGAACGCGGCGCCGTTCCAGTACAGCGACGCGGCGAGGTCGCGGCCGGCAAACTTCTCAATGATGCCGTAGTCCATCGACTTCCACTTGGGCTTCGCCTCGACCAGCTTGTCGCGCACCTTGCGCAGGACCGCCTTGTCGGTGGTGCAGACTTCGCCGCCGACGTACTTGACGGTGGTGTGGATGACGTCGAGCATTTCCGGCGCGACATTGATCTTGCCGACCAGTTCCGGCGGCGGGTCGAGAAAGATCGCAGCGGTGTTGATATCGCCCTTGTAGACCGACGTATCGACGACGATGCCGACGCTGCCCCATTGCCACGGCGCGCTGTACTGGCGGCCGGGATCCCAGTCGGGGTTACGCCACTGGTCGTCGACGTACTTGAAGTTTTCCATCTGGTCGACGCGCGGGTTGGCGAGCAGGCCCTCGGAGATCCAGATCGGTACGTGCGAGTGCGACGGCACCGCGAGGTCGAAGCCGTGGCCGCCGGCGCGAACCTTGGCGAGCGCGGTTTCGTTCGAGTCGTAGTCGGTGATCGTCACCTTGATACCGGTCTCTTTTTCGAACTTTTCGATCAGCTTGGGGTTGGTGTAGTTACCCCAGTTGAAGAAGTTGAGCTCGCCCGCCGCCAGCG
>JBPEYE010000419.1:0-5814 GCA_052030825.1 Gammaproteobacteria bacterium | reverse complement strand
GTACCGTTCGCTGCCGCTCGAATGCTTCATCGGCGCGCCGATTACGCGCAACGGCAAACTCTGGGGCTGTCTCGATTTCAGCAGCATGGCGCCGCGCGATACCGGCTTCGGCGAGCGGGAGACCGAACTGATCGAGTCGCTCGCGCGCGAAATCTCGCAATTGACCAGTAGCTTCCTCTAGACCGCGCTAGCGCGCGTAGTAATGGCCCATGATGCCGGCGAAGACGACCGCGCCGACCCACTGATTGTGCAGGAACGCGGCGAAGCAATGCGCCGGCGCGCGGTCGGCGATGACGAACTGCTGGTAGCCGAACAATAGCGCCGTCGCCGCCAGGCCGGCGTAGTACGGCCAGCCGAACTCGAGAACCCGGCCGAGCAGCAGCAGCGCGAGCAGGAACAGCGCCTGCAACAGGCCGACCATCGCGCGATCGTAGTCGCCGAACAGGATTGCGGTCGACTTGAGGCCGAGCTTCAGATCATCCTCGCGATCGACCATGCCGTAGATCGTGTCGTAGGCGGTGCTCCACAACAGGGTCGCGACGAACAGCAGCCAGGCTTCCTTCGGCAGCGCCCCCGCCTCGGCCGCGAAAGCCATCGGCACCGCCCAGCCGAAGGCCGCGCCCATGTGCACCTGTGGCAGGTAATGGATGCGCTTCATGAACGGGTAGCTCGCGGCCAGCGCGATACCGACGAACGACAGGTAGAGCGCCAGTCGATTGAGCGTCAGCACCAGCGCGAAGGCGAGCAGTCCGAGCACCGCGAATACCGCGAGCGCCTCGCGCGGGCTGATCTTGCCGGCGGTCAGCGGCCGGTCGCGGGTGCGCGCGACGTGCCGGTCGAAGTCGCGATCGGCGTAGTCGTTGATCGCGCAGCCGGCCGAACGCATCAGCCACGCGCCGACCACGAAGACGAACAGGTTCCAGTAGCCGGGCGCGCCGTCACCGGCAATGGCCAGCGCCCACAGCGCCGGCCACAGCAGCAGGTAGAAGCCAATCGGCCGCTCGAGTCGGATCAGCTCGGCGTACAGCGCGAGCCTGGCGCGCACCGCGGGCGGCAATTCGGGCAGTTTGACGGCGGGCAATTTCACCGGATTTCGATGCGTGGCGCGAAAAAATCGTTACTATACGCGTTTCTCGATACCGGGCGAAAGCATGATTCGCAGTTTCCGCAACACGATGCCGAAAATCGCCGCGACTGCCTACGTCGACGAATCGGCGGTCGTCATCGGCGACGTCGAGCTCGGCGAGCATTCGTCGGTCTGGCCACTGACCGCGATTCGTGGCGACATCAACCGCATTCGTATCGGTGATTACAGCAACGTTCAGGATGGCAGCGTGCTGCACGTGACCCACCGCGGCGAGTTCAGCCCGGACGGTGCCGAACTCGTCATCGGCGATCAGGTTACGGTCGGTCACAAGGTGTTGCTGCACGGCTGTCGTATCGGCAACCAGGTGCTGGTCGGCATGGGCGCGATCGTCATGGACAACGTCGTCGTCGAGGACCGCGTCATGATCGGTTCGGGCTCGCTGGTGTCGCCCGGCAAGGTGCTCGAATCGGGCTATCTTTACCTCGGCAACCCGGCGCGGCAAAAACGCGCGTTGACCGAGCGCGAACTCGAATACTTCGAGTACGTCGCCAACCACTACGCGAAGCTCAAGGAGGATTACCGCTAAGCGATGAAACGCTGGGAGTGCATCATCTGCGGTTTCATCTACGACGAGGCCGAGGGCTGGCCCGACGATGGTATCGCCCCGGGGACGCGCTGGGTCGACGTGCCCGATGACTGGCAGTGCCCCGATTGCGGCATGGGCAAATCCGATTTCGAGATGATCGAGCTGGCGTCGTGATGCTCTAAGATCGAAGCCCGGATCGTGCCGGATCGGGGACCGACCAAAAATTGTTTCACTAGCCCAAAGCCTGCTGAAGCGTAATGCAATTTTTGCCCTGTCCCCCCTTGTGTCAGCGAATGCAGCCCCGCAGCCGCAAATGCGCGTTAGTTCAAATTGGCACTTACCCGACTCATGCCAACCCGACGCTGCTTCGCTAACGTCGAAGGGGACAGAGCAGAATTTGCCTTACGATTCGAAAGAGGATTCAGGATTGTGGCGCAAATTCTGGTCTGTCCCCGATCTGGCACGAACCTGCCGTCGATCAATCCCATTGACGCGCGATATCGCGCAGGCCGTCGAGGGCGAGGTCGAGCGTCGCGCGGCTGCGCGAGTACTCGGGGTAGACGACGTAAGCGGGTCGCTGAATCCTCGGCGCCGAATCGACTTCGAACAGCGCCTCCTTGTCGATGTGCGGTCGCACCACGCGCACCGGGAAATACCCCGAGCCGCCGTTGCGCAGGATGTACTCGAGGCCGAGCGATCCGAGCCCGACCGACACCGCCGGCGTTTGCATGTCGGGAAAGGCCTCGCCGTGGCGGCGGCGAAATTCGCGGCCCCAGTCGACGTAGACGTAATCGTCGCGCCAGCCGTCCTCGACCGCGCGCGGTCGGGTCGATACCAGTACCAGGGTCTCGACCAGCAAATCCTCGACGATCAGGCCCGGCGTCTGCCGCGGGTTGTACATGACGCCGATGTCGAGCAGACCATCGGCGAGCTGGCGCATCAGGCTCGGCGAATAGTCCGCCTCGACGTGAATCGCGACGTCGTGGGCGTTCTCGCGCATCCACGGAATCCATTCGAGAATCAGGCTGTCCCACAGGCTGACCTGCGAACCGAGACCGATCGCGTGGCTGAAGCTTTCGGGCAAGGTGACGCGCTGTTGTGCCTGCTGCCAGAGCCGCTGAATGTTGAGCGCGTACTGGCGAAAATGCTGCCCGGCCGAGGTCAGCTCGACGCCCGAGTGCCCGCGCTTGAAAAGGGTGCGGCCGAATCGATCCTCCATCGCCTTGACCCGCGCGCTGATCGTCGACTGGGTGACGTTGAGGTTTTCGGCGGCGCGGTTGAAATTGCCGCACTCGGATATTTCGAGAAAGGTACGGATGTGGTCGATTTTCACGCCAGCCGGCCTCCGGTCGAGTCAATCGGAAAGATCGATAATACTAGCCAGAAAAATTTGCTTTTCAAATAGATCGCATCGATTACACTCGACCCGTCCCTGACGACTTTCCCCGATGCGCGCGAAATCGGTCATCTCCACGCTCGACGCCGCCAGCGGCGCCCTGATCCTGATGTTCGGCCTGTTTCTGTTCTCGATTCAGGACATCATCATCAAGCTTTTCAGCGACCGCTACTCGGTGTTGCAAATCGTTTTCATTCGCGGGCTCGTCGCACTGCTGCTGTTCGGGCTGTTGTTCCGCCTGTTGCGCGAACACATCCCGCGAGTTTCGCGCCGGCCCGGGCTGATGCTGCTGCGCGGGCTGCTCGGCTTTTGCTCTTATACCTTTTATTACCTCGCGGTCGCGGCGATGCCGCTCGCCGAGGTCGTCGCGATCACGTTCACGATGCCGCTGTTCGTGACCGCGATGTCGGCGCTGATATTGCGCGAACCGGTCGGCGTCCGCCGCTGGAGCGCGGTCATCGTCGGCTTTGTTGGTGTGCTCGTGATCCTGTCGCCGCGGGGCGAGTTCAACGCGCTCGCGGTCGCGTTTGCGTTCGGCGCGGCGATCACCTACGCGTCGCAAACGATACTCACGCGCTTCCTCGGCGGCCACGACCACCCGCTGACAATCGCGTTCAACGCGATCATCATTTTCACCGTTGCCAGCGGCGTGCTCAGTCTGCTGCTCGCCGGCGGCATCGTCGCGGTCAGCTCCGAGCATCCGTCGCTCGCGTTCTTTGGCCGCGCGTGGCGCCTTCCCGAAGCCTTCGACCTGTTGCTGTTGCTGGTGATCGGCGCAATCGCCGCGATCGGGTTTTACTGCCTGTCGAAGGCCTACGTGATTTCGGAAGCGAGCGCGATCGCGCCGTTCGAGTTCACCTATATCCTGTGGGCGGTGATTTTCGGTTACCTGTTCTGGAACGAGGTTCCGGGCGCGACGACGATCGTCGGCGTGACGATTCTGATCGGCAGCAGTCTCTACATCTGGTATCGCGAGCGCCAGCTCGCCCGGCGCGCGACCGCGCTGGCGACGCCGCAGCCGGCGGAGCTGACCCAGCCGCAGTAACCGTGAGCGACTACCAGCGGTAAGCGCTCGCGGTGAATCGCGCGACCGGTCCGCGGAACACGAGCTCGGCGGGTCCACCGCCGATGCCGTAGCAAATCATCAACGGCAGCAGGTGTTCCTCGCGCGGGTGGCAATAGCGCGCCTCCGGCGCCTCGTGCCAGGCGCCGAGACGCGCGGCGCGTGCGTCCTCGTCGAGGTTCGCGTCGGTCAGGGTTTCACGCAGCCAGTCCTCGAACGCGAGATTGCGGGGATCCGGCGCGTCGTCGCGTTTCGCCATCAACGCCTGCATGTTATGGAACGAGAAGCCCGAACCGAGAATCAGCAGCTTTTCCTGGCGCAGCGGCGCCAGCGCGCGGCCAACCCGGAGGTGCGCCTCGGCATCGAGGCTCGCGCACAGCGACAGCTGGATGCACGGAATGTCGGCCCGCGGATACATCAGCATCAACGGCACGAACAGGCCGTGGTCGAAGCCGCGCTCCGGATCGAGCCGCGCCTCGATCCCCGCATCCGCGAGCAGGGCCTGCGCGCGCGCCGCGAGTTCCGGCGCGCCGGGCGCCGGGTACGCGTACTCGTAGGTCTCTGGCGGAAAGCCGTAGTAATCGAAAATCAGCGGCGGCGCCGCCGCCGCGGTCAGCGTCGGAACGGCTTCTTCCCAGTGCGCGCTGACGACGACGATCGCGTCGGGTCGCTCGATGTCACCGGGAAGCGCGCCGAGAAAGCGCACCAGTTCGGCGTGGCTCGGCTCGCCGAGTAACGGCAACGGCCCGCCGCCGTGTGGAATGTATACGATGGTCGCGTCACTCATACCCCGCCTCAAGCGAACAGAAGATTGACCGTTTCGTCGACCGCGGCGCGCAGCGCATCGTCGCGAATCTCGCCGCGCTCGCGGTCGAAGTAGTCGCCGAACCTCGGCAGCGACAGGCTTGCCCTGACCTCGCCGCCATAACGCGGCACCTGCGCGAGCGCAAGGTCGAGCACGCTGCGACCGCCGCGTCCGCCCGGCGAGGTCGCGAACAACACCATCGGCTTGCCCTGCCAGACCCTGTCGTCGATGCGCGAGACCCAGTCGTAGAGGTTCTTGTACGCGGCGCTGTAACAGCCGTTGTGTTCGGCGAAAGAGACGACGATGCCGTCGGCGCCGCCGATCCTGTCGAAGAATGCGCGCGCGCGTTCCGGTTCGCCGAGTTCGTCTTCGCGGTCGACCGAGAACAGCGGCAACTCGAAATCGTTGAGGTCGAGAATATCGACATCGGCATCGCGCAGCATGCCGCTGGCGCAGGTCACCAGCTGCTTGTTGATCGAGCGCCGACTGCTGCTCGCGGCGAACGCGATGACTTGCCGACTCATGGCTCGTTGCGCATCAGGATCAGGTTTTCGCGATTGATCAGTTCCGGGTCGTCCTGGTAACCGAGAATCCGCGGGATCTCGCGACTCGACTTGCCGATGATCTGCTTGCACTCGTCCGACGGGTAATTGACCAGCCCGCGCGCGATTTCGCTGCCGTCGGGGGCGATGCAGGCGACGACTTCGCCGCGGTCGAACACGCCGCTGACCGCTCTGACGCCGATCGGCAGCAGGCTCGCGTTTCGGTTCAGCAGCACGTCGACCGCGCCGTCGTCGAGTTCGAGTTCGCCGCTGCAGCGCATGTGCCCGGCAAGCCACTGCTTGCGCGCGGCGAGATGTCCTTCGCTGGCTTCGAG
>JBPEYE010000418.1:0-1791 GCA_052030825.1 Gammaproteobacteria bacterium | reverse complement strand
GCCGGATTTCGAATCGACAACCTCGACGTCAACACCGTCACAAATGAGCTCGCGAATGTCGTTTAACGACACGTAGCGCTTGCTCTCCGTGTCGTAGAGCCTGCGATTTGCGTGCTTCTTGATAGTGCGCGGCGCGTCGGCCATCAGATTTCCCTACAGTCAAAAAAGGGTCGGCACCATCGGGTGCCGACCCTCGACTAGCTTACCATTCGAACAGTGCTCGCCGAATTAAGCGGCCTGCCCGGTCGCCGCGGCCGTCGTCCTGACGGTTTTCTTGGCGGGCTTGCGGACAGCGGCCTTCTTGACAGCCGGCTTACGAACCGCACGCTTCTTGGCAACTGGCTTCTTAGCTACCGGTGCCTTGACGACGGCCTTGCGCACGGGCTTCTTCTCAGCCTGGAACGCGTCGCGGACGTCGGCAGGCACTTCCCGGAGCTTGGCGATAATGTCTTCGCCGTGGCCCTTCATTACCGTGCCGAAGTCGCCAAACGACGAACGCAGCTTGCCACGATAGCCGGCAAAGTCATTCGCCTTGACCGGAAGACGCAGCTGCTTGACGGCGAAGTCGGCGATGTCGCCGGCTACCGCCAGGTTCTTGTCTGCGGTCCACTCCACGATGTCGGCCGTGAAGCTTAAAATCGTCTTGCCCTGGTCGCTGATGCGCGATTGCAGGTTTTCCAAACGGCTCATGATGTCACTCCTTTCAAGTCCAGATCACCAAAGCTTGGAGCGCATTATACGGCTGCATCTCGCAAATGCAAGATATTTGTTGATTTGTAAGCTATTGTTTTTATTGTTTTTGAGAATTTTCTTTCGCGGATACGAGATATGCGGCCGGGCCTCACCGGGGTCCCGAGCGGCGCTTGCTGTGACCGGCCGGCGCAATCCCGGTAGCATGGTGGCCCGGCACAACAACAACAAACCGGCACCATGATCATTGCCTCATTCCTGTTCGTTACCGGCCTCGTCGCGGCGATCACCTGGTGGCTGACGCGCAAGGACGACCACGCAACCAGCCAGGGGTATTTCCTCGGCGGCCGCAGCTTGACCTGGCCGCTGATCGCCGGCTCGCTGCTGCTGACAAACCTGTCGACGGAACAGATGGTCGGACTCAACGGCGCGGCGTACACCTATGGACTCGCCGTCATGGTCTGGGAGGTCATCGCGGTTATTGCGCTCGTCTGCATGGCGCTGTTCTTTCTGCCGCGCTTTTTGAAAAGCGGCGTCACGACGGTACCGGAGTACCTGGAGATCCGCTTCGATCACCAGACGCAGGTCATCACCAATCTGATATTCCTGATCGCCTACGCCGTCATTCTGTTGCCCATCATTCTCTACACCGGCGCGACCGGTCTCATCGGCATCCTCGACGTGCAGAGCATTTTGGGCCTCGAGTCGCACACGCAAACGCTGTGGCTCATCGTCTGGGTCGTCGGCATCATCGGTTCGATGTACGCGCTGTTCGGCGGCCTGCGCACGGTCGCGGTATCGGATCTCCTGAACGGTATCGGGCTGCTCGCCGGCGGCATGCTGATCACCTGGTACGGCATCAGCGCACTGGGCGGCGGTGATTTCTTGCCGGGAATCGAAGCGCTGGCGGCCGGCAATGAGGGCCGCTTCAATTCGATCGGCGGACCCGACAGCTCCGTGCCGTTCGGCACGGTGTTCTCCGGCATTCTGCTGCTGCACATGTTCTACTGGACGACGAATCAGCAGATCATTCAGCGCACCTTCGGCGCCAAGTCGCTCGCCGAGGGTCAGAAGGGCGTTCTGACGACCGGCCTTCTGAAA
>JBPEYE010000417.1:0-5801 GCA_052030825.1 Gammaproteobacteria bacterium | reverse complement strand
TGCCTGAAGCAGGGCGTCATGATCGGCAAGACCAATCGCAGCCTGCCGAAGTACAACAACACGCTGTGCCTGAGCCCGGCGCTGATCTGCAGCAAGGACGACATCGACGAGATCATCGCCGCGATCGACGTCGCGCTGGGCAATCTTGAACTGTAGCCGGCAGCGCATAATGCCGTGTCCATGAAGCGCGGTATCGTATTGCTCGTTGCGCTCGTCGCTATTTTTGGCGCGCGCGCGCACGCCGCCGGTCACGGCCCGGACCCGGTCCGGGTCGGCTATTTCCCGCAATGGCCGACGCCGAGCCAGTTCTCGCAGGTCAAGCAAACCTACGACAATGCGCTCGGCGTCGAGGTTGCGTGGCTGCCGTTTACCGACGGCGACGCGCTGAACGCCGCGCTCGCCGCTGGCACGATCGACATCGCCTATGCCCACGGACAGGTGCCGTTCGTGGTCGGGGTCAGCAGCGGCGTCGAAATAACCGGCGTCGGTATCGCGGTCGGCTACAACGGCGACGACAACTGTATCCTGCGCAGCGACAGCGGTATCGATCGCGGCAATATCGCGACGCTCGCCGGCCGCAAGGTCGCGACCGAAACCGGCGGCGTCACCCATTTTCGCTTGCTGCGCATGCTCGAGCGGCTCGGCGTCGACGCCGCGCTGATCGAAATCGTGCCGGTCGAGCGCGGCACCGACGCGGCCGCCGCGCTGCGTCGCGGTGAGGTCACGATGGCCTGCGCCCACGGCGCCGCGCTGCGCGGCATGCAGGATCTCGGCGCACCGTTGATGAGTGCCGCCGAGCTCGACGCGCTGGGGCTCAAGGTTTTCGACCTGGTCACCGTGCGCACTCCGTTCATGCGCGAACATCCGAATCTGGTGCAGGCTTTCATGGACGTTACCGAGGCGACCAACGCGCAGTGGCGCAAGAATCCGACGCCGATGACCGCGGCGATTGCGCGCGCCGCCGGGATGGATCCTGACAGCGCGCGGCAAACCCTGGCGCGCTTCGAGTTTCCACCGGCCTCGGACCAGAAGAGTGACGACTGGCTGGGCGCCGCGGTGCCGGCCTATTTCAAGGACATCGCCGACTTCTTCGTTGCCCAGGGTCGACTGCCGCAGTCGCTCGACAGTTACGAACCGTTCGTCACCACCCGCTTCCTGCGCTAGCGGCGCGGATCCGATCGCGGCGCGACAGGGCGAGCCCATGCCGGATATCGACAGCGTCATCGAGCGACTCGGACAGGAGGATTTCCTGTTCATCGCGGCCGCCGAAGTCAAGGCCCTGTTGTCGGCGATCGCGGCCGCGCCGGTCGATGCCGATGCGCTGTTTCTCGACAGCTGGAATCACCTCGAGCAGGACGAGTACATGGCCGACGGCGGCAAGTACCGCAAGCGTCGCCACGCGACCTACGCAATACGCGGTGCCGGCGAATCGGCCCGGTTGATGCCCTACCAGCCGCACTACCAGACGGTCGATTACAATCCGTTGAACGGCGGCGTCGCGCGTTATTTCGCCCCCATCCTCGACGATTTGCACAAGAGCACGACGCTCGCCGCGCTGCTCGAATTCGGCAACCGCGTGTTCGGCGCGCTCGCCGCCAACCACCAGTGGCACATCGAGCTGCACCAGTTCCGCATCGAGGCGCGCGACGGCAAGCTCGGCAAACCGACTCCCGAGGGCGTGCATCGCGACGGCGTCGACTTCGTCATCGTGATGATGATCAAGCGCGTCAACATCGACAGCGGCGCGACGACGATTTACGATCTCGAGCACCGCCTCGTCGGCGAGATCATGCTGCACCAGACCTTCGACACGGTGCTGGTCAACGACCGCAAGGTCTACCACGGCGTGACCCCGATCACCCAGCTCGACCCGGAACTCGAGGCCTATCGCGACGTCCTCGTGATCACCTTCAAAAAGCCCGACCCCGGGCAGTGACACCGGCCCGCCGCCGCGCTGCGATCGTCGCCGCGCCGCCCGAGACCGAATGCCAAGGAATCTGTCGTCCGGTGCTTCGCTCGACGCAGGTCGGCGTGGTGATCAAAGATGGCGCCTGCAGGTTGTTATCGACAGCGGATGATGCAGTTATAATGCGCGGTCGCGGGTTTCGTTAAATTCGGACAACCAGGACTGATCGTGGAAAGAGAATCGATGAATTTTGACGTGGTCATCGTCGGCGCCGGGCCGTCGGGGCTGACCGCGGGCATCCGTCTCGCGCAGCTCGCGCAGGAGGCCGGTCGCGAGCTGACGATTTGCGTCGTCGAGAAGGGCGCCGAGGTCGGCGCGCACATTCTCTCCGGTGCCGTGCTCGAGCCGCGCACGCTGACCGAGCTGATCCCGGACTGGAAGGACAAGGGCGCGCCGGTCACGGTCGCGGTCAAATCGGACAGCTTCAAGTACCTGACCGAGAAGGGCGCGATCTCGATGCCGACGCCGCCGCAGATGCACAACGACGGCAATTACGTCATCAGCCTCGGCAACCTGTGTCGCTGGCTCGCCGAACAGGCCGAGGCGCTCGGGGTCGAGATTTTTCCCGGTTTTGCCGCCGCCGAGGTGCTCTACGACGACGCCGGGGCGGTGCGCGGCGTCGCCACCGGCGACATGGGCATCGGCAAGGATGGCGAGCCGACCGACAACTACGAGCCCGGCGTCGAGCTGCTCGCGCGGCAGACGATTTTCGCCGAGGGTTGCCGCGGCTCGCTGACCGGCGAATTGTTCGAGAAGTTCGGCCTGCGTGACGGCGTCGAGCCGCAGACTTACGGTATTGGCATCAAGGAAATCTGGGAAGTCCGTCCCGAGGTCCACGACGCGGGCGCGACGCTGCACACGATCGGCTGGCCGCTCGATTCCGACACCTACGGCGGTTCGTTCCTCTATCACAACGAAAACAACCAGGTCGCGGTCGGCTTCGTCATCGGCCTCGATTACAAGAACCCGCACCTGAGCCCGTTCCACGAGTTCCAGCGCTTCAAGAATCACCCGGCGATCCGGCCGCTGTTCGAGGGCGGCAAACGCATTGCTTACGGCGCGCGCGCGATTTCGGAAGGCGGTCTGCAGTCGATCCCGAAGCTGACCTTTCCCGGTGGCTTGCTGGTCGGCGACACCGCGGGTTTCCTCAATGTCCCCAAAATCAAGGGCACCCACACGGCGATGAAGTCGGCGATGCTTGCCGCCGAAGCGGTATTCGAGCTGCTGCCGGCCGACTATGACGAGGCGAATCCGGGCCCGGCGCTCGAGGCCACGGCTTACCCCGAGAAATTCCGCCAGTCGTGGCTGTACCAGGAGCTGCACAAGGTGCGCAACATCCGCCCGGGTTTCAACAAGGGGCTGTGGTGGGGGCTGACCAACGCCGCGCTCGAGTCGTACCTGTTCCGCGGCAAGGCGCCGTGGACGCTCGGCCACCACGCCGACCACGAGCAGCTCGGCAACAAGAACGATTACCCGAAGATCGATTACCCGAAACCCGATAACGAGGTCAGCTTCGACCGCCTGTCGTCGGTGTATTTGTCCGGCGTCTACCACGAGGAAAACCAGCCGGCGCACCTGCGCCTGCGCGATGCGAGCGTGCCGGTCGCGATCAATCTCGAAAAATACGACGCGCCCGAGCAGCGCTATTGTCCGGCCGGGGTTTACGAGATCGTCGACCAGGACGGGTCGCCCGCGTTGCAGATCAACGCGCAGAATTGCGTGCACTGCAAGACTTGCGACATCAAGGATCCGACCCAGAACATTCACTGGGTCGTGCCCGAGGGCGGGGGCGGGCCGTCGTACCCGAACATGTGACCGATAAAAAAGGGGACAAACCGCGAACGGTCTGTCCCCCAGAATTTGTCCTCTTAGGAGAGAACAATGCCGCATGTGATTATAGAACACTCTGCCGATGTTGCTGAGCAAATTGACATCGGCGAACTCGTCGACGCGGTCCACGCGGGGACCCTGGCATCGGGGTTGTTCGACGAGTACGACATCAAGACGCGCGCGACGGGCTACGCGCACCATCGCACCGGGCAGACGCGCGATTCGTTCGTGCACGTCGCCGTGCACCTGCTCGACGGCCGCGACGACGCGCAGAAATCGGCGCTCAGCCGCGCCGTGCTCGGGCGCGTCGAACCGTTGCTGCCGCGGGTCGTCAGCGTCGGCGTCGAAATTGTCGACATTCATCGCGCCAGCTACGTCAAGCGCGTACTCCAGCCCGAAGAACGCTGATCCGAAACTAAACTAAATAGTAAACTTTCGCTGATTTCAGTGGCGGTGGCATGCTCGAAATTTCGTTAAACCTCCGCTTGGGTCGAAATCCCAAAGCCGCAACGGCGCAAACTTTACGCGAAGTAATGTATCCGGGGTCGATCTAAACCGCTGGACTTCGTTTCCGTTGCTCCGGGTTTGCTCGAGGGCATGTTTCCGTTGACCTGCACGTCATTGCGAGGCCCTCGCGGCCGCCAGCCGCGAGGGCCGAAGCAATTTTGCGGATTTTGCCCGTTCCCTGGAGATTGCTTCGCTGGCGCTCGCAATGACGCTGTAGTCGGGAGGTTCGTCGCTGGCGCTTGCAATAACGCGCAATCCGGTGTCATTGCGAGGAGGCGAGCCGACGAAGCAATCTCCGGGAAACCGACTAGTCCATTCCGCAGGCGGCGCGCAGCCGCGCGTGGAACTCCCCGGTCTCGATCGCGTCGAGGGACTCGAGCAACGCCCGGCAATCGGCTTCGTCGACCGCGAGATAGGCGTTGTCGGGTTCGAGGCGTTTCTGATGCGCACAGATGCACAGGCTCAGGCAAAGCCGCATGCCGATCAGGTCCGGCAGCGCGGCGATTTCGTCCGCCGTGAGCGGCAGGATTTCGTGGTAGCCGCGCAGCAGCGCCGCGGCTACCGGTAACGGGTCGTCCTGGCCGAGCATCGCGTAGGTCATCGCCACCGCCGGCTCGACCGCAAGCCAGGATTCGATCATGTCGCCGAAATCGATCAGGCTCACGACGCGGGTCGCGCCGGCGTCGACCAGCACGTTGCCGCGATTGGCGTCGTTGTGAATGACGTTGCGCCGCAGCCGCGCGGCGCGTCCGAGCACGCGCTCGGCAAAACCGGCTTCGTGATGCTCGATACGCTC
Source organism: Gammaproteobacteria bacterium (assembly GCA_052030825.1). Taxonomy (GTDB): domain Bacteria; phylum Pseudomonadota; class Gammaproteobacteria. The sequence continues at coordinate 702 of JBPEYE010000417.1, read as the reverse complement.
GCGCAGCGCGTCATCGGCGAGCAGCGGCTTGTAGCGGGCGAGCACCGCGAGCGCCGCGTCCATCTTCCACAGCAGCGGTCGCTCGAGCGCCGGGTAGTTGATGCCGTCGAGCGCGCTATCGACGCGCGCGAGACAGGTGCCGAGATCGGCGTACAGGGATGGCGGCGCGTCGGCGATGGCCGCCAGCGGCGTTCCGTCGATAAACGGCAAAACGCGGCAGGCGTGCTCGGTGCCGCTGGCGCTGACCACGTGCTCGATGCTGTTGCCCGAAGTCGAGCGCAGCGCGGTCGCGACCTGCGGCAGCGCTTCGGCCTCGGCCAGCCAGCGCAGCACCCGGTGCTGGCAGTGCAGGAAGGCGATCGATTCCTGCGCGTTGGCGATCTTGAAAACGAAGCGCCCGCGCGGATCCTCGATCAGGAAGTTGAGATCCCGCTCGCCGTCGAGCGCGCGCAGTGGCCCGTCGATCGCAAAGCGTTCGCGCGCGATCCGCGCCGCTTCGGCGGTATCGAACTCGGGCAGGCTGCAGCTTTCGGACATCGATCGACAGTTGCGGTTTCAGAACCGGTAAATGACTCGTTTCGGGCCAGGGCAAACCCCGCGTCAGTTGATAATAGTCGCGCGCGGGAAATTGTCGTCGACAACCGTAAACGCGTCGAGTCACTTTTGTCCGGACCTGGTAGACATTTTTCGATCGCATTGACC
>JBPEYE010000416.1:0-3000 GCA_052030825.1 Gammaproteobacteria bacterium | reverse complement strand
TGCAGCACGCTCTCGAAGTGATGCCGGTGCGGCAGGTCGTTGGAATGATGCTCCATTTCCGAAACCAGGACGATATCGCGTTCGGGGCGCGTTTCGGCGAGGCTCGCGGCCATCCGGTTGAAGCCGGCGGTCGCGCCGCTACCGGCAAAAAACGCGCAGTAGACCTCGGGGTCGGCGTCGACGAAGTCCAGCACCTTCTCGTGCGCCCAGTGGAAGGCCTGCGACGCGCCGCGCGCGGCATAGTGGAGGTCGGAGTGGGTGCTGGCGTAATGCTGCAGGAACTCGTGGCCGACGTGGTAAGCCGGCGCCAGCATTAGCGTCGACGCCGCCGAGTCGAGATAAACCCGCGGTCCGCGGCGACCATCGACCGTCGGGTACTCGGTATCGCGGCCGATGAAGCTGGCCTGCAGGCTGGCGAGAAGGTCGGAATTGCTCATGGCATGGTCGACTCGAGCAAATAGGCTATTTTCGCACAAATGCAGGGCTTCGCAACATCGGCCGGCGGCCGCTCGCTCAGCTCGCGGTGGCCGAATTCGGGTAGTGCTCCGCCCAGTAGCGCGCCAGGTCGTTGCGCCGGCAAATCCAGACCCGGTCGTGGCTTTTGACGTAGTCGAGAAACCGATGCAGGCTGCCGACGCGCCCCGGGCGCCCGAGCAGGCGCGCGTGCAGGCCGACGGTCATCATTTTCGGCGCGCTTTCGCCCTCGGCGTAAAGCTGGTCGAAGCTGTCCTTCAGGTAGGTGAAGAATTCCTCGCCGAGCTGGTAGTCGCTCTCGGCGCGGCCGAACTTGGAATCGTTGGTATCGAGCGAATACGGAATCAGCAACAAATCCGGGTAATCCGGCGACCAGTAGGGCAGATCGTCGTTGTAGACGTCCGAGTCGTACAGGAACACCCCGCTTTCGGCCACCAGCCGACGCGTGTTGAGCGATGGCAGACCGGCGTAGTAGCCGAGCGGCGGCTCACCGGTCAGTTCGCGTACCTGCTCGATGCTGTTACGGATGAACTCACGCTCGGTGGCCGCGTCGAGCTCGTAGTAGTCGATCCAGCGCCAGCCGTGCGGCTGCAGGTCGAAGCCGGCGTCGATCATGGCTTCGAGGGCGCGCGGATTCTGCCAGCCGGCTAGACCGACGAGATTGACCGTGGCCGGCAGTCCGCGCTCGGTGAAGGCGCGCAACAGCCGCCAGTAACCGACCCGGGCGCCATACTCGTAACTCGATTCGATATTGAGATCGCGACCGCCGATGCGGGTCTGTACCGCGACGTCCGACAGGCGTACCTCGGAACGATCGTCGCCGTTGAGGATACACAGCTCGCCGCCTTCCTCGTAGTTGATACAAAAGTTGATGGCAATGCGGGCCTCGTCGGGCCAGGTTACCTTGGGCGGCTGGTCGGCGTAGCCGATCAGGTCGCGAGTCGGCAGGTTGTCGTCGGTCATGTCGGAGTCCTTGTCAACAGATGTGCGGGTGCCGGCTTTGGGTTACACTCTCGCGGTCAGGTCATTGTAGGGATAGCGCGATGAATGATCCAGTGAATCGCCGCCGCCGCCGGCTCCTGCTCGGGCTGTTCGCGGTGCCGGTCGCGGGCGGCCTGCGGGCCGCATTACCGACGCCGGGCGCAACCGAGGGTCCGTTCTATCCGCTGCCGGCGATGCGGACTGCCGATGACGACAGTGATCTCGTGCGCATTGCCGGCGCGGTCGAGCGCGCGGGTGGCGAAATCGTCCGACTCGCCGGGCGCGTGCTCGATCGTGACGGTCAACCCCTTGCCGGCGCGCGCGTCGAAATCTGGCAATGCGACGTCAACGGCGTCTACCTGCACCGGCGCGATCCGAACCACGATTCGCGCGACCGCGCCTTCCAGGGATTCGGTCAGTCGCTGACCGATACCGATGGCAGCTATGCGTTTCGCACGATCAAGCCGGTGCCGTATCCCGGGCGCACGCCGCACATCCACGTCAAGGTCTGGCACGACGGGCGCGAACGGCTGACAACCCAGTTCTACCTGCCCGACCATCCGTACAACGACCGCGACTGGCTCTACAACCGAATCCCGCCCGATCGCCGCGAGCAGGTGACGCTGCGATTTGCCGCCACCGGCACCGAGCCGCTGGCGCGGCTCGACATCGTCGTCTGAGGCGGCCTCAGTAGACCCAGAACAGGTCTTCGACGTTACCGGGGTTGCTGGAAAACACGATCAGGATCGTAACCACGCAGACCAGCAGCGCGATCGCAGGCACCAGCAAGCGATGGCGCTTGAGGAGTTGCTCGCCGGCAGCGCGCAGGCGGGTCGAGGCAAATTGCCGATGTCGGCCCTGCTGACAGAATCGAATGCGTTCGCCCGCGTCGAGCGCGCGCGCGAGTTCGGGATCGTGTTCTTCGAGCAGGCGACCGAAGCGCCACAGCGCGCGCAGCCACCCGCCGACGCACAGCACCAGCAGCAACAGGCCGCCGATGACGAACGCGTGCGCGACGTCCATTGCGCTCTCGTCAGTCCGGCACGAGGCCGAGCGATACGCGCGTCATTGCCCGCCCGTGGCGTCGTCGACGTAGTTCGAAACTTCGACCAGGTTGCCGTCGGGGTCGCGGAAATAGGCGGACAGGATCGCGCCGCGCGCGCCCGTCCGCCGGACCGGGCCCTCGATGACATCGACGTCGAAGGCCTCGAGTTGCGCCAGCGCCCGCGCCACCGGCACGTCGATGACGAAACACAGGTCGGCGCTGCCGGGTAATGCCCGCCGCGCGTTCGGTTTGAATTCGTTGCCAACCTCGTGCAGGTTGATTTTCTGCTCGCCGAACGCGAGGGCGACGCGGCCATCGCCGAATTCGATCCGTTCCATGCCGAGTACTCGGGTATAAAAATCGGTCGTTCGGTCGATGCTGGCGACGGTGAGGACGAGATGATCGAGTCGTTGTGCCTGCATGCGCGTAGTCCTCCGCGGTGATCTACATGACGACGGAAAAGTTGATCTGGCCGTTGACCGCATCGGCCTTGCGCGCGA
>JBPEYE010000415.1:0-13920 GCA_052030825.1 Gammaproteobacteria bacterium | reverse complement strand
AGCGCGTCGCGCTGGTAGATCTCGATCGCCGCGAGCGCCGCCGCGCAGGCCAGCGGGTTGCCGCCGAAGGTCGTGCCATGCAGCCCGGGCGCGATTTCGATGTCGGCGCGCAGCAGCGTCGCGCCGATCGGCAGGCCGCCGCCCATGGCCTTGGCGAGACACATCAGGTCGGGTTCGACGCCAAAATGCTCGCAGGCGAACAGCTTGCCGGTGCGGCCGAAGCCGGTCTGGATTTCGTCGACGATCAGCAGCGCGCCGCGCTCGCGGCACAACGCCTGCGCGGCGGCGATGTAGTCGGCCTGCACCGGGTTGACACCGCCTTCGCCCTGCACCAGTTCGAGCATTACCGCGGCCGTGTCGTCATCGATCGCGGCGTCGAGCTTGTCGATCTTGTTGAGCGGCACGTAGGCGAAGCCCGGCACCAACGGCTCGAAAGCCTCGCGATACTTCGGCGTGTAGGTCGCGCTGACCGCGCCCATCGTGCGGCCGTGGAAACCGCGCATCGCGGTGACGAAGTGCTTGCGACCGGTATGCAGGCGGGCGAACTTGAGCGCGGCCTCGACGGCTTCGGCGCCGGAGTTGCAGAGGTAGGCGCGGCCGAGACTCGGTGGCGTAATCGCGACCAGTTTCTCGAGCAGGCGCGCGCGGACGTCGTTGTAAAGAATATTGGGGCAGGTGATCAGGGTTTCGGCCTGGCGCCGGATCGCCGCGATCAGCTCCGGGTGCGCGTGGCCGAGCGATGCGACCCCGATGCCGGCGGCGCAGTCGAGGTATTCGTTGCCGGCCTCGTCGTAGAGGCAGGCGCCCGCGCCGCGCACCGCGACCAGGTCGCGATGCGGTTGCAGCATCAGGCCGTATTCGTGTTCGAGCGCCTTGTAGTCGGTCATGCGATGTGCGTCCCCGCGCCGTCGAGCGCCGCCGCGAGCGGGTGCTCGATGCGGCCGTCGGCGATAATCACGCGCGTGCGGCCATTTTCGCACAAGCGCGTCAGCGCCAGCAGTTTGCGTTTGATACGCCCCTCGGCCGCGGCCTCGCGCGCGCGCAGGCCGGCAAGGTCGAGACGCGCGATTACCGAGTCCTCGTCGGCCGGGTCGTCGAGCAGTCCCGGCGCCTCGATCAGCTGGACGACGCGGTCGATTTCGAGCGTCGCCGCGATCTGCGCGACGATATCGTCGTTCTCGGAATTGATCGCGAAGCCGTGCTCGTCGACGATCGGAATCGTCAGCACCGGGCGGTAGCCGCGCGCGAGCAGCAGGCCGAGCAAGGCGCCGTCGACCGCGCGCGGTTTGCCGGAAAAATCGCGCTTGATCAGCGTCTTGCCACCCTCCCGTACGCGGATGCCGCGGTTGCGTTCGCCCTGCACGACGCGGCCGTCGAGGCCGGTCAGGCCAATCGCGTTGATGCCGCGGCGCTGGCACAGCTCGACGATGCGCTTGTTGCGCAAGCCGGCGTAACTCATCAGGATCGCGTCGATCGCGTCGGCATCGGAATACACGCTGCTGTATCCGGAAACCGACGTCAGCACCTGTTTTGCCATACCGAGTTCCCGGGCGATGCGGTCGCGCAGCTGATTGGCGCCGTGCACGATCAGGAATGGCTCCGCGAGCGTCGCCAGGTCCGCAATCGCGCCTTCGAGATTGATGCCGTCGCCGCCGCCGATCTTGAGCAGGATCACAGCGGCCTCGTTGTGCCGTTGGCGATTGGCTGCCAGCCGGATTCACCGGCGAACGGTTGCGAGCAGATCAGGTGCAGGCCGGCGGCATGTTTTTCGTGCATCTGGAAGTATTCGGCGTCCTCGTTCCAGGTCGTCGACAGGCAACCCTGCGCGCCGTCCGTCAACACCAGGTTCAGCGCGCGCAGGTAAGCGCTGCGCCTGGCGATGATGTCGACCGCTTTCGCCGTCGCCGCGCACTTGTCGCCGCGATCGAAACGGCGAATGAAGTTGAAGACCTTCTCCGCGCCGATGCGGCCGTCGGCCTTGATCCGCACGCCGCGTAACTCGCCGTTGAAGACGAACATCGCCTCGCCGTCGGTGAACGGCATGTTGTTTTCGACCCGAATACCCTCGTCGCGAAACGCGCTGCGCGCGTGCGCGAGCAGTAAGCGGGTTTCGCCGAACTGCTCGAGGTCGTCGTCCCAGATCGGCCGGATGTCGCGGTACTCGCGCCACTCGCCGCCCTCGCGCCAGGCGCAGCCCCAGCCGTGACCCTGGAACTCGCGGCTCGCGCGCGACAACTCGGCGAACGGCGCGAGCAACCGCGGGATCGGGAAGGGCGCCTCGGCGCGCACGTAGAGCAGGCGGCACATCGCGAGTCAGGGGTGCAGGCCGGGAAATTCCAGCGCCGTGGTTTCGCTAAAGCCACGCGCGATATTAAATGCCTGTACGGCCTGACCGGCGGCGCCCTTCATCAGGTTGTCGAGCGCGGCGATGACTACCAGGCGGTTGCTCGCCGGATCGCGTTCGAAGCCGATGTCGCAGTAATTGCTGCCGGCGAGTAGCTTCGGTTCCGGGTAGCGATGAATGCCGCCGCGCTCCTTGACGATGCGGATGAACGGCTCGTCGCCGTAGGCGTCGCGATACAGCTTCCAGGCGGCCTTGTCGTCGAGCGCTTCGCGCAGGAACACGTGACAGGTCGCGAGAATCCCGCGCACCATCTCGATCGACGTCGCCGAGAAGTGGATCGTGTCGGCGCCGAGCGCCTGGTGGATTTCGCCGAGATGCCGGTGCCCGGTCGGCTTGTAGGATCGAACCGCGCCGCTACGCTCGGGATGATGGCTGCCTTCCGAAACGGCATTGCCGCCCTGGCTCGAGCCAGCCTTGACTTCGACCACCGCGGACTCGACCAGGCCGGCGGCGTAGAGCGGGCGCAGCGCGAGTATCGTCGCGGTCGCGTTACAGCCGGCGCCGGCGATGCGCGTCGCACCGCGCAGATCGTCGCGATGCAGCTCGGGGATGCCGTAGACGAACTCGCCGAGGCGCTCGGGTTGCGCGTGCGCCCGACCGTACCAGGTCTCGAAGGCCGCCGGGTCGCGCAGGCGATAGTCGGCGGACAGGTCGACGATAGTTTCGGCGAGGTTTTCGAATTCGCCGAGGCGGCGCATCGTCTCGCCGTGGGGCAGACACAGGAACAGCGCGTCGCAGGCTTCGAGCTCGGCGGTCGGCACGAACTTGTGGGTTACGATTTTGCGCAGGTTCGGATGCACGCTCGCGACCGGTCGCCCGGCATGGCGTTGCGACGTGACCTGGCGAATCTCGACCCCGGGGTGGAAATGCAGCAACCGGAGAAGTTCGCCGCCGGTGTAGCCCGAGCCACCGACGATGGAGACGGCGAGCCGGCTCATCGCGCGCGCGCCCGCGCGATCACGTAGGCGGCGACCACCGCCGGAATGTCGACCCCGGTGGTGTCGATGCTGTTGCGAAATTCCATCGTGTAGTTGACTTCGTTGACGAGCAGCCCGGCATCGCTCTCGAACAGGTCGACCGCGACGATGCCGCCGCCGACCGCGCGCGCCGCGGCGAGCGAGATTTCGGCGACCGCGGGCGTCACTTCGCAGCGCGTCGCGCGTCCGCCGCGCGCGGTGTTGGTGATCCAGTGCTCGGAGGTCCGGTAGATTGCGGCGATGCAGTCGTCGCCGACGACGAAGCTGCGAATGTCGCGGCCACGCTTGTCGACGTACTCCTGGATGTAGAAAATCGAGTGGTGGTAGCTGCCGAGTACGGATTTGTGTTCGAGCACGGTCTCGGCGGCGTCGCGATCGTTGATTTTCGACAGCAGCCGGCCCCAGGAGCCGACCGCGGGTTTTAGAACCACCGGGTAACCGAGCTCCTCGATCGCGGCGAGCGCCGATTCCTCGGTGAATGCGACGCGGCACTGCGGCTGCGCAACGCCGGCGTCGGTCAGCGCCGCGGTGGTCAGCAGCTTGTCGCCGCAGGTTTGCGCAACGCGGTGTGAATTGATGCACGGGATTCCGGCCGACTCGAACAGCCGCAGCGCATGCAGCGCACGCGAGTGGTTGATCGAACGCTCGATGAGCACGTCGACCTCGGGCGCGTGGTTGAAGTTCATGATCAGCTTGCGATCATCGATCATCACCGGGTCGATACCGGCGTCGGCGAATGCCTCGAGCAGCAGTTTTTCTTCTTTGCGAATCAGCGAATGCAGCAGGCCGATTCTCACTGACCCCAGTCCTCCTCGGCGGTCGGCGCTTCGGCCAGCTCGAGGGGGTCGGTTTCGAGAATTTCCAGCTCGCTGCCGCAATCGTCGCAGACGAGAATTTCACCCGCGATCACGTCGTGGCCGACCGCAACCTCGGCCGCGCAAATCGGACATTCTGGCATGACTATCCCCGGTAATCATTGCAAGGGGCATTCATTCTATGCGCGGACGGCGCGCGGTTACAAGCGGGATTTGGGGCGCCGGTGTTACACTGCGCGAACCTGATCGGAGAACGACGACATGACGATTCGAAGCTTGACGCGGCGTGACTGGTTGCGAGCCGCGGCCGTCGCGTTCGCGCCCGCGGCGCTCTTCGGCGCTACGCGTCCGGGGCGGGCCGATGACGGCACCATCGAGCAACCCGCGGTGCGCGACGACGCGGCCTTCATCGCTCGCGCCTACGCGATGCAGCGCGCGGCGAGCGCCGCCGGCGACCAGGCCTACGGCGCCGTCGTGGTGCGCGCCGGGCGCATCGTCGGCCAGGCGCCGAGTCGCGTCGTGACCCACGGCGATCCGACCGCGCACGCCGAGATGGAAGCGATACGCGACGCCGTGCGCCGACTCGGCGATCGTGACCTGGCGGGGTGCATTTTGTATTCGTCGTCACGCGCCTGTCCGATGTGCGAGGCGGCGGCCTACTGGGCCGGGATCGACGCCATGAAGTACGGCCGCGGCGCGCGCGACGCCGGGCGGCCATCGCTGTGCTGAACGCGCCCCCCGCTCAGGGTGCCGGCTTGCTGACCGGGTTGGCGCTTTGCCTGCAACGGCACGGGTAATAAACCTTGCCGGGATCGCAGGCAAACGCCGGTGGCGTGAACCCCGGATGCGAGCCGTCGCAAAACGGCTGCTTGCGGCGCTTGTCGCTCCTGCCGAAAGGGATCTCTTGTCCTGCTCGAGCGCGACCTTCGCCGGCGAGTTGGCGGCAAAGTTCGAATCGCCCGGGTGTCAGGTTCCGAATCGGCAAACGCGGCAAGCCTGACATGATCACCGGGTTTGAACGAACGTGAGCGCAACCGTCGTGATCCAGTCGCATGGCGAGCCGCTGCCGCAGGCCTGGCTCGAGCCCTGCCTCGAGTCGGTGCGCGCCTGGGCCGACGCGCGCGGCTTCGACTATCGCTTCTTCGGTGACGAACTGTTCGATTCCATCGCTCCGGCGCTGCGCGAACGGACCCGGGCGCAGGTCGTAATCGCGACCGATATCGCGCGCCTGCACCGGCTTCGCCAGGCGTTGGACGACGGCTACGACTGCGCGATCTGGTGCGACGCGGATTTCCTGGTTTTTGCGCCGGACGCGTTTACGCCGCCGCCGACACCGTACGCGCTCGGCCGCGAGGTCTGGGTGCAGGCCGATACCGCCGGTCGGCTGAAGGTTTACCGCAAGGCGCATAACGCGTTCCTGATGTTTCGCCGCGGCAACGCGTTTCTCGAATTCTATCTCGACAGCGCCACGCGGCTGATCGAGCTCAACGAAGGGCGGATGTCGCCGCAGTTCGTCGGCCCCAAGCTGCTGACCGCGCTCGACAATCTCGTGCAGTGCCCGATCATGGAGGCCGCCGGCATGTTGAGCCCGTTGGTGCTCGAGGACATCCTGGCCGGCGGCGGCCCCGCGCTCGAGCTGATGCTCGGACGTTCCGAGATCGCGCCCGCGGGCGCCAACCTGAGCGCGTCACTCGCCGCCGCCAGCGGCCTCGACGACGCCAGGATGCGGCGTATCGTCGACCGGCTCCTCGGTGACGGCTTGCCGGTCTGAATTTTCGCCCGGCGCAACAACCCGCGGTGGCCAACAGGTGCCCGGCGGGCAGGTTTCGGCTACCATCGCAGTTCGACAATCGCGGCGGGACCGAACCCGATGGGCAAGCTACTGACCGATGCGCAAATCGAAGCCTATCGCGAGCAGGGTTTCGTCGCGCCGGTCGACGTCATGAGCGAGGCTGCGGCCGCGCGCTACGCCGAGCGTCTCGAAGCCGCCGAGCAAGCGTATCCCGGGCGGTTCGATGCCGAGCAGCGCAACAATCCGCATCTCGCGTTTACCTTTCTCGATGAACTCGCCCACCATCCGCGCGTGCTCGACGCGGTCGAAGACCTGATCGGGCCCGATTTTTCGCTGTGGGGTAGCGTGCTGTTCATCAAGGAGCCGCGCAGCCGTCATTTCGTCAGCTACCACCAGGACGCGACCTACATGGGAATCGAGCCGCAGGACTTCGTCACGCCATGGATTGCGCTGACCCCGAGCAACCTCGAGACCGGTTGCATGAGCATGATTCCCGGGAGTCACCGCGAACCGATCCGGGCGCACGAAGATACGTTCGCCGCCGACAATATTCTGACCCGCGGGCAACAAATCCCGGGCATCGACGAATCCAGCCGGGTCGACCTGATCTTGCGCCCCGGGCAGATGTCGTTGCACCACGCGCGCACCATCCACGGCTCGCAACCGAATCGCAGTCGGCAACGGCGTATCGGCTTTGCACTCCAGGCTTACACGCCGGCCGACGCGCGACAGACGATCGGCGCCAACTACTGGTTGCCGATACGCGGCGAGCCGCGTCACCCGGACCTGGTGAAATTGCGGCGACCGCGCGCGGACATGGATCCCGCCGCGGTTGCCGAGCGCGATCGCGCGAATCGTAACTTCGCCGACATTCTCTACCGCGGCGCGCGACAAAAACGCGCGCTTTGACCCGAGCCATCGCCAGGACCGGGAAGTCTCCCCGATGGTGGCCGTGTGCGAAATCGTGAACCTGATCGCCAACCGACGCGGTCACTGGACCGTCGACTGGTGACGTGTCAGGATGCCGCTATCAACCTCGGACGCGAGCCGATCGATGATGACCCCTGCGCAATGCCTCGAATTCTGGGATACCGGCGTTGTGATGTTGCCGAGGGCCTACTCGGATGATGATCTCGCCCCGCTGCGGCGCCAGCTCGACGAATGGATCGAAGCATCGCGGCCGCACGCGGGCCCGTTCGGCGCAAGGCTCGATGGGCGCCCGCGCTTCGACGTCGAGCCGGAACACAGCGCGACGCGCCCGGCGCTGCGACGCGTCGCGTCGCCGGAAGAAATTTCGGACGCGTATCTCGGCCTGATCGAAGCCGGGCCGCTGCTCGACGCGGTCGCCGCGCTGCTCGGCGACGACCTGCGGTTCCGCCACGCCAGGCTCGACAGCCAGCTGCCCGGCAGCAGCACGGTCGCCAACTGGCACCAGGATTTCACCCTGGATCCGCACAGCAACGACGATTGCGTGACCGCGATGCTGTACCTCGACGAGGTCGACGAGCGCAGCGGAGCACCGCGAATCCTGCCGGGTAGCCATCGCGGGGCGTTACATTCACTGTGGCACGACGGCATCTTCACCGGCGCGGTAGATGACGGGGTCGCGCACGAGTGCGAACGTCACGCAATCGCCTGCCCGGGCCCGGCCGGCAGCCTGTGCCTGCTGCACACGCGCACGCTGCACGCGGAGTCGAGGAATCTCGGCGCGCGCCCGCGCACGCTGTTCATTGCCAACCTGACCGCCGCGGATGCGATTCCGCTGACGCCGTCGGCGATGCCGAGCCGCCATGCTAATCGCATCCTGCGGGGCCGCGATCCCGGTCGGATTCGCAGCATCGGCTACGACATGGAAATTCCCGAAACCCCGGCCGGCGCGTCGGTTTTTGCCTGGCAGGCCAGAACCGGGTCGTGACGCGGCGGCCAACGCCGACGCGGTGATCAGTGCGCGAGCAACAGCGGCACCGGCGCCTGCCTGAGCATGTCACGCGTGGTGCCGCCGAGAATAATTTCGCGCAGCCGCGCGTGGCCGTAGGCGCCCATGACGATCAGGTCGGCCTGCATGTCGAGTGCCTGGCCGATGATCGCCTGCGACGGCGTCAGGTCCGGATCGCTGATGCCGCTCGACGTCGATTCGATGCCGTGCGATTGCAGAAAGTGCGCGAGCTTGCGCGCGTGCGGGTGGCCCTGCGCCAGATCCGGATCGGCGTCATCCGGCTCGGAAGAAAGCACCACCAGCTCCTTGGCGCGGGCCAGCAGCGGCATCGCCTCGCGCAACGCGCGCGCCGATTCACGGCTCGCGTTCCACGCCAGCAGGATACGCCGGCCCGGCGGCACGATCTTGACGCTGTGCGGCACCAGCAAGCAGGCGCAGGCGCCTTCGAACAGCAGCGCGTCGGCGAGGCCATAGCTCGCGTTGTCGGGATCGTCGGGCTGGTCCTGGCCGAGTAGCATCAGGTCGGCGTACTTGCTGTGCTCGCGCAGGATCGGAATGATCTGGCCCTCGACGACCTGCGCGTCGAATTCGACGCCGGCGTCGCGCGCGAGCGCCTGGTATTCGCCAAGCGTTGCGTTGGCGCGCGCGATCGCCTTCTCGGTCACGTCGGTAATCAGGTCGACGCTGATTTGCGCCTCGACGTAGGACGGCACGATGTAATCGGGAACGATGAACAGGCCCTCGATGCGCGCGTCGAAATCGCGTGCCAGCGCGAACGCGGCGTCGAGCCGATTGCGGCAGCCGCTGCTGTGATCGAGATGCAGTAACAGGTTCTTGAAGTCCATCAGGCACCTCCTGTAACCATTACGATCAATGTGCGCTATTATACCGCAAGCCGTGTTGACCTGAGTCAACAGGGGTGCCGCGCCGGTTTCTAGAATGGCCATTCGATTCGCAATCCGCGACGCCAATGGACGCTTCCACGCCGACACTCAAACGCTCGCTGTCGCTGACGCTGCTGACGCTCTATGGCCTCGGCAACATCCTCGGCGCGGGCATCTACGTGTTGATCGGCAAGGTCGTCGGGATCGCCGGAATTTTCACGCCCTGGTCGTTCCTGCTCGCGTCGGTGCTTGCCGGCCTGACCGCGTTTAGCTACGCCGAGCTTGCGTCACGCTATCCGGTATCGGCCGGCGAGGCGGTCTACCTGCAGGCCGGTTTCGATTTCAGGTTCCTGTCAGCCGGGATCGGCATCCTGATCATTCTTGCCGGTATCGTTTCGGCGGCGGCGATCTCGCGTGGATTCGTCGGCTACTTTCAGCAGTTTCTCGCCTGGCCCGACGCGCTGGTCGTCGTCGCGCTGGTCGCGGCGCTCGGCGCGCTTGCGAGCTGGGGCATCGTCGAATCGGTACGCGTTGCGGCGCTGTTTACGCTGATCGAGATTTTCGGTCTCGGCCTCATCGTGGTCGTCGCCTGGCCGCCGCTCGGAGAACTCGGCGCGAGTCTCGGCGCAATCGCCGCGCCGCCCGATGCCGATGCCTGGCACGGCATACTGCTGGGGGGCATCCTGGCGTTTTACGCCTACATCGGCTTCGAAGACATGGTCAACGTCGCCGAGGAAGTGCGCGATCCGCTGCGCAACATGCCGCGCGCGATCGTGCTTGCGCTGATCGTATCGACGCTGTTGTATATCGCCGTCGCGATGGTCGCGATCGCGAGCGGTGCGCTCTCCGAACTGGGCGCTTCGAACGCGCCGCTGGCGCTGATTTACGAGCGCGCCGCGGGTCGGGCTCCGGTACTGATCAGCGCGATCGCGCTGGCCGCGGTGGTCAACGGCGCGTTGATCCAGATCATCATGGCGTCGCGGGTCTGTTACGGGCTGGCGCGCCAGGGCTGGTTCCCGGCACTGCTCGGCCGGGTCGAGGCGCGCACGCGCACGCCGGTGGTCGCAACCCTGCTGGTCGCGGCGCTGGTGCTGGCGATGGCGTTGTTGTTACCGGTCGAGACGCTGGCGCGGTTTACCAGCTTGCTGCTGCTGATCGTGTTCGCGTTGATCAACCTCGCGCTGTGGCGCATTCAGCGCAAGCCGGCGCTGACCCACGCGGGATTCAGGGTGCCGGCCTGGCTGCCGCTGGCCGGCTTCGCCTCGTCGACCGCGTTTTTGCTCTATCAGCTGTGGTACTCGTTGCTGCGCTAAAACGTCGGCGGCACGCCATCGCGTGCCGCCGCTCGCTGGCCGTTCAGCCGACCTTGATATCGATCGCGCGCGGGCGGGCCTGCTCGGCTTTCGGAATCGTCAGCGCGAGGACGCCATCCTTGTAGGTCGCGTCGACCGCATCGGCCTTGACCGCGTCGGGCAGCGTGAAGCTGCGCGCGAAGCTGCCGTAGAATCGCTCGGTGCGATGCCGCTTGGTCCCTTCGTCGCTCGATTTCTCGATCCGTTTTTCACCGCGGATCGTCAGCACGCCATTTTCGACCTTGACCTCGATGTCTTCCTTGTCGACGCCGGGCAGATCGGCCTTGATCATGAAGCGGTCTTCCTGCTCCTCGATGTCGACCGACGGCGCCCAGTCGGCGAAGCTCAGGTCGTTTTCGAGGCGGCGTCCGAGCGCGCCTCCGCGGCTCTTGTTGTAGCGGTCGAGAAGGCTCTCGAACTCTTGAAAGGGGTTCCAGGTTTGCATGTTCATCGGTTTCTCCCGTTACGTTGTCCCACGCCTCCAAGATGCGAGCAAACGAGAGAAATTCAAGATCGGGCCGCGTGCGATGGCGCGGGACCTGATCGAGATCAAGGGCGCGAGATAACGCCCCGGTCAGTCGCCCTGTTCCATGACCCAGCGAATCGCGCGCTGGGTCAGCTCATGGGCCGAGCCGAGCCCGAGTTTCTTCTTGATCTTGGCCTGGTGGGTTTCGATCGTCTTGGTACTCAGGTTCAGCCGCTGGGCGATCTGGCCGCTGGAGACGCCGCGGCCGATCAGCTCGAAGACCTGCAGCTCGCGGTTCGACAGCTTGTCGATATCGCGCTTGTCGGCTCGGGTGTCGACCATGCCGGAGAGCATGCGCTCGGTCATCTGCTGGCTCAGGTAGACCTTGCCGGCGAGCACCTGCCGTACCGCCTCGATGATGCGTTCCTGCGCTTCCTGCTTGTTGATGTAGCCGCGCGCGCCGACCGCGAGCACGCGCTCGGCGTAGAGGGTCTCGTCGTGCATCGACGCGACCAGCATCAGCACGTCGTTGTGGCGCGCCTTGATCCGCTCGATCAGGTCGATGCCGCTGCCGCCGGCGAGCGACAGGTCGATGATCGCGAGGTCCGGTCGCGTCGACTCGACCAGTTGCAGCGCTTCCGCCATGTCGCCGGCCTCGCCGCAAACCTCCAGATCGGGGCAGTCGCCGATCAGCTGGGCGAGCCCGGTACGCACCAGCGGGTGGTCGTCGACGATCAGGATTCGGCTCATGCCTGGGCCTCCGCCCGGGTTTCGATCGGGAAATGGCATTTTATCTCGGTGCCGTCGCCGGGCGAAGTCGTGAGCGTGAACTGGGCATCGATCAGCCCGCAGCGATGCTGCATGATACGCAGGCCGAGGCCGTCGCCCAGCGCCCGCTCGCGATCGAACCCGCGGCCGTCGTCGCGTATTGCCATGAAACCCCGATTGCCGTCGATGCCGAGCCGTACCTCGATGCGCTGCGCGTCGGCGTGCTTGAGCGCGTTGTTGACGGCTTCTTGCGCGATCCGATAGAGGTGCATCGCGCGATTGTTGTCGGTGATGCGCACCGGCTGGTCGATGACCAGTTCGATCGCGATCCGCGAGTGGGCACGAATGTCATCGATCAGGGTCTGCAGCGCGCTCCTGAAGCCCTCGGCGTCGACGTC
This sequence comes from Gammaproteobacteria bacterium, assembly GCA_052030825.1. Lineage (GTDB taxonomy): Bacteria > Pseudomonadota > Gammaproteobacteria. Next base: position 2,128 of record JBPEYE010000415.1, on the reverse strand, counting down.
GACCGGCATCAGGCCGCGCGACAGCGCGCGCACCTGCGCGATCGCGTCCTGCAGACCGTCGGCGAGGCGGCGCGCGAGATCGTGCTCGATCTTGCTCGCCTTGTTGACCAGGCTGGTCGCGAGCAGGCCGAGGCCGGTAAGTTGCTGGCCGAGGCCGTCGTGCAGCTCCTGACCGATGCGGCGCTGCTCGCTGACCGGAATTTGCAGGATTTCGCGCTGCAGCTGTTGTTGCTCGCTCATGTCGAGGATGACGCCGGCGAACAGGCGCGCCGAGCTGGTGCGAATGTCGCCGATCGACAGGTAAATCGGAAAGCGGGTGCCGTCCTTGCGCATCGCGGTGAGCTGGCGGCCGATGCCGATGATTTTACCGACGCCGGTCTGCAGGTAATTGCGGACGTAGCCATCGTGCGCAGCCGCATGCTCGGGCGGCATCAGGCGGGTCAGCGGCTCGCCGATGAGTTCGCCATGACGGAAGCCGAACAGGCGCTCGGCGGCCGGGTTGACGAATTCGATAACGCCGCGGGTATCGGCCAGGATGATGCCTTCGCGGGTGGTTTCGGCGAGGGTCAGAAACGTTTCGGCGTTGCGGTCGATGGCGTGCTGGATCGGCGCCGATACGCGGAAGAAAACCCGGCTGGCGATGAAGATCACGAGCACCGCGAGCGCGACGCTGACGAAACCCGCGTGTACGAATGGCGTGCGGATCTCGGCGATATCGATCTTGGCGACCAGGCCGAGGCCGAATATCGCGACCGGCTCGTAGGCCGCGAGCACGCGCTCGCCGCGGTAGTCGAGCGCGGCGATGACGCCGGATTCGCCGGACAGCGCGCGACGCATGGGCTCGGCCCATTTGCCGTCGAAGGGAATCGGTCGTGGCGTCGCCGCCGATTCGTGGCGCCGGCTCATGATGAATTCGATTTCGTCGCCGCGCTGGCGTGCGAGCATGATCTCGCCGCTCTTGCCGAAACCCTGGAATGCGCGTTGCGCGAGGTCGATCTGCTCGAGCGTCATCGCCTGTATCGCGGCGGAATCGGCGTCGGCGTTGGCGCGCCGGCCGAATTCGGCAATCGTCTCGATCAGGCTCGCCTGGTACTGGGCAACGTCGGCAAGACGCAGTCGATACTGCTCGACCGCGGCGAGATACAGGCTCGATATCGAAAGCGCGGTGACGATCAGCGTCGCCGCGGCCATGATCAGGAAGAGCTGGCGAAACGGGTAGGGTGGAGTCACGCGATTCAGGCGCCCCGGGCGAAAATCCGGAGTTATGGTAGCCGGAAAGTCCCGATATGCCCATCAGGAAAACCCCGATAGGAGATTGACCGCGACGCGCGCATGCTTGATTTACAGAATCACCGGACTTCGGAGCGAAACATGCAAACCAAGGCGCCAAAAGTACCGACCGTGAATCCGTGTCACGTTTGCGACAGCCGCGGCGGATGTCTCGGCACGCAACTCGTCGACGATCGCGATATTCGGCAAAAGCTGTACCAGGCCAAGCGCATCCAGCACAAGGGCGAGCACGTGTTTCGCGAGGGCGAAACCGCCGATTCGTTTTACGTCGTGCGCAGCGGATCGGTCAAGAGTTACCTCGTGACCGAGGACGGCGAGGAACAGGTGCTCGGATTCTACCTGCCGGGTGACGTCTTCGGGCTTGACGGCAACGATGACAACCTGCGCGCATCGTCGGCGATCACGCTCGAGACCACGTCGCTATGCCGAATTCCACACGCCTACCTGGGCGACCACGCCAACGGCGAAAACCTGATCCGGGTCGCGGCCGAGCAGATGCAGCGCGATCACAATCTCGTGCTGATTCTCGCGCGCAAGGATGCTGACGGCCGCATCGCGAGCCTGCTCGACGATCTCGCCGCGCGCCATCGCGCGCGCGGCTACTCGGGCTCGGCTTTCGTGTTGTCGATGTCGCGCCAGGATATTGGCTGCTATCTCGGTCTTGCGGTCGAGACCGTCAGCCGCACGCTTACCCGATTCCAGGAGTGCGGCATCCTGCGAGTCAACCGGCGCGAGGTCGAAATTCTCGATCACGCGGCGCTCGCGAGGCTCGCCGGCGCGCGCGCCGGTGGCGCCGCTGGCGGCGGCGAGGCGAGGCTGGCCGCCGCCTGCTGATGAG
>JBPEYE010000414.1:0-3181 GCA_052030825.1 Gammaproteobacteria bacterium | reverse complement strand
GTCTGCTTGAAGCGCTTGCGGCTCAGGTCCGTGATCAGGCAGGTCGGCTTGTTGCCGCCGGCCCACCAGTTATAGGCCGTATCGATCATCCGTTCGACCAGCTTCGGCTTGCCCCAGTGCTGCTGTTTGCCGCGCAGATCGACGCGGATATACAGGTCCTTGTAGCGCTCGGGCAACAGCGCATGATCCGGAAGCTCGCAGGCGCTGCCCTGTCCCGCGACGTCCTCGATCACCACCGGGATGTCGTCGGGGCCGACCTTGACGATCGGCGCGGGCCTGAAGTCGGGCTCCTGGTCGAGCGTGGCGAGGATTTTTTCGTCGATCATACTCGTCTCCTTGCAAGTCGCCACCCGTTGAACCTGGTGACGAATCTGGTGACAGTTACCTTGGCGCGAATCTGGTGACAGTTACCTTGGCGCTTCGCCGTTGAAACGCGGAATGAACAGGATTCATCCTTCACGGTAATCAAGCTAACCGTCAGCCGGTTTTCGTCACCTTGTTTCGTTCGTGGTAATCAGGGTAACTGTCACCCTGTTTTACCGCGAGTGAATTAGTTTACCCGCGCGCCCGCGAGCGCGCGCTCGAGCACGCGGGCGACGTGCAAGGCTTCGCGACCGGCGCCGTCGCGGACCTGGTGGCGGCAACTCGTGCCGTTGGCGACGAGTAGCGTATCGTCCCCGGCGGCGCGCACCGCCGGCAACAGCGTCATCTCGGCCATCTTCATCGAGACCTCGAAGTGCCCGGCTTCGTAACCGAAGGCGCCGGCCATCCCGCAGCAGCTCGAATCGATGACTTCGATCTCGAGCCCCGGAATCATCGCCAGCGTCTTCTCGAGCGCGCCGAGGGTCGCGAACGCCTTCTGGTGACAATGCCCGTGGACGAGCGCGCGCCGCGCTTCGAGCGACCGCAGTTCGAGCCGCAGGCGATCGGCTTCGCGTTCGCGCGCCACGAATTCCTCGAACAGCAGTGCGTTCGCGGCGAGCGCTTCGGTATCGGCGCCGGGCAGCAGGCTGGCAAACTCGTCACGCAGGGTCAGCAGGCAGGACGGCTCGAGGCCGACGACCGAGACGCCGCGTTCGACGTAGGGTTTGACCGCATCGATCAGGCGCCGCGCCTCGGCGCGCGCCTCGTCGACGAGGCCGACGGCGAGAAAAGTGCGGCCGTCGTTAAGCGGGTGGCGACCATCGCCCGCGCGTGGCAGGACGACGCGATAACCGGCGGCTTCGAGTACGGTTATCGCCGCGCGCGCGTTGTCCGGTTCGAAGTAGCGGTTGAACGGATCGACGTAGAGCACCACCTCGCCGTTCGGCGCATCGGTTGCCGCGACCGATTCGCGGCGCTCGTCGAAATAGTCCGACCGCCAGCGCGGCAGGCTGCGCCGCGCGCTGAAGCCGATCAGCTTCTCGCTCGCTATGGCGAGCCCCGGAAGCGAATCGCGCAGGTTGAGCAACCAGCCGCAACGCGCCGCCAGCGGTGCGTAGCGCGGCAGCTGCGCAATCAGCCGGTCTTTCAGGCCGAGGCCATGACGCCGACGGTAGTGGTGGAGAAACTCGATCTTCATCTTCGCCATGTCGACGCCGGTCGGGCATTCGCGCTTGCAGCCCTTGCACGAGACGCACAAATCCAGCGTCGCGAAAAGGTCATCCGACACCAGCGCGTCGGCGCCGAGCTGACCGGACAGCGCCAGTCGCAGCGTGTTTGCGCGCCCGCGCGTCAGATCCCGCTCGTTGCGCGTTGCCCGGTACGACGGGCACATGACGCCGCCGGCGGCCTTGCGGCAGGCGCCGTTGTTGTTGCACATCTCGACCGCGCCGGCGAAGCCGCCCCAGGCGGACCAGTCGAGCGCCGTTTCGAGCGGCGCGACGCGATAACCCGGCTTGAACCGGAACAGGCTGCGGTCGTCCATCTTCGGCGCGCGCACGATCTTGCCCGGGTTGAACAGGCCGTGCGGATCGAAGCTGTCCTTGACCTCCTCGAACGCGCGCATCAGGCGCGCACCGAACATCCGCTCGTGGAACTCCGAGCGGGCAAGGCCATCGCCGTGCTCGCCCGAATGCGAACCCCGGTATTCCTCGACGATTTCGAGCGTCTCCTCGACGATCGCGCGCATCTTCTTCGCTCCCGATTCGTCCTTCATGTTCAGGATCGGGCGCACGTGCAGGCAACCGACCGAGGCATGCGCGTACCAGGTGCCCGAGGTGCCGTGCTTCGCGAAAATCTCGGTCAGGCGCCGGGTGTACTCGGCGAGATCCTCGAGCCGCACCGCGCAATCCTCGATGAACGAGACCGGCTTGCCGTCGCCCTTCATCGACATCATGATGTTGAGCCCGGACTTGCGCACCTCCCAGACCGCACTCTGAAACGCCGGGTCGATCGCCTCGACCACCGCGCCGGGAAAACCGAGATCCCCCATCAACTCGACGAGCCGACGCAGGCGCCGCAGGTTGTCGTCGGCATCGTCGCCGGCGAACTCGACCAGCAGCAGCGCGTCGGGCTCGCCCTGCACGAACCGCTCGACGGTCGCGCGAAACAGCGGGATGTCGCGCGACAGTTCGATCATCGTGCGATCGACCAGCTCGACCGCGGCGGGATCGAGCTCGACGATGTGCTGCGCCGAATCCATCGCATCATAAAAGGTCGGGAAGTGACACACGCCGAGCACCTTGTGCGGCGGGATGGGTTGCAGGTCGAGGTGTAACTGACCGAAGAATGCGAGCGTGCCCTCGGAGCCGACGAGCAACCGCGCGAGGTTCGAATCGGTGCCGCGCGTGACCTCGTCGAGGTTGTAACCGCCGACCCGGCGCAGCAGATCCGGGAAGCGGCGCGCGATCTCGTCGCGCTCGCGCGCGCCGAGCGCGAGCATGCGCTGCGCCAGCTCGCCGCCGGTGCCATCGGCGGTAGTGCGTGATGCCTCGGCGAAGTGCGCGCGGCTGCCGTCGGCGAGGATCGCGTCGATCGCGTGGACGTTGTGCACCATGTTGCCGTAGCGAATCGAGCGCGCGCCGCAACTGTTGTTACCGGCCATGCCGCCGAGCGTCGCGCGGCTGCCGGTCGATACGTCGACCGGATACCAGAGTCCGTGCGGCTTCAGGTAGCGATTCAGTTCGTCGAGCACGAGGCCCGGCTCGACGACGGCGCGGCGCGCGGCGGTATCGACGGAAATCACCCGATTCAGGTGGCG
>JBPEYE010000413.1:0-1746 GCA_052030825.1 Gammaproteobacteria bacterium | reverse complement strand
CCGATCTCGACGCGGTCGTTGTCGTCGACCGAGCCGTCCGGTTTGAGCGCGAATTGCGGCTTCTTGTAGGGATCGATCTTGCGCGCGTCGCCGTCGATCGAGTAGGGGGAAGCGGCCATGTCTTGAGTCCGAAAAAATCTCCCGAATAATACCGAAGAATAGTTGATTAGCTCTGTTAACATAAGTCCCTCGGCAATGAAATTTATCGATCCCGGCGGCGCAGAAACACGATGAGCGAAGACCAAAATCAATCGATCGATTCGCGCCTCGCGCAGGCCTGTCATTACATCGACGAGGTGACCGGCGGCATCAACCCGCCGCTGCAGCTGTCCTCGACCTTCGCACGCGACGAAAACTACGACTTCGTCGGCGGCTACAGCTATAGCCGCAACGGCAACCCGACGTGGGCCGTACTCGAACGCGTCTGCGCCGATCTGGACGGCGGCGCGGCTGCGCTGTGCTTCGCCTCGGGCATGGCCGCGGTCTGCACGCTGTTCGAAACCGTCAACTCGGGCGAGCACATCGCCGCGCCGCGGATCATGTACCACGGCGCTCAGGACTGGCTCCGCCGAATTTCGGAGCGTCGCGGCATCGGCCTGACCTTCTACGACGCCGCCGATCCCGCCGATCTCGCAGGCGCGGTCGAATCGGGCAAGACGGCGATCCTGTGGGTCGAAACCCCGGTCAACCCGACCTGGGACGTGATCGACATCGCCGCCGCCGCCGAGATCGCGCATGCCGCCGGCGCGCTGCTCGCGGTCGATGCGACCGTGTCGACGCCGGTGACGACGCGCCCACTCGAGCTTGGCGCCGACATCGTATTTCACTCGGCGACCAAGTACCTAAACGGTCACAGCGACGTCGTCGCCGGCATTCTCGTCACCGCGAAAGACGACGCGCGCTGGGACGAAATCAACGAGGTGCGCAAGTTGACCGGTGGCGTGCTCGGCCCGGTCGAGGCCTGGCTGCTGCTGCGCGGCATGCGCACGCTCGCCGTGCGCTTCGACCAGGCGTCGCGCAACGCGCTCGCGATCGCGCGCTATTTCGAGGGCCATCCGGCAATCGAGCAAGTGCTCTATCCCGGCCTCGAAAGCCATCCGGGGCACGCCATCGCGCGTCAACAGATGACCCGCGGCTTCGGCGGCATGCTGTCGCTGCTGGTCAGGGGAGATGCCGATACCGCCAGAGCAATCGCCGGGCGTACGCGGCTGTTCGTGCGCGCGACCTCACTCGGCGGGGTCGAAAGCCTGATCGAGCACCGTGCGTCGGTCGAAGGCCCGATGAGCGCGGTGCCGCCGAACCTGTTACGCTTGTCAGTCGGGATCGAGCGCGCCGACGAGTTGATCGACGATCTCGAGCGAAGCCTGAACCCGGAATAGACCCATAGGAGGCGACCATGGCGCTGGATGAAACGGCCCAAAAAGCCCTGCGCAGAATCGAGGAAGCGCTGGGTGATTACAATCTGGACGACGACGACAAGAAGCGGATCCTGAAGATCATCAGCAAATCGCTGATTCGCACGGTCGAGCACACCAGCGCGGCGGCGCGCGAGGCGACCGTGCACTGCTGCGGTCCCGAAGCCGATCTCGCACACAAGATCCAGGAAGAGTACGAGCGCAAGATCCAGGCGCTGATCTCGAACCTGCAGGCGCTGCGCTGACGCGCGGAAACTGCTCGAGCGCTAGCCGCGCTCGAATTCGTGGCAGGCGTGTTCGAGCGCGTGCGCGAACGAGCGCGCGAGGCCGC
>JBPEYE010000412.1:0-14069 GCA_052030825.1 Gammaproteobacteria bacterium | reverse complement strand
AATGCTCGCGCACCAGCGCGATTTCGGCCAGCGACGCGGTGTCGAAATGGCGAATGCCGGCCTCGTAGAGCGCTTTCAACACGGTCAGGTGCGGATTGCACTTGACCGCGTACATGACGCGACCCGGGAACGCGTCGAGGAAGAACTCCGCCTGGCGCCGCAGTTCGGCCGGGCGCAGACAGTAAATCGGATAGCCCGGTTCAAGCTCGGCAATGACGTCCTCGACGGTCGCGAAGTTCGGAATTTGTTGCACCATGCGCAGCGCGGGCGGAGCGGAGATCGGCGCATTTTCGCACAGGATCGGTGCAATGGATATCCTTAGTCGGCGTCGGCGTCGGGCATCCAGTCGAGCAGGCTGCGCGGCCGTCGCCAGAAGCGCAGACGGGCGTAAGGCCCCAGCTCGAAATCGACGTCGAAACCCGCGCACAGGCGCAAACGCTGTCCGCGTTGCTCGAGCCGCGCGAGTGCCGGCGCGAAGACCTGCCGTTCGAGTTGCAACAGCAGCGCGTCGAGCGCGCCGTCGCGCGTCGATTTCAGCGTTTCCAGCAGGCGCAGGTCGACGACGATGGCGTCACCGCCAGTCGCCGACGCGAACGCTTCGAGCGGTTGCGCATCGAGGCCGAGACTCGCGGCAAAATGCGCAAGTTCGGCATCGCCACCGAACCAGCCGGCGGCGATGGCCGGCGCCGCCGGCGCCGCTCCCCCGCCCCAGAACCACAGGCTGTTGATCGGCAACCGACCGGCGGCGAGCCGCTCGGCATTGACGCGATGCTGGTGCAGGAACATCTGCATCTCGTTGAGCAACCGGTACCACGGCAGGTTTGTTCGCGATTGCTCGATATACGGCGAGGCCGACTTGCCCAGCACCGACAGCACGTGCGGATAGTGGTGCGGCGCGGTGACCGCGCTGAGGCGCATCAGGTAGCGCCCGTCCGGCAGCGCGCTGATATCAAAATCTACTTTAAATAAATCCTGCAAGTCATTGATAATAATATCAATATCGGCAAGATTTTTCGGGGTTTTATCGATCGGGACGACGACCGCACTGCGCAGATCCGGACGCAGGTGGATAGCTTCGCAAAGCACTACCCGGGTTGCCGCGTCACCGGCGCTCGGCTGCGCTTGCGCCAGCGGTAGCCGGGTCTCGGAACTCGCGCCGCCGAGCGTCAGCGCGCCCGCGATCATCGCATCGATGTCGAAGGCGCGATTCGGTTTCGGCGTGCCGAGACCGACGACGCGATTGAGACCGGGCAGGCGCTCGCGCAGGAATCGCTCCCCCAGTTCGGCCAGCGGCAGGTCGAACAGGCCGGGCACGATGAGGCTGGTTCGCGCCGGCATTGGCCGCGCTCAGTCGCCGAGGCTCGTCGTCAGCAACTCGTGCAGGTCATTCGACAGGTTACCGTGCGCGAGCATCGCCTCGACTTCGGCGCGCATACGCTCGCCGAGTTCCGGCACCAGCTTGCGCCAGTGCAGGAACGGGTTAGCGAGCCGCGCCGCAACCTGCGGGTTGAGCGCGTCGAGGGCGAGAATCTTGGCGGCCGCGAAAGCGTAGCCGGCGCCGTCGGCGCGATGGAAGGCGCGTGGATTCTGCATCATCGGTGCAAGCAGCGAACGCGCCCGGTTGGGGTTATCCAGGCGGTAAGCCGGATGGTCGAACAGCGGCACGATCGCGTCGAAGGCATCGTCACGCAAACTGGCGCCGTGCGCCGCGAACCACTTGTCGACGACCAGCGCGGTGTCGCTCCACTGCTCGTAGAATCGCGAACTGATCACGTCGCGCAGCGGATGATCGTAGTGGACGATACCCTCGAGGCAAGCGAGCTGGTCGGTCATGTTGTCGGCACGATCGTACTGCGCGCGGCATCGTTCGAAGTAGCGCTCGTCGCCCAGTCGCAGCAAATAGTGCAGGCAGGTATTCTTCAGGCGCCGGTCGGCAATCGCGCTCGCCTCGAAACGATAGCCGCGCGCCGCGTTGCAGGCCGCGTAGATTTCGGCCAGATTCTTCTCGACCGCGCGCGCGACGGCGTCCTGCAGCGCCTCGCGCACCGCGTGCAGGCGCGCGATGTCGACCTGCTCGAGCATTTCGGCGAGGTACTTTTCACCCGGTAACACGAGCATCTCGGCCAGTAGCGCGCGATCATCGCAGCGACCGTCGAGCAGGTTGCGACAAGCCGCGATAAAAATATCCTGCAATTCGTCGCGGTCACGCGCATCGCGCTCGAGCATTGCCAGCATCACCCGGCAGGCCAGCTGCTGACCCGCCTCCCAGCGGTTGAACGGATCGCTGTCGCAAACCATCAGGCGCGCGAGTTCCGCGGCGGTGAGATCGGTGGCCAGGATGACCGGCGCCGAAAATCCGCGCAGCGCCGACGGCAACACGCCGTCCGGCATGTCGTCGAAGGCCCGCTCGGTCTCGTGCGCGACGATCGATTCGACCTGCTCGAGTTCGCCGGCGGCATCGAGCGGCAAGGGTTCGCCGGCGGCATCGAACAGCGCCAGGCGGAGCGGGATCTGGAACGGTCGATTGGGCTCGCCGCGAGTGGTGCCGGGTTGCTGGGTGATGCGCAGCGTCAGGCGACGCGTCGCGGGATCATACTCGCGACGCAGGTCGAGGCGCGGCGTGCCGGCCTGTTCGTACCAGCGCTGGAAGCGCTCGAGATCGACGCCCGACGCATCCTGCATCGCGCGGCGAAAATCGTCGGTCGTCACCGCCTGACCGTCGTGGCGCGCAAAGTACAGGTCCATGCCGGCGCGAAATTTCTCCGCGCCGAGCAGGCAGTGCATCATGCGCACGACCTCGGCGCCCTTGTTGTAAACGGTCGCGGTGTAAAAATTGTTGATTTCCTGGTATGACGCCGGTCGCACCGGGTGCGCCATCGGCCCGGCGTCCTCGGCGAACTGGTGGTTACGCAGCGCGCGGACGTCGTTGATCCGCTGGATCGCGCGCGAAAACATGTCGGCGCTGAACTCCTGGTCGCGAAACACGGTCAGGCCTTCCTTCAGGCTCAGCTGGAACCAGTCGCGGCAGGTGACGCGGTTGCCGGTCCAGTTGTGGAAGTACTCGTGCGCGATGACGCCCTCGATCGCGAGATAGTCGTCGTCGGTCGCGGTCTCGGGGTTGGCGAGCACGTAGCGCGTGTTGAACACGTTCAGGCCCTTGTTCTCCATCGCGCCCATGTTGAAATCGTCGACCGCGACGATCATGTACAGGTCGAGATCGTACTCGAGCCCGTAAACATCTTCGTCCCAGCGCATGGCCTTCTTCAGGGACGCCAGCGCGTGGCCACACTTTTCGCGGTTGTGGTGCTCGGTATAAATCTGCAGGCTGACGTCGCGACCCGAACGCGTCGTGAATCGATCCTCGATGCAGGCGAGATCGCCCGCGACCAGCGCGAACAAATAGCTCGGCTTCGGAAACGGATCCTGCCAGCGCACCCAGTGGCGCTCCCCGTCGACGCCCTGCTCGATGCGATTGCCGTTCGACAACAGCACCGGATAGTCATCGCGCGCGGCCTCGATGCGGGTCGTGAACACCGCCATGACGTCGGGGCGGTCGATGTAATAGGTAATGTGACGAAAGCCCTCGGCTTCGCACTGGGTGCAAAAGTTGCCGTTCGACAGGTACAGCCCTTCGAGCCGCGTGTTGCTGGCAGCGTCGATCTCGACTACGCAGCGCAGCTCGAATCGGTCGGGCGGATCGGCGATCGTCAGCGCGTCGGCGTCGCGCGCGTAGCGGCTGCTTGCCAGCGGATCGCCGTCGATCTCGATCTCGAGCAACTCGAGCCCGACGCCATCGAGTACCAGCGGGCTACCCGGCTCGCCGCCGACCCGGCGAATCGTCAGCCGGCTGCCGACGCGGGTGCGCGTCGGGTGCAGGCTGAAGTCGAGCGCGGCGCTTTCGATGGTGAAATCGGGCGGTCGATAATCCTTGAGATACCTGCGCTGATGCTGATCGGTTTTCATCATTCGGGAGAGCCGGAAAAAAGGTCGCATAAGTGTACCCCAAGGCGTATCATTCGCAGCATTTTTCATTGCCGGAGATGGGTCTATGGCCATCGAACGTACCCTTTCGATTATCAAGCCGGACGCGGTCGCGAAGAACGTGATCGGCGAAATCTACGATCGCTTCGAAAAAGCCGGATTACGCATCGTCGCCGCGCGCATGGAGCACCTGAGCGCCGCGAAGGCGGGCGAATTTTATGCCGTGCACAAGGAACGCCCTTTCTACGGAGAACTGGTCGAGTTCATGACCTCGGGTCCCGTCATGGTGCAGGTACTCGAGGGCGAGGACGCGATCGCCCGCAACCGCGAGGTCATGGGCGCGACCAACCCCGCCGAGGCGGCGCCGGGCACGATTCGCGCCGATTTCGCCAAGACCGTCGACGAAAACGCGGTGCACGGCTCGGACGGCCCGGAGACGGCAAAGACCGAGATCGCGTTTTTTTTCGGCGATGACGGCATCTGCCCGCGAACCCGCTAGGCGGCTCACCGCGGCCGGGCGCGGCGCTTCGAATCGGGTATAATCGGTCGTCCGTCCAGGTTTGAGCGGAGTCGAAATGAATAACAATTACCAGATCCTGTCCCACCGGTTACTGGCGTCCGGCGCCACCCTGCTGCAAAGCCAGAATCCGGGCAAGCAACCGATAACGCTCCATGACGGGGCCGTCGAGGTGCTCACCGATTTCCGTTACGCGCGGCCGTTCTCGATCGGCTCGCGGGCGACGATCGACGAAGTCAACGCCAAGATGATTGCCTGTGGCGTCCGCCTGCTGTTCGTCGCCGACGGCGACGGCGTGCTGCAGGGGCTGGTCACCTATACCGACCTCTTCGGCGAAAAGCCGGTGCGCTACATCAAGGAGCATGGCGGCACGCGCGGCGAAATCCTGGCACAGGACATCATGACGCCTTTGGCAAAGCTCGAGGCGCTCGCCCTCGATGACGTGCGCAAGGCCAGGGTTGGCGACATCGTCGAAACGATCCGGCGCGCCGGCCGCCAGCACATGCTGGTCAGCCTGACCGGCGATACCGGCGACCAGGTCATCTGCGGCCTGTTTTCGTCGACCCAGATCGAAAAACAGCTGGGCATGAAAATCGAGCTGTCGGACCGTGCCCACACCTTCGCCGATATTCACGGCGCGGTCAGCAAGGTCGAAGCCTAGCGCCAGACTAGACGGCTTCTTTCCACCAGCCGGGCAGATCGGCGAACGAGTCGAGCAGCGCGTAGGGCTCGATGTCGCCGTCTAGATCGGCTTCGCGGAACTTGCCGGTGCGCACCTGGACGCCGCGAATACCGCAGCGCTGGGCGGCGTCGATGTCGGCGACGATGTCGTCGCCGACCATCAGGGTTTCGGTGGCAGTGCAATCGAGCAGCGCCAGCGACGATTCGAAAAATGCCGGCGCCGGTTTACCGGCAACCCAGGCCTCGCAGGACGCCGCGTGCTCGAGCGCCTTCACGAAAGGTGCGACATCGAGCCGCAAGCCGTCCGCCGCTCGCCAGTAACGCGTCATGCCGAGCGCGATCAGGCGTGGCCGCGGCTCGCGCATCAACAGTCGGAAAGCCTGGTTCAGGGTCGCGTAATCCCAGCCGTCGCCGAGGTCGCCGATGACGACCGCATCCACTTCACCCTCGCTGTCGCGCCCGATCGCCTCGACCGCGGCGAACTCGGACCGTGCCGCGTCCGGCACGAACAGCGCAACGCGACGCAACGCGTGGTCGTCGAGATAGCGCGTCGCCGCGACGATCGGTGTCATCAGTTCGTCGCGCCCGGCGGAAAAACCGAGATCTTCGAATTTCTCGAGCAAGGCGTCGCGTGAGCGTGACGTCGTGTTGGTGACGAACAGGTGCGGAATTTGCCGCCGCCGGATCCAGTCCAGGGTTTCGAGCGCACCGCGGATGATGCGGTCACCCTGGTAGATCACGCCGTCGAGATCGATCAACAGCGCGTGCGCGGAAGATTTAGTCACGGCCGGTTACTGTCGGGGCATCGCAGCATTCGCCGATCCCGTTCGGCGAATCCGGCCTAGGGAAACGTCTCCGAGGTAAATTTCTTGATTCGGTGCTGTCCCATCACGATCCAGCGCGGCCGCGATTTGCCGGTGCCGGCGAGCTGCAGGCGCGGATGCTTTTCGACCACCTTCTCGAGCACTGCCTCCTGTTCCGGGTCCGCGTCGACGACGAACACGTGCTTGCCTTCACGCAATTGTTTTTCGAAGCGCTTGTAGTCGTGATGCGGTTCCTGGATACCCCAGAGGCCGCCCGACCAGGCGCCGAAGCCGAGGAGTACGATCGCCAGAAAAATGAACGGAACCCAGGTATAGGTTTCCGGCAGCTCGGTATAGGAGACGACGATGAGCACCAATGCCGCCGCCGCGAGACCGATCCAGGTGCCGACGATGGTACCGTGCACGAGATCTTTCTTTAAAACCGATTCCATGTTGTGCAGGTGGTCGTGGGTATCGATGCCGCTGTCGTCACGGCTGAAGACGTGGATCTGGGGCCGATGTACCCCGCGGGCTTCGAGCTCCTCTTCGATGCGGTCGAGATCGTCCAGATCATCGCTGACATAAAAATGCCGTTTCATTTGCTCACCCCCGTCAGAAACGAGTTGCAAATCAGAATACCCCGGTCCCGGACGCGAATCAAGTTGGCGCCGGCAGCGCGCGCCCGCTGATCGCAGCGATCCTGTTCGGACCGCGGATTTCGTGCTATGTTCAACGGTTGTCCGTCGTGAATTCCCCTCCCCCAGGCGCATGAGAATCGAAGACGATTACAAGCTCGATTACAAGGATGTGCTGATTCGCCCCAAGCGCAGCACGCTCGGCAGCCGCAAGGACGTCGAACTCGAGCGCGAGTTCCGCTTTCGCAATTACCACGGACCCGGCGGCGAGCACTACCGCGGAATCCCGATCATGGCGTCGAACATGGATGGCGTCGGGACTTTCGCCATGGCCGACGCGCTCGCCGGCCTCGGCCTGTTCACCTGCCTGGTCAAGAGCTACGAGGCCGATGCGCTGATCGATTTCTTTGCCGTCGACGACCCGGCGCGACGCGAGAACGTGGCCTACTCGACCGGCATCACCGAGCAGGATTACGCCAAGTTCGGCGACGTCTACACCCGCATCGGTGCGCGCCTCAAGTACGTTTGCGTCGACGTCGCCAACGGCTACTCGGAACGCTTCTCCGAGTTCATCAAGCAGCTGCGCGACGCCTACCCCGAAATCGTCATCATCGCCGGCAACGTCGTTACCGGCGAGATGACCGAGGAACTGATCCTGAGCGGCGCCGACATCGTCAAGGTCGGCATCGGCCCCGGCAGCGTCTGCACGACGCGGATCCAGACCGGGGTCGGCTTCCCGCAGCTATCGGCGGTCATCGAGTGCGCCGACTCGGCGCACGGTCTCGGCGGTCACATCATCGCCGACGGCGGCTGCACCTGCGCCGGCGACGTCGCCAAGGCCTTTGCCGCCGGCGCCGACTTCGTCATGCTCGGCGGCCTGCTTGCCGGTCACGACGAGGGCGGCGGCGAAATCATCACGCGTCACTACAAAACCGGCGAAGTCCGCCGTGCCGACGATCGCTGGGAAGACGTCGTCGAGGAACGCAAGTTCGTCAATTTCTACGGCATGAGCTCGAAAGCGGCCAACGAAAAACACTTCGGCGGACTCAAGGAGTATCGTTCGTCGGAGGGTCGTGAAATCCAGGTTCCCTACCGCGGCCGGATCACCGACACGATCCAGGACTTGCTCGGCGGCATTCGCAGTACCTGCACCTATGCCGGGGCCAAGAAGCTCAAGTGGCTGTCGAAGTGCACGACCTTCGTCAAGGCCGGCGAACAGTACAACAAGGTCTTTTCCGACCACTAGCAGTCAATCACGGATTCCGGCAGGTCATTGCGAGGCGTGTGCGACCGAGGATCGCGCGCGACGAAGCAACCTCCTGACACTTGCCGGATCGCGGAAGATTGCTTCGCTGGCGTTCGCAATGACGCCGGTAACAGCAGGAGATAACGAACTAGGACTTGCGCCGCCAGGCGTGGAATTTTTCCACCCAGGCGAGCAGCTTTTGCGGCGCATGCGCTTTCTTCCACTCACCGGCGGCATACTTGTTGGCCTCGGCCAGCGTCGGGTAGATATGGATGGTGCCGAGAATCTTGTTGAGCCCGATATCGTAGCGCATCGCCAGCACGAACTCGGCGATCAGATCGCCGGCATGCTCGCCGACGATGGTCACGCCGAGGATGTGATCGCCGCCCTTTTTGGTCAACACCTTGACGAAACCGTGGGCCTCGCTGTCGGCGATTGCGCGGTCGAGGTCATCGATGCCGTAGCAGGTGACCTCGTAGTCGACCTTTTGCTCTCGCGCCTCGGTTTCGTTGAGGCCGACGCGCGCAACCTCGGGCTCGGTAAAGGTCGCCCACGGGATGACCGAATAGTCCGCCTTGAAACGCTTGACGATGCCGAACAGCGAGTTGACCGAGGTGTACCACGCCTGGTGAGCGCCGACGTGGGTGAACTGGTAGGGACCGATGACGTCACCGCAGGCGTAGATGGTCGGGATGTTGGTTTGCAGGAACTCGTTGACTTCGATCGTGCGATTCGAGTTGAGCCGCACGCCGAGTTCTTCGAGCCCGAAACCGCCCGAGTTCGCGGCGCGACCGAGCGCCACCAGCAGCGCATCGAACTCGATCTCGACCTCGTTGCCGTCGTGTTCGGCAACCAGCACCGGCTGGTCGTCGCGCCGGTAGACGCGCTTCGCGGTATGGCCGGTCAGCACGACCACACCCTCGGCGACGAAGCGATCCCTGACGAGGTCGGAAATTTCCGGGTCTTCGCGCGACAGAATGCGCGGCAACATTTCGACCTGGGTCACCCTGGCACCGAGCCGCGCGAAGGCCTGGGTCAGTTCCGAACCGATCGGTCCGCCACCGAGCACGACCAGCCGCGCCGGGAGTTCACGTATCTCCCAGAGGTTTTCCGAGGTGAAGTATTCGACCTCATCGAGACCGTCGATCGGCGGCACGAACGGCGTGCCGCCGGTGGCAACGACGATATTGCGCGTGCGGATACTGCGCCCGTCCACTTCGACCGTCCACGGCGACGTGATTTTCGCCGCGCCGAGCACGACGTCGACGCCGAGACCGGTATAACGCTCGACCGAGTCTTTCGGTTCGATCTTGCGAATGATCTCGTGCACCCGTTCCATGACCGCGGCAAAATCGAAATCGGCCGATGCTTCGCGAATACCGAATTCCTCGCTGCGCGCGACGTGCGACAAAAACTTGGCCGAGCGGATGATTGCCTTCGACGGCACGCAACCGGTATTGAGGCAATCGCCGCCGAGCTTGTGCTTTTCGATCAACGTGACCTTCGCCTTGACCGCGGCGGCGATATACGCGGTCACCAGGCCGGCCGAACCGCCGCCGATGACGACGAGGTTGGTATCGAAAGCCGCGGGGCGCTCGAAGCCCTCGAGCGCCTTGCGCGCACGGATCGTGTTGACGACCTTGCGTCCGACAAAAGGCAGGATCGCCAGCAACACGAAAGACAGTATCAGTTCGGTCGAAAAGATGCCTGCCGGTGACTCGATTTGCGCGAGCTGGGTGCCGGCATTGACGTAGACGACGGTGCCGGCGAGCATGCCGACCTGGCTGACCCAGAAAAAAGTCCACAGCCGGATCGAGGTCAGCCCCATCGCCAGGTTGATCGCGAAAAACGGAAACGCCGGCACCAGGCGCAGCGCGAACAGGTAAAAGGCACCGTCACGTTCGATCCCGGCATTGATCTTGTGCAGCGTGTTCGAAAATCGCGACTCGACCGCGTCGCGAAACAGGTAGCGCGACAACAGGAACGCGATCGACGCGCCGATCGTGCTCGCAAACGATACCAGGATGACGCCGGTGACGAGCCCGAAGATCGCGCCGGCGGCGAGCGTCAGCACCGTTGCGCCGGGCAACGAGGTACCGGTGATGACGACGTAAAGCGCGAAATATCCGACCAGCGTCAGCCAGCGATTGTCGGCATAAAACTCGTCGATGGATTGTTGCTGCGTCTTGATGTATTCGAGCGTCAGAAATCGTTCCAGCTCAAACTGGAAAAACACGACGACGATCAGGATCAAGATCCCCAGCAGAACCAGTTTTTTCATGCGAGATTTTTCGGGAAGGCCCCTGCGTCCGGTCTTTATCAGTCTGGCTCAGCCCGAGCAATAGTGCCGCGCCCACTCGAGCAGTTCCGCTTCCACGCCTTCGAAGATGATCTTCGGCCGTTTCGTCCTGATCTGGTAACGATACATCGGATCGTAATAATGATCGAGCAATATGCCAATACCGGCATCGAAATCCGCCGCCGAGCCGCTCGCGAAAAAACGTTGCAGCGCGCATTCGAAGATCGCGTAGACCTCGCGATAACGCTCGCCGCCGAGCCGCTTGCGAATGCGCGTCAGATTATCGAGCACGAAGCGACCGAACTCGTGCGCCGCATCCTCGCCCCAGGCATCGACGTAGGCCGGCCAGGCGCCTTCGATGTAGTCCGCGCGAATCTGTCGAACCCGGGTTTCGCGGTCGCTGTGCAGGATAACCCGCGGCGCTTGCGCGAGCGCGTCGGCCAGCACTTCCGGCATGTTGATTCGGCCGATGTTGCGGCCCTCGTCCTCGACCAGTAGCGGCCGCTTGCCGTGGCGCGTCCGATGCTTCAGGAAAGCGATCGAGACCGCGTTCTCCCAGTCGATCGGGCTCGGCTGCCGGTTCAGCGGATCGCGACCGAAAGCCGAGCCGCGGTGGTTGGCGAGACCTTCGAAATCGACGTGATGCGGCGTTTGCAGCAACACCCGGGTCTTGCCGGCCCCGGTCAGGCCGCTGATGCAGACGATCGGCACCTCACGCAGCGAACGCTCGAGTTCATCGATCAGGAAGCGTCGCATGGCCTTGTAACCACCGACGACGAGCGGGTAGTCGACACCGTGGTCGCGCAGCCACTGCTGGGTCGTGCGCGAGCGCAGACCGCCGCGAAAACAGTACAGGTAGCCGTTGGGATGACCCTCGCAGAAGGCTTCCCAGCGCGCCAGCCGCTCGGCACGAATTTCCGGCGTCGCCAGCTCGAGGCCGAGGCGGATCGCTTCGTCCTGCCCGGCGTGGCGGTAGCGAATCCCGATCTGCTCGCGCTGCCGGTCGTCGAGCAACGGAATGTTGACCGCGTTCGGAAACGCGCCGCGAGCGTACTCGACCGGTGCGCGCACGTCGAGCAACGGCAGGTCGTCGACCAGCAGCCGCCGGTAATCGTCGCTGTCGCTGCGGCTCACTACACCGTCTCCGCGGGGCGGAATTCCCAGCAGCGGTGAATGCGCGGGCGGCGCCGAAAGTCCTCATCGATGGTCTCGCGCGTGATTTCGCGAACGGCGTAATGTCGCTCGAGCCCGGCGTCGAGGCGAAAACTGCGTCGGTTGGTCGAAAAGATCAGGCAACCGCCGGCCGCCAGCAGACGCAGCGCGGCGGGTATCAGATCGGCGTGGTCGCGCTGGATGTCGAGGGTCTGGCGCATGCTGCTCGAATTCGAAAACGATGGCGGATCGAAGAATATCAGATCGAAACCCGGTGCCAGCGAAAAACGCCCCGGATCGTGGAGCAATTCGAGCACATCGGCGCGCACGAAGCGAAAGCGCGCCGGGTCGTCGAGCCCGTTGAGCGCGTGATTTTCCTCGGCCCAGCGCAGATAGTTCGGTGACAGGTCGACGTTGACGACTTCGCGTGCGCCGCCGAGACCGGCGAACACGCCGACGCTGCCGGTATAGGCGAACAGGTTCAACACGCGCAAGCCACCGGCGGCGTCCAGAATGCGGCGGCGCATCGGTCGATGATCGAGGAACAGGCCCGAGTCGAGGTAGTCGGTCAGGTTGATCAACAGCGATGCGGGATCTTCGCGAATCTCGAAATACTCGCGCTGCCGGTCGAGACGCGCGTACTGCGCTCTCCCGCGCTGGCGTTGGCGAACCTTGGCGAACAGCCGTTCGGCAGGAACTTCGAACTGCTCGCACACCGTGCGCACGGCCAGGTCGAGGCGTTCCTCCGCGACCCGCGGATCGACCGACGGCGGTGCCTGGTATTCCTGCAGGTGGTACCAGATCACGGCCGGATCGAGCGCACTCTGGTAGCGATCGAGCGCGAACGCGAATTCGGGCAGGTCGGCATCGTAGAGACGATAACAGGTAATGCCTTGCCGCTTCGCCCAGCGACCGAGATGACGCGCATTCTTGGCGAGACGATTTCCGAGCGGCTCGGCTGTCGCCAGGTCGCGCTTTGCGGGCTGCGGCGTCGGCGGCACCGACGCCGTCGCGCCATCGCCGGTGTCGAACTCGGCGAACAGGCAGTCGAGCGGCCCGTTGCGCACGGGCTTGCGGCTCGTCCGGGTCAACTGCAAACGATGCAGCAGCTCCGGATTGGCCGAGATGATTGCGAGACGCGCGGGCGCGATGCGCCTGACGGCGGCGCCGAGATCGGCGTACAGCGTCGCCAGCCCGCCGTCGGCTTCGAGACGCCGGCCCCAGGGCGGGTTCGTGATCACCAGCGTCGGTCGCCCGCCCGCGGCGAGGTCCAGATCTGCGATCTGCTCGTGGCGAAACTCGATGTCGGACTCGACTCCGGCACGGCGCGCGTTTTCCCGCGCAATTTCGAGTGCCCCGGCGTCGCGGTCGGCGGCCACGACTGGCGTATCGGGGCCTGTCTCGATCGCATTCCGGGCTTCGTCGACGCAGGCACGCCACAGATCGGGCCGGTGCTGGCGCCAGCCGAGAAAACCGAAGTAGTCGCGCGTCAGGCCGGGCGCTCGGTTGGTGGCAACCTGGGCCGCCTCGATGGCGAAGGTACCGGAGCCGCACATCGGGTCGAGCAGGCGCAGCCGGCGCGTGGCATCGCGGTCCCAGCCGGCCGCGCGCAACAGTGCGGCGGCGAGATGCTCTTTGAGCGGCGCGCCGCCGTGCTGCAAACGGTAACCCCGGCGGTGCAGGCTCTCGCCCGACAGGTCGAGACTGATGGTCGCCCGGTTGCGATGAATATTGACGTGGATCTGCACGTCCGGCTGGCGTCGCGAGACGACCGGTCGACCCGCACCGGCGGCGCGAAACTGATCCACCACCGCGTCCTTGACCCGTTGGGCGACGTACTGGCCGTGGTTCAGTTTCGATCGCGACAGCGTCGCCGCTACCGCGAAGCTCGACCGCGGGTCCAGGTGCTCGCTCCAGTCAATCCGGGCAACCCGCGCGTAAAGCGCGTCATCGTCGGCCGCCTCACCGCCGTCGAGCTCGCAAAATACGCGGTTGGCGAGGCGCGAATGCAGGCACAGCCGGTAGGCCACCTCGAGTTCACCCCGTACCTCGACACCGCCGTAGACCTTGCTCAGGGACACCGCAGACGACGCGAGGATCTCGCGCAACTCGTGCAGCAACAGGGTTTCGAAACCCTTGTGGCCGGTTACGAACAGTTTCAATTCTGACATGCAGCGGGGTGTCTGGAACACCGCCGGAGGCGGATTTCGGACCTTCCGTCCGAAATCGCCGGAGCGGCCGGGAATTTATGACAATAGTCGCAGTAATTTTGCCGATTTATGGCCTATATTACCGCATATAAAGCGTTTGAGAACGTTGCCAGGATGAACTCTTCCGACAAACGCCAGGCCCCTCGAGCCCTATCCGGCCCCGATGTCTACCGTGAAGCATCCGCGCTCAGCAAAAGGCTGATCACGGATTTGCTCGTGCGCATGATCGACAGCGCGGCCGATTACCATAGCTGGAGCCTGTCCGACGAGGATGGCGCGCGCCTGGTCAAGCTGATCCGCCACAAGCAGCGCATCATCTGCTCGTCGTTCGCGTTTCAGCTGAAGCAGCAGTTTGCCGATTTCAATGCCGGCCGCCAGACCGAGGCGGCCGACCGGGTAACGCGCGACTGGAAAAAACTCGGCCTGGTCGGGGCTACCGAGGCGTCCGAAATTGACGAACTCGAGGCGATCGTCGGCCGCTATGGCGGCGCGTTCAAGGAATTCGAGCGTACGCTTCTGAAGCGTCTGCAAGCTGCGATCAAACG
>JBPEYE010000411.1:0-2683 GCA_052030825.1 Gammaproteobacteria bacterium | reverse complement strand
TTCATCTCGCGCGGCTCGAGCTGCGAACAGGCGACACCCGCGCGGCACGTCGCAGCTACGCAAAACTGCTGGAGCGCGGCGACGAAGAGCCGGAGCGCCGCCTGCTGTCACTGATCTCGGTGTTCGGTGACGAAGACCCGGCGCTTGCCAACGAGGTCATGCAGGGTCTCGCCAAGCCGTACCGCAAATCGCCGGAGGCGAACTACGCGGCTGCGGTTACGGCGCTTGCGGCGGGCGACCTGGACACGGCGCGCGAGCGCGCGGAGCGCGCCATCGAACTCGAGCCCGGCGACTGGCTGGCGACGAAATCGAAGCTGCTCTACGGCCGCATCCTGCTGCTGACGGGGGAGCAGGACAAGGCAATCGACTACGTCGCGCGCATCATCGGCGACGATCCGCGTCCGGACCCGGGCGCGCGCATGGAGCTCGCGCTGATCATGATGTCGGCCGACCGCTACGACGACGCGTTGAGCCAGGTCAATCAGATCCTGCTCGAGAACAGCGCCAACGCGGACGCGCTGCGGCTGATGGCGATTATCAACTACCGGCAGGAGAATCTGGACGCCGCGTGGGAAGACTTCGAGGACCTGCTCGCCAGCGGCCAGCACACGATGGATGCGCTCTTTTATCTGGGACGCATCGCCGATTTTCGCGAGCAAACCGATCGCGCCATTCGCCTGTACGCGCAGGTCGTCGACGGGCCGCACGCGGTGAGCGCGCAGCGGCGCGCGGCCGCGCTGATCGCGTACGAGCGCGAAGAGCCGGAGGAAGCTTTCTCACGGCTTGATGAGTTCGCGCGCGACAAACCGCAGCACGCGATCGATATGGTGCTGGCAAAAGCGCAGCTGTCCGTTGCGCTGGAGCGCTTCGACGATGCGCTCGGCTACTACGATCGCATGGTCGAGTATCGGCCCGACGAGGAGAACGTGCTGCTTGGCCGGGCTGAGCTGCTGCTGAGAATGGATCGCCTGGACGACGCAATCGCGCAGTACCGGGACGCGGTCGACCGCTTTCCGAAAAGCGCGCAGTCGCTGAACGCCCTCGGCTACACGCTCGCGGATCGCACCGACCGCTTTCGCGAGGCCGAGAAGCTGATCCGCAAGGCGCTGAAGTACGATCCGGAAAGCCCGGCGATCATCGACAGCCTCGGCTGGGTGCTGCACAAGCTCGGCCGCCACGAAGAGGCGCTGGTCGAGCTCGAGCGCGCCTACGAACGACTGGACGATCCGGAAGTCGCGGCCCACATCGTCGAAGTTCTCGCGGTGCTCGCGCGCGAGGACGAAGCGCTGGAGTTTCTCGTTGCGGCAGAGACCAAGAACCCGGAAAGCCCGCTTTTGAAGGACGTGCGTGAGCGTGTATTCCCGACGCCGGAGTGACGTGCGCTTTGTCGCAGCGGCGCTGACGCTGGCGCTCGTAGCGGGCTGCGCGACGCAAAAGGGACTCGACCTGCCCGAGCTCAGCGACTGGGAGCGCCGCGCGGCCGTCCTCGGCCAGATCGACGAGTTCGACTTCCGCGGCCGCATCGCCGTCGACGCGGGCGACGACGGCTTCAACGGTAAGCTCACCTGGGCGCAAAAGGAGCAGGCTTTCCGAGCAACCGTCAGCGGGCCGCTCGGCATCGGCACGGTGCTCATCGAAGGCGACGAAAACCTCGTCGAGGTGACCGACAAGGACGGCGAAAAGACCGTGCTCGAGGACGTGGAGCCGGACCTCTACTACCGCTACGGCTGGACGATCCCGGTCGAGAGCCTGCGCTACTGGGCGCTCGGGATCCCCGATCCGCGGGTTCCCTCGGAGACGAGCTTTGGCGACGGCGGCGAGCTCAGCGAGATCCGACAACGAGGCTGGACCGTGGCGGTCAGCCGCTACCGCGAGGCCGGCGGCGGGCAGCCGATGCCGCGGCTGTTGACGGCGTCGAATGCCGATACTCGGGTGCGGCTGGTCATCGATCGCTGGGTATTTCACGAAACCGTGGGTGCGCTGTAGCGTCGCGTTGACACCTCTCCGGGTGCCGCTCACAATTCGCGGCAGCAGACATGCAAAATCAGCGTGTTGGCACGACAATGGGCACGTTTGGGGCGTAGCCAAGCGGTAAGGCAACGGGTTTTGATCCCGTGATTCGCAGGTTCGAATCCTGCCGCCCCAGCCACTACGAACAGGGGGTTCCGTGGATCTCGCGACAATGGCGGTTTTTTCGGGCAACGCGCACCCGAAGCTCGCTCACGACATTGCGCGCTGCCTGCACGTACCGCTCGCGCGGGCGCACGTCGGACGCTTTTCCGACGGCGAAACCAACGTCGAGATTCTGGAAAACATCCGCGGCCGCGAAACCTTCATCATCCAGCCGACCTGTCCGCCGGCGGCCGAGCACCTGATGGAGCTCCTGATCATGGTCGACGCCGCGCGGCGCGCGTCGGCGGCGCGGATCACGGCCGTCATCCCGTATTTCGGCTACGCGCGCCAGGATCGCAGGCCGCGGTCGGCTCGCGTACCGATCACGGCGAAACTGGTCGCCAAGATGATCGCCGCGGCCGGCGTCGACCGGGTTCTGACCGTCGACCTGCACGCGGATCAGATTCAGGGCTTCTTCGATATCGCGGTCGACAACGTGTACTCGTCACCGCTGCTGTTAGGCGACGTCTGGAAGCAGAAGTACGACGATATGGTCGTCGTGTCGCCCGAC
>JBPEYE010000410.1:0-1859 GCA_052030825.1 Gammaproteobacteria bacterium | reverse complement strand
CTCATTGTGAACGGGTTCGCATCGATGCGCGCAGTGTATTGGTCTCGCCCCGATCTGTCATTACAATAGGCGGCCGCAACCAGCCCGGATACCGAAGCCCTTGACCACCGCCTGCCTGTTTACGATCTCCGCGCCGTCCGGCGCCGGCAAGACCAGCCTGGTGAAGGCGCTGCTGGAGGCGCGCGACGACGTCGCGGTGTGCGTCTCGCATACGACCCGGCCGATGCGCCCGGGCGATGTCGACGGCCGTGACTACCATTTCGTCGCGCGCGAGACCTTCGAGCGGATGATCGCCGCCGGCGAGTTTCTCGAGCACGCGCAGGTTTTCGACAATCTCTACGGCACCGCGCAGGCGTCGGTCGACGCGCTGCTCGCGAGCGGCCGCCACGTGATTCTCGAGATCGACTGGCAGGGCGCGCGCCAGGTCAAGGCGCGCCTGCCGGATACCGTCGCGATCTTCATTCTGCCGCCGTCGCGCGAGGCCCTCGAGCAGCGTCTACGCGCGCGCGCGACCGACGACGACGCGACCATCGCGCGGCGCATGCGCGACGCCGACCGCGAAATGTCGCACTACGGCGACGCCGAGTACCTCGTCGTCAATGCCGATTTCGACCAGGCACTCGCCGACCTCGAGGCCGTCGTCCACGCCCAGGGCCTCACGCTCGCGCGCCAGGTGGCCAGGCATCGCGCGCTGATCGACTCGATTCCGGCCCCCGAAGCGGACTGAATTTTTCGCCGCGAGCGCTGGAGCTTTGGCGCCTTTTTGGCTATCATTGCGCGCCTTTCGACAACCGGAACCGGATTGATGGCGCGAATTACCGTAGAAGACTGCCTCGAACACATCGAAAACCGCTTCGACCTCGTGTTGCTCGCGGCGCGCCGCGCGCGGCAGATCGCCCAGGGCGCCGACCCGCTGGTGCCGCCGGAAAACGACAAGCCGACCGTCATCGCGTTGCGCGAGATTGCCGAGAATCTGATCAATTCCGACAAAATGGACGAAATGGAAGCGCAGGCCGAGATCGAGAAGATCGCCACCGACGACGACCTGATCCGGCAGATCGCGCAGGCAAGCCTCGAAGCCGACGACCAGCCCGAGTAAGCCGCTCTTTTTAAAAGTTTTTCCCGCTCCCGGGCGCGTCGCGACACGCCCGGTATTTGGCTGTGCCTGTCTCTTGCAAATGTGTTATAAGACCCTATTGTCAAAGAGATAATTGCTAGCCCGAGCACCCGATGGGGGCGAACTACGCCAATCTGTTCGAAGTCATCGCCGGTGACGCCGCGATCGACGACGACGCCACCCGAATCACCGAGCTTTGCCGCGAACTTCACGCTTACCTCGAACCGCAACAGGTCGAGGAAGTTTACCGTGCTTACCTGATGGGCGCCGACGCCCACGAGGGCCAGAACCGGGTCTCGGGCGAACCCTACATCAGTCACCCGGTCGAGGTCGCCTGTATTCTCGCCGAGATGCGCATGGATGCGAACAGTATCATTGCCGCGATCCTGCACGACGTCATCGAGGACACGCCGACGCGCAAAGAGCAGATCGCCGAGCAGTTCGGCGAGGAGGTCGCCGAGCTCGTCGACGGCGTCAGCAAGCTGACGCAGATCGATTTTCGCAGCAAGGCCGAGGCCCAGGCCGAGAATTTCCGCAAGATGATGCTGGCGATGGTCAAGGATATTCGCGTCATCATCATCAAGCTCGCCGACCGTCTGCACAATATGCGCACGCTCGACGCGATGCCGCCGAAAAAGCGCCGCCGCATCGCCCGCGAGACGATGGACATCTACGCGCCGATCGCCAATCGTCTCGGCATCTTCAAGATCCGCCACGAGCTGCTCGACCTGTCGATCAAGGC
>JBPEYE010000041.1:0-2210 GCA_052030825.1 Gammaproteobacteria bacterium | reverse complement strand
CAACCTCCCACCCCGCCCCCCCCCACAACGCGCATGGACCGACTGGCACACCGACGTGACCGCGGCGATCAACCCGCCGATGGCTTCGATCCTGCGCGGCGTCGTCGTGCCGCCCTACGGGGGCGATACCCATTTTTGCAACCTGGCCGCGGCCTACGCGGCGCTGTCGCCGGCGATGCGCGAGTTCGTCGCCGGTCTGCGCGCGGTGCATCGATTCAAGCCGGCCGACGATGATCCGGATGCCGACGCCTACAACGCGATGATCGCGCGCAACCCGCTGATGGCCGAGCACCCGCTGGTCACGGTGCACCCGGAAACCGGCGAGCGGGTGCTTTATCCGAGCGCGGAATTCATCCGCAACCTGGTCGGCCTCGCGCCGCGCGAGAGCGACGCGCTCCTCGAATTTTTGTGGGAGCACTGCGTGCGCGCGGAATTCTGCGTGCGCTTCCGGTGGGCGCCGGGCAGCATCGCTTTCTGGGACAACCGCGCGACCCAGCACCAGGCGATCCGCGACGTCTACGCCAGCGATTTCGATCGCGAGTTCTACCGCGTGACGCTGAATGGAAGCATTCCGGTCGGCGTCGACGGCCGGCCTTCCGAGCGCCTGTCCGGCGAGCCGATCGCGCCGCTCCGATAGCCCACCCCGCGCATCGACCGCCTGTCGTTCCCGCATGCCGGAATTACCCGATATCACCGTTTACGTCGAAGCGCTCGAGCGCCACGTCGTCGGCGCGCGCCTGACCGGCCTCGAACTGCGTAGCCCGTTCCTGCTGCGCACCGCCGAACCGGATCCGCGTGATGCGATCGGCCAGCAGCTGGTTGCCGTCTGGCGCCTCGGCAAGCGCCTGTGTTTCGAATTCGAGCATGGCCAGGTCTGGGTGCTGCACCTGATGATCGCCGGACGGCTGCGTTTCAATGCCGACGGCAAGGTGCCGAAGCAGAAAACCGTGCTCGCCGCGCTGCGCTTCGATCGCGGCGCGCTGATCCTGACCGAAGCGGGCAGCCGCAAGCAGGCGAGCCTGCACGTCTGCGCGAATCGCGCCGACACGGCGGCGCACGACCGCGGTGGGCTCGAAGTACTCGACTGCAGCTGGCGCGAATTCGCGGCCCGGCTGCGCGAAGAGAATCACACGTTGAAACGCAGCCTGACGTCACCGGCAATCGTCAGCGGAATCGGTAATGCTTACAGCGATGAGATCCTGCACCACGCGCGGCTGTCGCCATTCACGCTGACTTCGAAACTGAGCGACGCCGAATTCGAGCGCCTGCACGCATCGGCAGTCACGGTCCTCGATCGCTTTACTGCCGAACTGCGCGATGCCTGCGGCGACGGCTTCCCCGACAAGGTCACCGCGTTCCTCGACTCGATGGCCGTACACGGCAAATATCGCCAGCCCTGTCCCGACTGCGGCGCGCCGGTGCAGCGCATCGTCTACGCGCGTAACGAGACCAACTACTGCGCCCGGTGCCAGACCGGTGGCGTCGTGTTGAAAGACCGCGCGCTGTCGCGTCTGCTGCGGGACACCTGGCCGCGCACGCTCGACGAACAGGCGCGCAAAGCCGGCAAATCACGCCCATGATCCGCCGGCAGCGGCGCGACGGCTCGCAAAACCGCGCGCAATCGGCGACGATCTGCGCGAGAATGTCGCCTCTCGATGCGGCGCGTGGCGCGGAGGCTGAAACATGAAAACCTGCGGCGAAGTGCTCGTCCGGATGCTCGAAAACTACGGCATCGACACGATCTTCGGCATTCCCGGCGTACACACCGTCGAGCTTTACCGCGGACTCGCCGACAGCGGCATTCGCCACGTGACGCCGCGCCACGAGCAGGGCGCCGGGTTCATGGCCGACGGCTACTACCGCGTCAGCGGTCGACCCGCGGCCTGCTTCATCATTTCCGGGCCGGGCATGACCAACATCGTCACCGCGATGGGGCAGGCCTATTCGGATTCGATCCCGATGCTGGTGGTCTCGAGCGTCAACCGCACCGACGAACTGAGCCTCGGCGAGGGGCGCCTGCACGAACTGCCCGACCAGCGCGCGCTGATCAGCGGCGTCAGCGTATTCAGCCACAGTGTGCTCGACGCCTCCGAGTTGCCGGCCGTGCTGGCGCGCGCCTTCGCGGTGTTCGACGGTGCCCGGCCCGGCCCGGTGCACATCGAGCTGCCGCTCGATGTCATTACCGCGCCGGGCGACGACCTCGATCTCGC
>JBPEYE010000409.1:0-3508 GCA_052030825.1 Gammaproteobacteria bacterium | reverse complement strand
TCGTCGAGCACGCCGTTGGCCGAATTCGACGTTCCGCCGAAATGGTAGGTACTGCGATTGTCGCCGAAGTAGATCGTGTCGAGCTCGCCGAGCGACCCCGAGGTCGCGCGCGTATCGGTTGCCGCGAGCACCCCATCCACGTAGATCTGGCGATTTCCCGACATATCCCAGGTCACCGCGATATGCACCCAGACGTTCGCGCCGTAGCCGAACGCGGCGGTATTGAACAGGAAGTCGGTATCGGTATCGTCTTCGACCGCGAACTGCAGCGCGCCGTCGTTGCGCAGCATCAGCAGGAAGAACTTGTCCGGGGAAGACAGGCTGTCGGGGGACGAATCGAACAGGGCGCGATCGCCGCCGCCGACCCACGCATTGTCGCTCTTGTACCAGAAGCTGATGGTGCCGACGTTGCCGACGTAATCGTTCGCGTCGATTCCGCTATCGATGCCGTCTTGCGCGGCGTCGGTATTGTTAAAGGGGATATCGCCGCCGAGGCAGACCTTACCGGGATTGACCGTATTGGCGCTGCCCACCGCGGTGCCGTGGTTACCGTTGCCCGAGCTGTCGACGACTTCGTTCGCGGTTCCGTTCCACAGCGGCTCGTCCATCTGATAATAAGCCAGCAGCGCCGGCCGGCAAGCCGCGATCTCGACGTTATCGATGTAAAAGCGCTCGTTGCCGGCATTGGCCTTTTCGACGAAGGCAATCCGGGTATTGGCCGACATGTAGGCGCTGATATCGATCGAAAAAGGCTGAAATGTATCGCCCTGGTCATCGGTAAAGGTCTGGATCAGGTTCCAGCTCGCACCGCCGTCGTCGGAGACGTGAACTTCGATTTCGTCGCTCGGCTCCCAGTTTCCCGTTTCGCGGTACACGAAGCTTAGCGTGGCCGAGGTAAACGCACTCAAATCGGCCTCGCGCTCGATATACGGGCCTCCCAGCACGGTCGCCGCGGAGCCGTCTCCTTCGAGTCGCAGGCTGTTCGAATTTATCCGGATTTCACCGTTGTTGGGGGCGCCGTTGTCGCCGACTTCGTTCCAGTTTGACGACCAGTTGCGGGTGCCGTCCTGATTCGCATAGCTGGTGGCCGAAAATTCGTCACGAAATGTATCGCAGCTCGACACGATTGCGCCTACCGGTCGAATCGATATTGCACCGACTACCCATTCCCGGCTATCCGTCAGGTTCCAGCCGAGGCTGACGCTGGTTGCTCCGGCGTAGGTCGCACCGGCGCCCGCCGTTTCGTTGTTACCCGGCTGCGTCTTGAAGGCCCATTGCTCGGTGCCGCCGACCACCGCCGGATTCGCGTCCACCTGCCGCACTGCCATGACCCCGAGGACCAATTCACCAGCAGCAGACAAGACTGATGCGCTGGCAAAATTCGAATCGCCCAAATTAGACTGGAAACCTCCGAAAGGACTGATCTGGTCGACGCCATTGAAAGTGATAACGCCGATACCCGCGTCTCGCCGCACATCCTCATTAAAGGTCACGACGACGTTGGCAGTGGTGACCGGCGGCGCGAGATAAGACCACAGTTCGACGCGCGCATCGTCGCCATTGCTGATTTCACCGACGAAGCTGAGCCCGGTGCCGTTATAGGTCACCGAGGTAACGAATTCGTTGTCGTCGTTGCGCAGCGAAACGCCGACGATCATCAGGCGGTCGACGCCGGCGGTGGCGTGCGAGACGGTCAGCGTAGTCGGATTGACGCCGGTTACCGAGGAAACGTTGTCGACCGTGACCACCGCATCGACGCGGGTTGCGAACAGCGATGCGCACAGCAGCATGGCGCCGACCCGCAGGTAGCGCGTCAAACCAGGTCTGCCGTCGCGTTCGCGCATGTCGATTTCCGCTTTTCCGAATGCTTCGCAAAAGTATAATCAGCCCTGTGCGACTATGTTGCGAATTGCTTTAAAAAATGCTCAAAAATCGATGAAATTACTACAATTTTTGACGAATGGCGCCCGCGATTCGTCGATTTTATTCGCCGACCGCGCGATAATGCGACCCCGGGTTGACAAGTGAACCGGCGGGTGCGCAGCGCCAACCAGGCTAGGCGTGATTAGGTACATTATGAAATATTATTTTAAATCAATTAGTTACAAGAATGTCTGAAACCAAAGTCCAACATATTAGTCCGCAGGAAGCCTGGGACATGATCCAGCGCGAACCGGCGACCGCATTCATCGACGTGCGCTCGGACATGGAATACCTGTTCATCGGTCACCCGGTCGGCGCGGTCAACATCCCGTGGATCGACGAGCCCGATTTCGTCATCAATCCGAACTTCGAGCGCGAGGTGCGGCGGCTGATTCTCGGCGGCATTATCGAAACCTCGGAGCATCAGAGCGTGCCGGTCATCCTGATCTGCCGCAGCGGCAACCGCTCGACGGTGGCCGGCGAGCTCCTCATCGAGCATGGTTTCAAGCACGTCTACAACATCGAGCACGGATTCGAGGGCGAACTCGACGAAAACCACCACCGCAGCACGCTCGGCGGCTGGCGCCACGACGGCCTCCCCTGGGAGCAGTGCTGACGGGAGATCACGGGCATCGCCAGCGCCGCGAAGCAAACTCCGCGGAAATGGCGGGCACCGGGAGATTGCTTCGTCGGCTGCGCCTCCTCGCAATGACGCGGGTGACGTCGTCATTGCGAGCGCAGCGAAGCAATCTCCCAGGATTGGGCGAGATCGTGGAGGTTGCTTCGTCGCCGTCGCGCCTCGCAATGACGTGCAGATCCGGCGGCGACTGCAATCGTCGACCGTTTCCGGGACCTCAAAAGGTCATGCGGTTGTAAGCGTCGAGCGCGGCAACCTTGTAGGCTTCGGCGAGCGTCGGATAATTGAACACGGTCTGCACGAAATAATCGAGCGTGCCGCCGAGCGAGATTACCGCCTGGCCGATGTGTACGAGCTCGGTCGCGCCCTCGCCGATGATGTGCACGCCGAGCAGCTTCTGCGTCTCGATCGAAAACAGCATCTTCAACAAGCCCTCGCGCAAGCCGATGATCTGCCCGCGCGCGACCTCGCGGAAGCGCGCGTAGCCGACCTCGTAGGCGATGCCGCGCTCGGTGCACTCCTGCTCGGTGAGGCCGCACATGCTGATTTCCGGCACCGCGTAGATACCGTACGGAAAGAGTTCGGGCTGGCTCGCGACCTCGGCACCGAAGGCATGGCAGGTCGCATGGCGGCCCTGCTCCATCGACGTCGACGCGAGGCTCGGAAAGCCGATCACATCGCCGGCAGCATAGATGTGCGGCTGGGCGGTCTGGTAGTCGTCGTTGACCGGGATGCGCCCGCGACGGTCGACCTCGATGCCGACCTGGTCGAGGCCGAGGTCTTCGGTCATGCCCTGGCGGCCGGCGGCGAACAGCACGGTGTCGACCGCGATGCTCTTGCCGCTTTCGAACTTGACGACCACCTTGCCGTCGTCGAACTTCGACAGCGTGCTGATCTTGTCGCTCATGCGCAGCTGGATGTTGCAATCGCGCAGGTGATGTATCAGTT